>JAJFUP010000214.1 GCA_021372395.1 Deltaproteobacteria bacterium
GGGGACAGACCTCGAGAAATGGGCCGTGGTGGCCTGCGATCAGTTCACTTCCCAGCCCGGGTACTGGAACCGGGTGGAAGAGTTCACGGGCTCCTCGCCGTCCACCTTCCGCCTCATCTTCCCCGAGGCATACCTCGAAGACCCGGCATACCGGGACCTCACCTCGAAGATCTGGCAGGACATGGAGCTCTACCTGGAGGAAGGCATCCTGGCGCCCGCACGCGAAGGCTTCATCCTGGTCGAGAGGACCACCTCGCGGGGAAAGAAAAGGAACGGCCTCATGGTCTGCCTCGACCTGGAGCGCTACGACTTCCGCAAAGGCAGCACGAGCCTGATCCGCGCCACCGAGGGAACGGTCGTCGAACGCCTTCCGGTGCGCGTGGGCATCCGCAGCGGCGCCGCCATCGAGTCGCCCCACATCATGGTCCTCATCGACGATCCTGCCAGGACCGTCATCGAGCCGATGTTCGGCAGGAGACTCACCAAGCTCTACGACTTCGACCTCATGATGGGAGGCGGTCACGTCAGGGGCTACCTGGTGGATGACAAGAATGCCATCATGTCCATCGCCAGCAGCCTCCACGACCTTGCCGACCCGAGAAACTTCTGCGAGCAGTACCAGGTGAAATCACGCGACGTGCTCACATACGCCGTGGGCGACGGCAATCATTCGCTCGCCTCGGCAAAGCTCTTCTGGGAGCAGATCAAGGGCCAGGCGGAAGACAAGGCCGCCATCATGCGGCACCCCGCGCGCTATGCGCTGGTGGAGCTCGTGAACGTTCACGACAGGGGGCTCGAGTTCGAGCCCATCCACCGGGTCCTGTTCAACGTGAGCCCGGCAGAGCTCATGAAGGCCATGGCTGCCTTCTTCGAGGCCCAGGGCATGCACTTCTCGAACACCGCCTGCGAGGACGCCTCCACATGGACCACCTCACCGCAAAAGAAGGCAGGCAGCCACACCGTGGCCTTCGTGGCCGGCGAGCAGCGGGGGTATGTCACCATCGGCAACCCGAGATGGAACGTGGAGGTGGGCAGCATCCAGGCATTCCTCGACGCCTTCTGCCAGGAGCACCCCGAGGTGAAGATCGACTACATCCACGGCGACGAGGTGGTCCTGGAGCTTGCCGCGAAACCCCGGACCGTGGGCCTCCTGCTTCCGGTGTTCCCCAAGAACGACCTCTTCAAGACCATCATCCTGGAGGGCGTTCTGCCGAGGAAGGCCTTCTCCATGGGGCACGCCGACGAGAAGCGCTACTACCTGGAGTGCAGGAAGATACGGCCCTGAGGCCTTCCGGCGCATTGATTGGGCTTCAGGTGCCGCCGGGCCTCATCTTGCAGGGCCTGAGACGCACATGGACATGAAGGGCCTCGTCGGGCAGGAAATAGGGGAGACCATTGCCGGGTTCGCCTCACGCGAATCCGTCCGCAGCGCATGGAGAGATCCGCTGGTGGGTTATGCACTCGCATCGGACCCCCTGTTCGAACGTCTGCAACACGTGGCGCACCCAGGACACCTCCTGCCCTCGGACCTTCTGAAGAATGCCCGGACCGTCATCGCCTTTTTCCTCCCCTTCGAGAGATCCATCCCTGCGAGCAATGTGGCAGGAACCCTTCCCAGCGCACAGTGGGCAACCGCATACCGTGAGACCAACGAGCTCATTGCGCTCATCAATGCGCGTCTCGTCCATGTTCTGGGCTCCCGGGGCTACCGGGCAGTCACGATTCCCGCTACCCACGACTTCGACGAAGAAAGCCTTGTGAGCGCATGGTCTCACCGCCATGTCGGGTACATCGCGGGTCTGGGCACCTTCGGGTTGAACCGGCTGCTCATCACCGAACAGGGCTGCTGCGGAAGGCTCGGCAGTCTCGTGACGGATCTGACCGTGGCACCGACCCCCAGGCAGGAGGACGAATCCTGCCTCCGGAGGGCAGGTCTTGCCTGCACCGCCTGCCTGGAAAAATGCAGGGGCAAGGCCCTGTCCGAGAGCGGCTTCGACGCCCGGGCGTGCTACCGCGTTCTCCTCGACAACGAGGCCCGCCTGGGCATGGGCGGACGCGCCGATGTGTGCGGAAAGTGCGCCTGCGGCCTGCCCTGCTCCCTGACAAACCCGGTGCGGAAATGCCGAAGCAGCCCTTGAGCGTGATCTCGGGGCAGCAGCACTCCCCGCCCGGGAAACGACCTGCAGCGGGCAGATACGGTGCAGCTTTACAGTGAAAATCGATTGATGTACATGTTGGGTTCAGGGAGGGTACATGGAAGAGACTTCATACCTGGGGGGAAAGAAGAACATCATCGACATCCTCAGGAAGGTTCCATTCCTCAATCTCCACGAGGAAGGCCACCTCATGGCCATCCTCGAGCTGAGCAAGCTCCGCAAGTACGAGAAAGGCGAGATCATCACGAAGGAAGGCGATTACGACACCTGGTTCTACATCATCCTGAGCGGCGAGGTGAGCGTGCTGAAGCAGGGGAAGGTGATCGCGCGGATCGACTCTCACGACGGCACCTTTGGCGAGCTGTCCGTCATCGACGGAGAACCCCGCTCCGCAACCGTCTGCGCGGCAACAAACATCACCTGTCTCGCCGTGGATGCCTCTTTCCGTGACAGGCTCACCCCGGAAGAACGCCTCCCCTTCGACGCCGTCTACTTCCGGCTCCTCACCGAGATCCTCGCACACCGCCTCAGACAGACGACCCGGGAGTTCTCCGAAACCGGCAGGGAACTCGATGCCCTGAAAAAAAGCCTCATCTGACAAGCCCGTGGAACATCTCCCGACAGCCCGCCCCTTCGTTCGAAGGCCCCACCCGGCCTTCCTTGACATGCGCGCCGTCATCGGACATAATCCCTCACGTTTCAGGGAAAAGGACGCAAGGGAAACCCATGGGGAATGAAATCAAAGAGCGGGGAGACAACCAGCTCCTGGTGAGCCTCGCATGCATCGTGATCGTGATCGCCGGCATGCGCGCGGCATCCTCCATCATCGTCCCGTTTCTCCTGTCGGTCTTCATCGCAGTCATGTGTGCAGGCCCGTTTTCGTGGATGCGCAGGAAGCGCGTCCCCGCCGTACTCGCCGTGGCCGTCATCATCTCGGTGATCATCGGGGCCATGATCGGCGTCGGCGCCTACATCGGCGCCTCTGTCAGCGATTTCATGCTGCAGATGCCCGTCTACCAGAAACGCATCCAGGAACTCCTGATCACGCTCGTCATATGGCTCAGGAGCTACGGCATCAGCGTTTCCGAGAGCGTGTTTCTCCAGTACCTGGACCCGGGATCGGTCATGCAGGTCGTGGCCAACATCCTGAGCGGCCTCGGCAGCGTACTCACCTATGCCTTCCTGATCCTGTTCATCGTGGTGTTCATCCTGATCGAGGCATCGAGCTTCGCGGAAAAGCTCATGACGGCGCACGGGTCATCGGGGACAAGCGTAGAGGCCATCGACAGAATCTTCCATATCATCGAGAAATATCTTGCCCTCAAGACGTGGATCAGCCTGTTCACCGGCATCGTGGTGATGCTCTGGCTCATGGTGCTCGGGGTAAAGTACTCGGTCCTGTGGGGACTGGTGACCTTCCTGCTGAACTATATCCCCAACATCGGCCCGCTCATCGCCGCCATTCCACCCATCCTGCTCTCCCTGGTGGATTCAGGCCCGGTTTCGGCAGGCATGGTGATCCTGGGGTACATCATCATCAAGACGATCACGGCCGATATCCTCGAACCCTACTTCATGGGCAGAGGCCTCTCGCTCTCGATGCTCGTGGTCTTCCTGTCCCTGATCTTCTGGGGGTGGGTGCTGGGCCCGGTGGGTATGCTGCTGTCGGTCCCGCTGACCATGATCCTCAAGATCGTCTGCGAGAGCTTCGAGTCCACCACCTGGATTGCGATCCTCCTGGGTTCGGATCTGCCGCCTCCGCAATCTTCTGATGGCAGCGTCGACAGCACCGGAGCGGATGCAGCCTGAGGGCACCAAGGACCGTTCGTCAAAGGGATGGACTCCTGAACGGCTTTTTAGTACACTGAAAACCTCCCAATGATTCGTACACATGACAAGGAGAAAAGAACGATGAGGAGAATGCGCCTGCTGCTTGCAATGCTGCTCGTATTTCTCTTTTCATATCAGGCAATTGCTGCACCAGATAGTGCGGGAGCGGCCAGGCTCCAGAATGCCCTCCAGGTATTCACGAAGACCATGGCGGCCAAACGGGCCACACTGCCTTCTTCATTCCTGGAGCAGGCCTCCGGCATCATCATCATCCCCCGTCTGGTGAAGATGAGCTTCCTGTTCGGGGCGCGCCGCGGCAAGGGGGTCCTCATCGTCAAGAATGGGGGCGGAAACTGGGGCAACCCGGTTATGATCACCGTCACCGGTGGAAGCGTCGGCCTGCAGGCAGGCATCTCGTCGAGCGATGTGGTGATGGTCTTCAGGCGGAACACGCCGCACGATATTAAATCGCAGGGAAATTTCATCATGGGGGCCGACGTATCCCTCGTGGCCGGCATCATCGGCCTCCAGATGGATGAAAACACCGATGCCGGTCTCCAGACGGAGATCTACTCATTCTCCCATGCCGTGGGCCTGAATGCAGGGTTTGCGCTCCAGGGATCGTCCCTCAAGGTGGACGAGGCCGCCACCTCGGCCCTTTATGGCAGGAGCGGGCTGAGCTCGAAGGACATCCTTTCGGGAAAGGTCGATCCGATTCCTCTTGAGGTGACCAGGTTCAAACAGGCCATCCAGACCATGACCGACAAGGCCCCGTAGGCACGTTCGCCCATCCTGCAGGAAAGAGCATGAAAAACCAGCAGAAGGCATACCTCTGTGCCATCGCAACGGTTCTGCTCTGGTCCACGGTGGCATCGGCATTCAAGATCACGCTAGGCTACCTCGATCCGATCCAGCTCCTCCTGTATGCATCGCTGGTCTCGACTGCAACCTTGGGCCTCATTCTCGTGCTCCAGGGGAAGACCTCCCTCCTCTTCTCCTGCTCGGGAAGCCAGTACCTCCACTCTCTCCAGCTCGGCCTCCTGACCCCTTTCCTCTACTACCTCATCCTGTTCAAGGCATATGCCCTGCTGCCGGCCCAGGTCGCGCAGCCGCTGAACTACACCTGGGCGCTCACGCTCACCTACCTGTCCATTCCGCTGCTGGGGCAGAGGATCAAGACCCGGGAGATCGCGGCAGGGATCGTCTGCTACCTGGGGGTGGTGGTGATCTCCACCCGGGGCGAGATGCTGAGCTTTTCCGCCTTCGCACCGCTGGGCGTCTTCCTGGCGCTGGCGAGCACGGTTGTCTGGTCGCTCTCCTGGATTCTGGGGACCAGAGACGACCGCGATCCGGTCTTGAGCCTTTTGCTGGCCTTCCTCTTCGGCTTGCCGTTCATCTTTTTTGCATGCGTGCTCTTCTCCAACCTCTCCGTCTCCGACCCCCGTGGGCTCCTGGGAGCGGCATACGTCGGCATCTTCGAGATGGGCATCACCTTCGTCTTCTGGCTCAAGGCACTCAAGCTCTCGGAGAACACCGCCAAGGTGGGCAACCTCATCTTCCTGTCGCCGTTTCTGTCGCTCGTCTTCATTCGCTTCTTCGTGGGCGAAGAGATCTATGCGTCCACGTTCATCGGGCTCGTGTTCATCGTGACCGGTCTCGTGATCCAGGGCCTCGGCAAAAGACGAGCATAAGGCCGGGGTCAGGCCTCGACAATCAACAGATCGTGTTTGTGTCAAATGTTGAGGCCTGACCCCGGCAAGCTGCACGATCTTCTTGAACTCCCGGGCATACCCGTGTAATCATCGCATTGATGGGGATTCCCGGTATTACCGGAAAATCCATGCTCTCAACCGACATCAGGGAAGGTGCATCATGAAGAGGTCCGTTCTGGCGGTTTTCGCCCTGGCCGTCTTCGGAATCCTGTTTTTCGCCTTCGGCACGGTCTTTCTAGATGTCGCCGAGGGCGAGGCACGCACATACGTGACGCTGTTCTTCGTCCTGTGGGCGGCCGTGTGCATCTCGTTCATCGTGTACGGGCTTATGGGCCTGCTGGGAAGGAATCCCCCTGCCATGACGATCCTCGATGTAGAATCGCTGTCCGAGGAAGGACCCCTCGCTGAAGAAACCGATTTTGCCGCGAAGCTCGAGAAGCTCGAAGCCCTCAGGAGAGGGCGGCTCATCACCGAAAACGAGTACCTGCAGAAACGCTCGGAGACCCTGGGAGAGAAGTGGTGAGGGCCTCCGGGGGCTGCAGCACGATTTTTACAAGCTGTTTGAACATACCTTGAGATGGAGGACAACATGACCAAAAAGATCACCCTGGCAGCACTCTCGTTTCTTTTCCTGGCAGGCATTCTTTGCGTAGCTTATACGCCCGCATGGGCTGAATGCCGCGATGACTGCTACTCGTCCTGCTGCGGCGGCGACTCCCTGTGCCAGGGCAGCGACTCCATGAGCTGCCTCGTGGATTGCCTGAAGGCATGCGGCGGCCAGGGCGTACCGGATGTCCCGGAGCCGAAACCGTCCCAGGGTCAGGTGCAAAAGGACACTGCGGACGGCCAGGAAACCGTCCACGCCACGAGTGAAGAGAAACCCTCACCCGAGGAGAAAAGCTGACAAGGCAGTGTCCGGCCCGTCATGATGCCCTCTTGACATCTTGCCCCCGCGATTTATGAATGTGAGAGTGGGGCAATGATGGGCCAGACTGAATGGGAGGGGAGAAAGGTCGTCATCATCGGGGCCGGTGCAGTCGGTTCCACGTTCGCGTATGCCCTTGCTCTGAGCGGGATCGTCGATGACATCGTTCTCCTGGACCACAACCGGGAGCTCGTGAAGGGGCAGGTTCTCGACCTGGTCCATGGGCTGCCGTTCCTCCCTGCCGTCCACATTCGCGAAGGATCCGAGGTCGATTGCCGCGATGCCCGGGTGATCTTCATCACGGCAGGGGCCAGGCAGCAGCCGGGTGAGTCGCGGCTGAACCTGCTCAGGAGGAACATCTCCATCATCGAGGGGATCGCCCAGGCCATTGCCTCTCAGGGCTCCCGCGCCGTCATCGTGGTCGTGAGCAACCCTGTGGACATACTCACGTATGCAGCGGTGAAGAAAACGGGCCTGCCCGGCGGGCGGGTTATGGGCTCTGGCACCTTCCTGGACAGTGCCAGGTTCCGGTACCTCATCAGCAGACACTGCGGGGTCGATGTCCACAACGTCCACGCCTATATCCTGGGGGAGCATGGTGACAGCGAGTTTGCCGCCTGGTCCATGACCCACATCGCCGGCATGCCCATGCAGGAGTACTGCCTTCTCTGCCGCGGCTGCACTGACATGAACATCGAGCACTCAAAGATCGTGGAAGAAGTGCGGGACTCCGCCTACCACATCATCGGCTACAAGGGGTCCACCACGTTTGCCATCGGGCTGGCCATGGTCCAGATCGTGGCGGCCATCGTTCGAGACCAGCACAGCGTCATGGCCGTATCCACCTACCTGAGCGGGGAATACGGCATCCAGGATGTCTGCCTGAGCGTCCCCTGCATCGTTTCCGGGCACGGGGTGGAAAAGATCATCGAGGGGAGCCTGACCGGGGAGGAGCTTTCGGCCCTGTCTCATTCCGCCACAGTCCTCAAGAAGACCATCACGGGGCTGCACGGGGCATAGGCCCTGGAGGAAACTATCCCCACCCTTGCCGGCCGGTCAGGGTAGAGACTTCCGGAGGAATCCCGCAAGCCGGATTGTCGCCTTTTCCAGGTCCTGGTCCTCGATTGCGAGGTCGTCGAGGAAGACACGGTAGGCAAGGCAGGGTCCGGGCTCGATGCCGGTGGTGTCCAGAGGGTTCAGCATCCGGGCGAGGCTGAGCGCATCAAGATCCCTCATGATGATGGCTCCGTCGCCTATGACGAGCACGAAATCGGCGCTCACGAGATCTTCCAGCCGGTGCGTAATGTGGATGATGGTCTTGCCCAGGTCCTTATTCAGCTCCCGGATGGTCTTCAGGAGCACATCCCTGCTCAGGGGATCGAGCATCACCGTACCCTCGTCCAGCACGAGCACATCGGCATCCAGAGCGATCTGGCCGGCATAGGCGATCTTGGCGAGCTGCCCCCCGGAAAGGGCCGAGGTGAGAGCAAAGCGCAAGTCCTCGCCGTGGACGGCACCCAGCGCGTAATCGATCCTCTCATGGATCTCGGGGCTTGAAAGGCCCCTGTTCTCGGGTCCGAAGGCGATGTCTTCCTCGACCACGAGGCTCACGATCTGGTTCGCGGGATTGCTGAGCACGAGCCCTACCCTGAGCCCGTGCGTATCGACCGAACCGACCTGCGGCTGGATGATCCCCGAGATGAGGTAGGCGAGCGTGGTCTTTCCGCTCCCATTGGGACCGACTATCCCGCAGTAGGTACCAGCGGGTACGTCAAAGTCGATCCCTTTGAGAACGGTCCTGAGACCATAGGAAAACGTGACTGATGAAAGCGTGACAGCAGATTGTTCTTCCTGCCGGATCAAGCCTTATTCTCGACGGCCTTCTTGGGTGCAGCTTTCTTCTCGGGTGCTCCAGCCACAGACTCTACCCACTCGATGATCGCGAGCGGTGCGCCGTCGCCCCTCCGGTTCCTGTACTTGATGATCCGCGTGTACCCGCCGTTTCGTGTCTTGAAGAGCGGTGCCAGGTCTTTGAAGAGCTTGCCGATAGCCTCTTTCGATCTCACTGTCTGAGCAGCCCGCCTGATGGCAGCAAGGTCACCCTTCTTGCCGAGTGTGATCATCCGCTCGGCCATCCTCCTGAGCTCCTTGGCCTTCGCCTCGGTTGTGGTGAGCCTGTCATGGAGGATCAGCGAGGTCACCAGGTTCCTGAGCATCGCTATCTTGTGATCCGTTGTCCGTCCGAGTTTTCTTCCTGCAATATGATGATTCATGACTCTCCACCCCGATTCTACTTACTTTCCTCTTCTTCCATACGCTTGCGACGTGCCTCAATCTCCTCAGGCGAGGGCAGATCGGGCAGCTTCATCCCAATGTGGAGTCCCATCTTGGAGAGCTTTTCCTTGATCTCTTCCAGGGATTTCCTGCCGAAATTCTTTGTCTTCAGGAGCTCGGCCTCGGTCTTCTGCACAAGCTCATAGATATACGTCATATTGGCATTCTTCAGGCAGTTGGCGGACCTCACCGAGAGCTCGAGCTCTTCGACCGTCCTGAAAAGGTTGTTGTTCAGTTCCTTGTCCTTTTCCTCTTCCCTGACCTCGTGCTCGATCTCTTCCTCCTGGAAGTTGATGAACACATCCATGTATTCCTTCTGTATCCTCGCGGCATACGCCAGCGCGTCGTCAGGGGTCACGACCCCGTTCGTCCAGATCTCGAGCGAAAGCCTGTCATAGTCTGTTCTGCGGCCCACAATGGTGGGCGTCACGTTGAAGGATACTCTCCTCACCGGAGAGAAGATCGCATCGATGGGAATCCATCCATGCGCATCGAGCTTCTCTTTGTTGAGCTCGGCCGGGACATAGCCGCGACCCCAGTCCACCCTGAGTTCCAGCTTGACCGTACTGTCGTTCTGGATGGTGGCAATCACCTGTTCCGGGTTGATGACCTCGATCTTGGCGGTAGCCTCGATATCCCCGGCCGTTATCTCGCACGGGCCCGTCTTCTCGAGGAACACCGTCTGGGGCTTGTCCGAGTGCATGCGCAACACCACCTTCTTGAGGTTCAGGATGATGTCGGTGACATCCTCGTAGACACCCGAGATGCTGGAGAATTCATGGAGCACACCCAGGGATTCATCAAATTTCACCCCAATGATGGCAGAGCCGTAGATGGACGACAACAGTATCCTTCTCAGCGAGTTCCCTATGGTGACACCGAAGCCGCGTTCCAGTGGCTGGGCATTGAATCGTGCGTACGTACTCGAGTACGTATCCTCCACGATCTCCAACTTGGTCGGTTTTATGATCTCTTTCCAGTTCTTCTCTATCATCCCGCACCCTTGTCTTACGTCTTATTTTGAGTAGTACTCAATGATCAAGGTCTCCTGGATCGTCGGGGGCATGTCTTTGCGCTCGGGCAATGCCTTCACCTTCCCCTTCTTGGCGTCCTTGTCCACTTCAAGCCACTCGCTCATTCCGCGCTGTTCACGGTTCTCGAGGGACTGGCCGATGAACTCAATTTTCTTGCTCTTTTCCTTGACTTCAATGGTGTCTCCTGCATCCACGAGGAATGAAGGAATGTTCACCTTTTGGGCATTCACCGTAATATGTCCGTGGGTAATGAGCTGTCTGGCACCGTTGCGGGAGGGTGCAAACCCAAGGCGGTAGACGATGTTGTCGAGCCTCCTTTCAAGCAGCTGGAGGAGCTGTTCGCCGGTGACGCCCTTACGGCGTTTGGCGATGTCGTAGTACCGCTTGAACTGGGCCTCGGAAACCCCGTAGGTGTTCCTCACCTTCTGCTTCTCCCTCAGGTGGACCCTGTACTCGGTGGTCCTGACCCTGCCCTGTCCATGCTGTCCGGGGGGATATTCCCGTTGTTCCACGGCACACTTGTCCGTAAAACACCTCTCTCCCTTCAGGAAGAGTTTCATCCCTTCTCTACGGCATATCTTGCATACCGGTCCTGTATATCTCGACAAGACTTGTCCTCCTTTACAGTTATACCCTGCGTCTCTTCGGGGGCCGACATCCGTTGTGAGGGATGGGCGTTACATCCTTGATGCCGGTGATCCGGATACCACTTGCGTTTATCGCTCTCAGGGCTGATTCCCGGCCGCCGCCAGGACCCTTGATGTATGCGAATGCAGTTCTCATTCCGAATTCCTGCGCCTTCTTACAAGCTTCCTGGGCAGCTATCTGGGCTGCAAACGGAGTCGATTTGCGCGATCCCTTGAAACCCTGTGACCCGGAAGATGCCCAAGAAAGAGTACTGCCCTGCTGGTCGGTGATAGTGATGATCGTGTTGTTGAAGGTGGCCTGAATGTGCACGACCCCCTCACTCACCTCTTTCTTGGCCTTTTTGCGTCCTGTTTTCTGTCTGGCCTTCGCCATGAAAGCACTCCTTCTTCCTTCTTATTTCTTCTTTCCGACGACAGCTCTTCTCGGGCCTTTTCTCGTACGGGCGTTGTTGTGCGTATGCTGCCCGCGCACCGGCAATCCCTTCCTGTGCCTGATTCCCCGATAGGAAGCGATGTCCATGAGCTGCCGGATGTTCATGCTGATCTCGCGTCTCAGATCTCC
>JAJFUP010000223.1 GCA_021372395.1 Deltaproteobacteria bacterium
CCCGCCCCAGATCCGTCCGTCCTCACCGAAGCCGGTGCCGTCCATGGCCATGCCGATGACCTTGCCCTCGATGCGGTTTTCCGCCATGCAGCTCACGATGTGGGCGTGGTGGTGCTGGACGCCGATGACCTCCCGGGCGCCTAGCTGGGAGGCGACCCGGGTGGAGTAATACCGGGGGTGGAGGTCGCAGGCGACCACGTCGGGTCTCGCCTGCACGATGTGCTGCATGCGCCCTATGGTCTCGTGGAGGAAATCACGGGCCATAGGCGTCTCCAGGTCGCCGATATGCGGGCTCAGAAAGGCGAACCCACCCTTTGCGATGCAGACCGTCGACTTGAGGTGCGGCCCCACCGCCAGGACTTCGGGCAGGGCATTCTTCAGGAGCAGCGGCCTCGGGGCGTATCCCCGGGAGCGTCTGAGCAGGTACGGCCTGGACCGCGTCACCATGGAGACCGAGTCGTCGCACCTCGCGAGGATGTCCCGGTTGTGGACGAGGAAGCCTTCCGCAATCCCTGAAAGGCGCGTCACGGCCTCGTCATTGCTGATGCAGATGGGCTCGTCGGTCTTGTTCGCGCTCGTCATGACGAGGGCGGTAAAATCCCCCTGCAGGAGCAGGTGGTGGAGCGGTGTGTAGGGGAGCATGATGCCGAGCGTGCTCATGTGCGGGGCAACCCGGCCGGATACCCGGCACGGTGTCCTGGCCTGCAGCAGCACGATGGGCCGCGACGGGGAGCTCAGAAGCTCTTCTTCCGGTCCGGAAACGTAGGCGATGCGCCTTGCCGCGGCCAAATCCCTCACCATGACGGCGAGGGGCTTCTCCTCGCGAAATTTTTGCCTCCTGAGCCTGCGCACGGCTTCGTCGTTTCCCGCATCCACGCAGAGGTGAAAGCCTCCGAGCCCCTTGATGGCCAGAATAGTGCCTGCCTCGAGCCGCGCGATGGTCTCCGAAAGGGGGTCAGCGGTATCGAGGGCCTTTCCGGATGCGTCGAGAAGGGTAAGGCGAGGCCCGCACACGCTGCACGCATTGGGCTCGGCATGGAATCTCCGGTCTGCCGGATCCTCGTACTCCTGCCGGCATTTCTCGCACAGAGGGAAGACCGCCATGGAGGTTCGCGTGCGGTCGTAGGGGATGTCGTGGATGATGGTGAGCCTGGGGCCGCAGTTCGTGCAGTTGATAAAGGGGTAGCGGTAGCGCCTGTCGGACGGGTCGAAGAGCTCCTTGAGGCACTCGTCGCAGGTGGCGATGTCCGGGGAGATGGGCACATTGGCCTGACCGGCAAGAGAGCTCTCGATGATGCGGAACCCCTCTTCCCCTGTCAGGGGGAGCTCCGCCTGGTGGATCTCGTAGATCTCCGCCAGGGGCGGAGTCTGGGATCTCACCCGGGAGAGGAAGCCTTCGATGGCCCGGTCAGGGCCTTCCACCTCGACCACGACCCCCTGCGTCGAGTTGCACACAGAGCCCGCGAGGCCGCCACCTATGGCCAAACGGTAGATGAACGGCCTGAATCCCACCCCCTGGACGATCCCTGAAAACTGGTACCGTACCCGTCTGATCACGCAGTCCTTGTCTTGAATCGCTCGATATGCTCCGTAATCCACGCAAACCACCCGTCGAGGCCGTTCCCCGTCTTGCAGGACACCTCGAAGATCGCAAGCGCCGGGTTGCACTTGAGCGCATCCGCCCTTGCCTTTGTCAGGTCAAAGCTCACGTGCGTCATGAGGTCCATCTTGTTGATGAGCAGCACCGAGGACTCGTGGAACATGAGCGGGTACTTGGAGGGCTTGTCTGCCCCTTCCGGGGTGGAGAGGATCATGATCTTGTCGTTCTCGCCTACCTTGAACTCCGCCGGGCACACGAGGTTGCCCACGTTCTCGACGATGAGCAGGTCGACCCCGTCGAGCGGAAGGTCTGCCATGGCCTCGCGCACCATGTTTGCATCGATGTGGCACCCGCCTCCGGTGTTGATCTGCACCACGGGGATCCCGAGGGCCGCCACCCGCTCCGCATCATAGGTGTCCTGTATATCGCCTTCGATCACGGCCAGCTTATACCTCTGCCTGAGCTCCTCGATGGTTCTCTCCACGAGGGAGGTCTTCCCTGCGCCCGGGGAGCTCATGAGGTTGATGACGTAGATGCCCTTTTCATCGAACAGTCTCCGATTCTCCTGGGCTATCCTGTCATTGGCATCCAGTACCTGTTTCACTACGCTTATGGTCACCACGTATATATCCTCCCTTATGTGCACCTGTAGTATGTGGAGCAGGTTCCTTCCCGGGACACCATGCAGGGGCCGATGGGGTTCTGCGGCGTGCACGCGCCCCTGAAAAGCGGGCATTCGTCCGGGGTAGCCACCCCCCTCAAGATCGAGCCGCACATGCACCCTTCGATTTCTTCGGAATCCATTACGGGCACATCGAACCGGGCGAGCGCGTTGAAGGTGGAGAAAGTGTCCCGCAGGACAAGACCGCTGCCGTCGATGACCCCGAGCCCTCTCCACTCGGACGGCACGGGCATGAAAACCTCTGCCATCAGGTCCTGCGCCCGGGTGTTGCCCTCCGGCTTCACCCCCCGGCTGTACTGGTTCTCCACCTGATACTCACCCGACAGGAACTGGCCCAGGAGCATGAAGATCCCCTCGAGGATGTCCACTGGCTCGAACCCGGTGATCACTGCAGCCCTGCCCTTTTCCGTGATCTCCCGGTAGCTCGAAAAGCCGATCACCGTGCTCACGTGGCCGGGACAGAGAAAGCCGTCCACGGCGAGCGCCGGGTCGTTGAGGAGGACATGGATGGCGGGCGGCATGAGTTTGTGCACGGAAAAGACCGAGAGGTTCCTGATGCCGCCTTTTCTGCACGCGTTGATCATGGAGGCCACGGTCGGAGAGGTCGTCTCGAAGCCGATGCCCATGAAGACCACTTCTCTGTCAGGATGCTTCCTGGCGATCTCGATCGCGTCCAGGGCTGAAGAAACCACCCGGACCTGGGCGCCCTGTGCCCTGGCCTTCTGAAGGCTGTTGCCGCCCGAGCCCGGCACGCGGAGCATATCGCCGAAGGTGGTGAATATGACATTCTTCCTGCCTGCCAGGAAAAGTGCCGTGTCCACGTCCCGCCCGGCCGTCACGCACACGGGGCAGCCCGGACCCGAGATGAGCCTGATGGAGGCCGGCAGCATCTTCCTGATCCCGTAGTGCCCGATGGCATAGGTGTGGCTGCCGCAAACCTCCATGATGGTGACCTGCCTGTCTATCTTGAGCGCCCTCGCCTTGACGGCATCCAGGAGGTGCTCGGCGATCACCGGGTCACGGTACTCATCTATGAACTTCATATTCCAGGAGTTCCTTCAGCAATGCGAGATTTTCCTGCGCCTGGGCCTCGTCCACCTTGTGAATGGCATAGCCCGCATGGCAGATGATGTAGTCACCCACCCCGACCTCTTCGTCGATCACGTCCAGGCAGGCCTCTCTCCTGGTGCCGCCAATGTCGATGACGGCATAGTTGTTCTCGTCGATGGATATGATCTTTCCCGGAAAGGCGATGCACATACTTTATTGCCTCCTAATCCACATCCATTTCCAGGAGCTTGAGCTCCTCGGTCCCCTTCATCAGGATCACCTCGCTGGACGTGCACTGCGGGCAGGGACAGGGAAATTCCTCACTGGCCGATTCCCGCTCGCAGGTGAGACACTTGACTACCACGGGTTGTATGTCGAATTCAAGTCGCGCGTCCTGGGCCGGGGTTCCCTGGGAGAGCACCCCGAAGGCAAGCTCGAGCGACCTCGGCTCGATGCAGGAAAGCGCCCCGAAGGAGAGCCTCAGCGTATTGACCTTGGAGAAATGGTGCCGCCCGGCATAGTCGCTGACAATGGCGAGGAGGGAGGCCGAGAGCGACATCTCGTGCATCAGGACACCCCCTCCACACCCACGCGGAGCCTCTCGAGCTCCTCGAGCAGCAGCTTTTCCATCCGGGGGAAGGTTTCCGTCATGACCGGCGTCATCTGAAGCTCCAGGGTGCCATAGCACTGGGGCACGATACACAGGAACGTCACCTCCGGGCAGGCATCCATGAGCTCCGCCATGCAGAGCACGTCGGGAAACTCCACCTCATGGGCCGTTGTGGGGTCGGGCATCCTGAGCTCCATCTCCTCGCGGCTGAAGCGGTAGATGGCGCCAGGCTCATCGTCTGTCTTGATGACATCGATCACGATAAGGTGGCTCGTGTCCGTGACGATGTCCAGGAGGCCGTACCCGAGGGTGCCGCCATCGATGATCCGGGCTTGCGCGTCGAGCCTGTGGCGATGGGAGAACCATTGGACAAAGTGCACGCCATACCCTTCATCCTTGAGAAGGATGTTCCCGAGACCCATAATTGTGACGAGTTTCCGCTCTTTCATCGGAACCTTTAGATGTGAAGAGGGGGGAAAGGATGTATCGCCCTTCCCCCCTGGTTGATCCCTTCTCCGGGCGAGATGCGCCGGAGGCTAATCGTGGGGTTTTCTGAATACCCTTCCCCCCACCATGGAGGAGATGGTGCCTTCCTTGAACACGACATCGTACCAGAAGGCCATGTAGATGTGCACCACCACGAACAGTATGATGAGCCAGGTGAAGATGTGGTGGATGAAGCGCACCGTTGCGAGACCGCCCAGCATGTTCTGGATCGGCTTGACCGCCGCATAGGCCACCCCGGTGACCCCGAGGCTGTATTCCACCCCCATGAGGATCACCCCGGTGATCACCACCACGACCAGCATGGCGAGCAGACCGCCGTAGGCAACCGACTGCAGGGGGCCGTAGAGGAACTTGTGCTCGGGCTTTTTCTCCGATACGAGCAGGTAAAACTTGATCTGGGTCCAGAAGTTCTTCCAGTCGGTCCAGGCCAGGAAATCCTTCCAGTCGGCGTGAAACCGAGAGAAGAACGCCAGGTAGACCCTCCAGAGGAAGATGAAGGTGAGGATCACCCCGAAGATCAGGTGCACGAACCGGGCATACCCCATGAAAAACTTGTCGATGGTTTCACCGGCCGGCACGGTAAAGGGGTGCGCTATGTAGAAACCCGTGATGATCAGGCCGAAGATGCAGATGACCATGATCCAGTGGTTGACCCGTATCGCCAGGCTCCATTCTTTTATTGCCGTTCTCGTGTCCACGCAAGCCCTCCTTTTCTACAGAACCCGGAACTTCTTGATCTCTCTGAACCGGGGGCTGATGATATGCACGGCGCAGGCCATGCAGGGGTCGAAGGAATGGATGGTCCTGATGATCTCGAGAGGCTGCTCCGCATTGGCGAGCCTGGTGCCGATGAGCGACTCCTCGTAGGGCCCCCTTTTGCCTTCGGTGTTGCGCGGGGCGCAGTTCCAGGTGGACGGCACGATGGCCTGGTAGTTCTCGGTCACGTGGTTCTTGATGACGATCCAGTGACCGAGTGCGCCTCGAGGCACCTCGGTCATACCGCGGCCTTTGCCCTCCTCGGGCACATCGCAGCGGGTCCAGGTCCTCGTGTCGCCGGCCTTGATGTTCCCCACCAGCTCGTTGATCCAGCCTTCGGCGTTGTCGGCCACGAGCTTCGTCTCCAGGGCGCGTGCGGCCGTCCTTCCAAGGGTGGAGAACAGGACCGTCACCGGCAGACCCGTGGCCTTCAACGTGCCGTCCACGAGCTCCTTGATCTGGGGATGTCCCTGGGCATAGCCGACGATGAAACGGGCGAGCGGGCCCACCTCGTAGGGCTGGCCTTCGTAGGTCGGAGACTTGCACCAGGTGTACTTCTCGTCACCCTTGACATTGCCCTTGGCATCGTACCCGGTGTACTCCGGATCGGTGGTGCCGACATAGGGATGGAGCGGTTTGTCCCCCTTGTACCACGAGTGGGCGATATCCTCGGCGATCTTGTTCTCGTCGAGCTCCTTCGGGTTCGCGATGTCGCCTGCAACCACGACACCCCGGGGGAGCAGTGTCTTGTTCCACTCGTCGTCCAGCGGGAAACCGCCGTAGCAGAGGTAGCTCTTTACCCCGCCGCCGATGCCGGCCAGACCCTCATCCTTGTACGCCCCGGCAGCGATGATGACATCGGGCAGGTACGCGGTCTCGATGAAGTTCTTGAGCTCCTTGAACCGGAAGAGATACTCGCCGATGCGATGGGCATCCAGCACATCCATGACGCTGGTTATGCCGCCCGCCACCAGGGACTGCGGGTGGGGGTTCTTGCCGCCGAAGATGGCCATCATCTGGGCGCCCACTTTGGATACGGCCAGCGCGTCGAGGTAGTGGGACACGATGACCAGGTTCGCCTCGGGCGATAACTTGAAGGACGGGTTCCCCCAGTACGCATTGGCAAAGGGCCCGAGCCTCCCGGACTCCACATACCTGGTGAGCCTCTTCTGTACGGCCCGGTAGTGTGTCTCGGAGCAGTTGTACGGGTTCTCATGAACGCTCTTGGCAAGGTCCACTGCCTTCTTCGGGTCGGCGGTCAAGGCCTTGGTGATGTCCACCCAGTCGAGCCCGTGCAGGTGGTAGAAGTGCATGACGTGGTCGGTCATGTACTGGGCCGCATTGATGAGGTTCCTCACGATCCGTGCATTGGCCGGGGGCCTCACCCCGAAGGCATCCTCCAGGGCCAGGATGCTCGCCTCGTAGTGCGAGTAGGTGCACACGCCGCAGAAGCGCTGGACCATGAGAGGCGCATCCCTCGGGTCGCGGCCCTTCACGATGGTCTCGATGCCGCGCCACAGGGTGATGCTGCTCCATGCATCCCTCACCACATTCTGTTCATCGAGTTCGACTTCTATACGCAGATGCCCTTCGATTCTCGTTATCGGATCAATGATAATTCTCTGAGACATACGCTCTCCTCCTGTGCACTATCCGGTTATTCGTGAGATTCTTTGTCGGGTTCGGCCTTCTTGGGCTGACCGTGACCCTTGGCAGCCGTGAGGCCCGCGTGGGCGGCAATACCTACGATGGCGGCCCCTGTCAGTGCGGCGCCGAGGGAATCGACCCTGGCGGTGACACCCCAGCCTCCGATGGGCTTTTCGCTGATCGGCTTCTCTAGAGGCGCCATGGTGTCCCAGAATGCCGGCTCGGTGCAGCCCATGCAGCCGTGCCCCGCCATGATGGGCCAGGACATGCCGTCGTTGAACCGTATACGTGCGCAGTTGGAATAGGTGTAGGGCCCCTTGCACCCCATCTTGTAGAGACACCAGCCCTTCTTGGCACCGTCGTCTCCCCACTCTTCCACGTACTCGCCTGCATCGTAGTGGGGCCTGCGCTCGCAGTAGTCGTGAATGCGCTTGCCGTACGCCCAGACCGGTCTGCCCAGGGAATCGAGCGGCGGCATTCCGCCGAACATGAGGAAGTGCAGGATAGTGCCCACGAAGTTCTGAGGGCTGGGCGGGCACCCGGCGATGTTGACCGTGCTTATGTGGAGCGCGTCGCGGATACCCTTGGCATCCGTGGGGTTGGGCTTTGCCGCCTGGATGTTTCCGAAGCAGGAGCAGCTCCCGATGCAGATCGTGGCCGCTGCCTTCGATGTCACCTCTCGGCCCAACTCGAGGGCTGTCTTGCCCTTGGGCCCCAGCGTCAGGTACTTGCCGTCGAGCCCCATGGGGATCGCCCCCTCGATGACGCAGACGAACTTGCCGGGGAAGTCCTTCAGGGCCTTTTCCAGGTTTGCCTCCGCCTGGTAGCCTGCAGCAGCCATCAACGTCTCGTGGTACTCGAGAGAGATGGTGTCGAGCAGGATGTCATCGACATTCGGATACGATGTCCTGAGGAACGACTCCGAGCACCCGGTGCACTCCGCGAAGTGGAGCCATACCACGGGAAGCCGGCTGAAGTTCTCGGCCGCCCTGGCTACCATGGGCTTGAAGATGGGCGGCAGCATGAGCGCAGCCGTCATCGCGGAGGTCCACTTGAGGAAATTCCTCCTGGTGACGCCCCGTTCCTTGAGGATCTCCCCGAAATCCTCCCTGGCCCGGGGCAGTTCCCTGTCCATGCGGTCCATGTTGGCCTGGCACTGTTCCATCAGCTGATGGTAGTACCCGCTAACCTTGCTGCGGTATTCAGCGTCCCGATCTTTACCCATAGTCCCCCCTCATGTGGATTCTTGCTCCGCACCCCCGGGACTGTCTCCCGGCAATGCTTATTTTACCTTAGTCTATCAGGTCCATAAAACATTATTTATCATTGTGCTATCTCCAACACAATGAGTTTATTACCAGAAACAATATTTAAATCAATCACTTTTTTCTCCTCATGGATAAATAACAGGAGCGAGAAAGAAAGCCATACCCGGGGCATAAAATTCGGGTTCTTTCCGCTCCGGCGCGCCTCAGGGCCCTGTCCCCTTCCCGGAAACATCTTCTGCCGCCTCAGCCTCCCTTTACACAAGACCCTGCCGGTGCTAGGATCGCGATCCATGACGAAGAAGAACAGCACGTCCGTTACGAAGATCTGGGGGTTCGAGGCAAGGACCGCCCTGGAGATCCCCCTCTTCACGGAGGGCGTCTCCGCCGGGTTTCCCTCGCCTGCAGACGACTTCATCGACAAGACGCTGGACTTGAACGAGTTTCTCGTCACGCACCCCGCCGCCACCTTCTTCGTGCGGGTGGAAGGCACCTCCATGATCGAGGCAGGCATCCACCCCGGCGACATCCTCATCGTGGACAGGGCCTTGGAGCCGAAATCCGGCAATGTCGTGATCGCAACGCTGAACGGCGACTTCATGGTCAAGCGGTTCCGCCGCTCCAGGGGAAAGAGCTACCTGCTTGCCGAAAACCCCGCCTTTACACCCATCGAGATCACGGACACCATGCACGTGGAGGTGTGGGGTGTGGTCACCTACGTGATCCACAAGGCTTAATCCCCATGGACAGGATCTTCGCACTCGTCGACTGCAACAATTTTTATGCGTCCTGCGAGAGGGTCTTCAGCCCGGGCCTCGAGGGAAAGCCTGTGGTGGTGCTCTCCAACAACGACGGGTGCATCATCGCGCGGTCGAACGAGGCAAAGGCTTTGGGTCTCAGGATGGGCGAGCCGCTCTTTAGGTGCGGGAAGCTTCTTGCGGGGCACCGGGTGCAGGTCTTTTCCTCCAACTACGGCCTCTACGGCGACATGTCCCGAAGGGTCATGGACACCCTGGCCTGTTTCGCGCCCGAGATGGAGGTCTACTCCATAGACGAGGCGTTCCTGGACCTCTCCGGCGTTGCTGAGAGCCCTGCCGCATACGCGGGGGCCATCAGGGCCACGGTGAAGAGATGGGTGGGAATCCCGGTTTCCATCGGCATCGCCCCCACCAAGACGCTTGCCAAGGCGGCCGCCGGAGAGGCAAAGAAGGTGCCCTCGAGCGAAGGAGTATTCGACCTCACGGAGCACGCCGAGAAGACCCTGGCAGGCATCGAGGTGGCAGACATCTGGGGGGTCGGCCGGCAGTATGCGCGTCTCCTCAGGCGCCACGGGATCCTCACCGCGCTCGACCTCAGGAATGCGCCCGATGACTGGGTGAAGAAGCACCTCACCATCGGCGGTCTCAGGACAGTGCTCGAGCTCCGCGGCATCTCCTGCATCCCCTTGGACGAGGGCGAGCCGCCGAGGAAGGCCATCATGTGCTCCCGGTCCTTCGGCCGGAAGGTCTACGCCCTGGACGAGCTCCAGGAGGCTGCGGCCGCCTACACTGCACGGGCGGCGGAAAAGCTGAGGGGGCAGGGCTCCGCGGCATCCTCCATCCAGGTGCTGCTCATCGAGTTCCCGTTCAACGACGGGTACCCCAGGTCCCACATGTGCTCCACCGAACTCCCCGTGGCATCCGCCAACACCCCGGACCTCATCCGGTGCGCCAAGGCACTGCTCATGCAAATCTATCACAAAGGCCCCGCGTACCGGAAGGTGGGGGTGATGCTCTCCGGCATCGTGCCCCGGGGCCGGGTGCAGATGAACCTCTTCCACGAAAGCCTCGAGGGGGAAAAGGAGCTCCGCCTCATGGAGACCGTGGACACCATCAACCAGCGCTGGGGCAAGGGGACACTCACGTTCGCCGCCTCCGGCTTCTCCCGTGCGTGGCAGATGCGGCAGGCAAGGAAGTCTCCCCTGTTCACCACCTCGTGGGCGGATCTGCCGATCGTAAAGGCGTTGTGACCCCCGGTTCGCCTGCCTGCCGCCACAAGACTTAAGGTTGCGGCTGCACACCAACAGCCGCAGGGCGTTGTGCAACGGGTTCTGATAAAACAGGATCGGTTCAGGGTATAGATGGACGTCACCCCCGGGTCACCCCGCGGGTCGACCATCCGGCTGCCATGCCGAATGGTGGTCACTGGTCATTGATCACTTGCTGCCTGTCGCCATTCTCTCTTTCGGCTTCCAATACGAGCACAGCTCCGACGAACCCGCCTGGTAGTCTCTGCACACCTTGGGCCTGGTCTCGTAGATGCTGCAGGAGCAGACATCGCCATCCCACATGATGAACGGGCAGCCGTGGATGTATCGTCCGTCAAAGGAAGAAATGAAATGGTCTCCCACCCATACGGCATGCTCGTTCTCGATGATGTGGAGGATATCCTGCCTGTTCTCCGCTCTCCAGCGTCTGAGGTCTTCTTGTGTGACATAGGCGATCATATCAGTGATGCAACACCGGCCACACCTCATGCAGGTTATGGAATCAGAGGCTTTCACCTATCCAGTATACTGCACGGGATTTTCTCAAATCAAGCAAAGATATCAACAATGTATGCATATCTTATTGTATTATCAAATCTCCATATGCCGGAAAAACAATTGTGCTTTACACGGGGGAAGGCTTCGGCTATAGGAAATGAATGAGTATTCATTTCCTGCGTTCTTTGAACACTCGCCGCTTCGAGCAGGCACGAAATTATTCTAAGGGGGGACTTGCATGAAAGATGTGGTCATTGTTTCCGCATGTAGGACAGCTATAGGAACTTTCGGGGGCACACTCAAGGATATGATCGCCTCTCGTCTGGGGAGCATCGCCATGAAAGAGGCAGTCAAGCGGGCAGGCATCGATCCTGCCACGATCGATGACGTGCGCTTCGGGTGCTGCATGGACCCGGCAGACACCCTGAACGTAGCAAGGGTAGCCGCCCTCCTCGCCGGCATTCCCGACACCGTGACCGCAGTCACCATCAACCGGGTGTGCATCTCGGGCATGGAGGCGACCTTGAGCGGTGCTGCCATGATCATGGCAGGGATGGCCGACATCATCCTGGCAGGCGGCGTGGAGCACATGTCCGGCGTTCCGTACATCTCTCCGGATGCGCGCTGGGGCTGCAGGCTCCAGGACAAGACCTTCGTCGACTCCCTGATCCGTGCGCTGCACTGCGGTTCCTACGTCATGCCCCTGTCCGACGACGGTCCGCTGAAGGAGGGACCCCTCTTCGAAATGTACAAGGGCAAGCCCTACATCATGGGACATACGGCGGAGTTCATCGCCCAGCTCTACAACATCAGCCGCGAAGAAATGGACGAGGTCGCGCTCAGGAGTCACAACGGTGCGGAGCGTGCCACCAAAGAGGGCGACTTCAAAGAAGAGATCGTTCCCATCGAGCTTCCACAGAAGAGGGGCAAACCGCCCATCATCTTCGACAAGGACGAGCACTTCCGGCCCGGCATCACCCTGGATGATCTGGCCAAGCTGCCTCCCGCCTTCATTCCGAAGACCGGGAAGGTTACCGCAGGCAACTCCTCGGGGCTCAATGACGGTGCGTCGGCCATGATCATCATGTCTGCGGACAAGGCAAAAGAACTCGGGCTTAAACCCCTGGCGCGGATCGTCGCCTCAGCACGCGGCGCCTGCCACCCTTCGGTTATGGGCTTGAGCCCGGTGCCGGCGGTGAGAAACCTCCTGAAGAACAACCCGCAGTTCACCCTGGACAGCTTCGAGCTCATGGAGGTGAACGAGGCCTTTGCAGGCCAGTACCTCGGGTGCGAGAAGGAGCTCGGCCTCAATCGCGACATCACCAACGTGAACGGGAGCGGCATCGGCCTCGGCCACCCGGTGGGAAGCACCGGGGCACGCATCATCGTGACGTTGATCCATGCCATGAAGAAACGCGGAAAGACCTTGGGCATGGCCACCCTGTGTGGCGGCGGCGGGGTATCCATGGCAACGGCCATCGAGATATTATAAACGACACAGGTAATTGCAAAAGTTTCGGCATGTCGTTCCCGCGGAAGCGGGAACCCTGGAAATTTATTATGTTATGGACCCCCGCTTTCGCGGGGGTAACGGTTATTTCAAGTTTTGCAATGAGCTCAACAGACGGCAGGAACCCGCAACCCTGCATGTGAGGTTGCGGGTTCCTGTCCATTTCATGAATTCCTGCATACCTTTGGTTCATCCGGCATAGGCATATACCTGGTCAGGCCATTGAGGTTCCTGCGCACCCGCCTCAACCCTCATGGTACGGCAGGGGAAAATTTGACCTGTTCATTTTGGTCATCAGAGCCTGTCACCAGGCTCTGATGACCAAAATGAACAGGCCGGTTTTAAGAGACTCCCGGGTTATCTGATACGCTGATTACCTTTGCCGTGAACTGTCTTCATGAAAAGAAGAAACTATTGCCGGAACATACCCTTCTGAAAGGCCTGCCTCAGTCGGAAGAACCTTAATTTTCCGTCAATCCCCGCATGAACACAGCGTCCTCAGCTCTCGATGCCCTTGCGGGCATTCACCCCCCGGGCGTAGTAATGCTTGACCTCCTTCATCTCGGTGACGAGGTCGGCGGCATCGATCATGGGCTGCGTGGCGCCCCTTCCCGTGAGTACGAACTCCAGGCC
>JAJFUP010000051.1 GCA_021372395.1 Deltaproteobacteria bacterium
CCCCCGCGATTGACGCAGCCGGGATTTCCCTTATCATGATCAGAATCCGTCAGCGCGCTTCACGATAAATTCATTCAATCTTCATCATTTGTTAACAGTCGGTGTCATATGAAGGAAAAATGGTGACCGCCTTATCCGGGAGAAGCAGCCACCCATGACTGCCTCTATCCTCTTCCTCATCGCCCTGGCCCTGGCCTTCGACTTTCTGAACGGTTTCCACGACTCGGCCAACTCCATCGCCACCATCGTCTCCACCCGGGTGCTCTCGCCGCGGCTGGCCGTCATCTGGGCCGCCTTCTTCAACTTCATCGCCTTCCTCTTCCTGGGGCTGCACGTGGCCAACACCATCGGCAAGGGGATCATCGACGTGAGCATCATGGACCCTCAGATCATCATGGCAACGCTGGTGGGGGCATGCCTGTGGGACATCATCACGTGGTACTTCGGGCTACCTACTAGTTCCTCCCATGCGCTCATCGGGGGCATGGTGGGCGCCGCGCTCGTAAAGGCCGGGCCAACCGCGCTTGTGATGAAAGGCCTCCTGAAGACCATCGCCTTCATCTTCATCTCGCCCACGGTCGGGCTCTTCCTGGGCCTCGCCATCGGGGTCGCCGTCTACTGGGGGTTCAGAAAGGCCACCCCCCGACATGTCGACCACATCTTCCGCAAAGGCCAGCTGGTGTCGGCTGCGCTCTACAGCCTCGGCCACGGCGGCAACGACGCCCAGAAGACCATGGGCATCATCGCAGGGCTCCTTTTCAGTGCGGGGCTGCTCGGGGACACCTTCTACATTCCCTTCTGGGTAGTGTTGTCCTGCCAGGCGGCCATAGCACTCGGGACCATGTTCGGCGGCTGGCGCATCGTGAAGACCATGGGCCAGAAGATCGCGAAGCTCAAACCCGTGGACGGGTTCTGCGCCGAAACCGGTGCAGCCATTACCCTCTTCCTGTCCACGGCATTGGGCATCCCGGTGAGCACCACGCACACCATCACGGGCTCCATCATGGGCGTGGGATCTCTCCGGCGGCTGAGCGCGGTGAGGTGGGGGGTCGCAGGCCGCATCGTCTGGGCATGGATCCTCACCATCCCCTGCGCAGGGGCGATCTCGGCCATCACCTACTTCATCGCGAGTTAGCCCTTCATATCCGGGCATGACCTCCGCCGCAGGGCATGCGAGGTGCTTCCTCAGTCACGGCATGTACCCTCTTCAATTGACCGGAGCATGGTTCTCATTATCTTTACCTGAAGGTACCCGGAGAATTGATGAAAAATTCACCCAATCTTCATCTTTTGTTAACCATACCTGCATAGGATTGAGAAAAAAGTTCAAAGGAGAACAGAAATGAAAACGCGTTCCCTCTCAGGAATGACCTGGTTCGTGACGATCACGGCCCTACTCTTTATCACTGCCCCCGTTACCTGCCAGGCTGCAGGCAGACCCATCACCATCAAGGGCTCCACCACGGTCCTGCCCATTGCCCAGGTGGCATCGGAAGCCTTCATGGAGACAAACCCCGGCGTCACCATCTCGGTGCAGGGAGGCGGCTCGGGCGTGGGGATTGCCTCGCTCCTGGACAAGACTACCGACATCGCCACCTCGTCGCGCAAGATCAAGGACGAGGAAGTGAAAAAGGCGAAGGCCTCGGGCGTCAACCCCCATGAGACGGCCATCGCCCTGGACGGGATCGCGGTCATCATTCACCCGTCCAACCCGGTCAGGGGGCTGACCAGGGTGCAGATCAAGGACATCTATACGGGCAAGATCTCGAACTGGTCTCAAGTCGGAGGCAGAAATGCAAAGATCGTGACCGTGAACCGCGACACCTCCAGCGGCACCTTCGAGGCCTTCGACGCCCTGGCGCTGAACAAGGAAAAGGTCCGTCGCGATGCTCTCACCTCAGCCTCAAACCAGGCAGTGGCCCAGACCGTTGCCCAGACGCCGGGCGCCGTCGGCTACGTGGGCATCGGATACCTCACCCCGAGGGTCAGGGCCGTCCCGGTGGAAGGCATCGCCTGCTCCAAAAAGACGGTGCAGTCAGGGAAATACCCCCTCTCCCGGTCATTGTACCTGTACACGAACGGCAAACCACTGGGAGCTGCGGGGAAATTCATCGCCTTTGTCCTGAGCCCCGGGGGCCAGAAGCTCATCGAAGGGGAAGGCTTCATCTCCATCAGGAAGTAGTTCAAAAACAGGTGGGGTATCGATGATGAAGGTGGACAGGAAACTCTTGAGGACCCTCAAGGAGAAGCTCTACGAGTGGGTCTTCGCCTGCCTTGCGTTCGCCTCGCTCCTGTTCCTGGTGGGGATCATCCTCAC
>JAJFUP010000053.1 GCA_021372395.1 Deltaproteobacteria bacterium
AAGTAGTTCAAAAACAGGTGGGGTATCGATGATGAAGGTGGACAGGAAACTCTTGAGGACCCTCAAGGAGAAGCTCTACGAGTGGGTCTTCGCCTGCCTTGCGTTCGCCTCGCTCCTGTTCCTGGTGGGGATCATCCTCACGCTCCTGACGGAGTCCCTGCCTGCCTTTGGCCGGATAAGGATCGATGCGTTCCTCTTCGGTCAGAACTGGTACCCCACCTCTGACCCCCCCGAATTCGGGATATGGCCCCTGATCGTTGCATCCCTCGCGGTGACTGCCGGCGCCATGGTGGTCTGCGTCCCCATCGGAGTGGGAAGCGCGCTGTTCATCCATGAGCTTGCCGGCGCTCGCCAGAGGGCATTCCTGAAACCCATGGTCGAAATCCTGGCAGGGATTCCCTCCATCGTATACGGGTTTTTCGGCATGGTCATGGTGGCACCGTTTCTCCAGGACCTGCTCGACATCCCCACCGGCCTGTGCGCGTTCACGGCGAGCCTGGTCCTCGGCATCATGGCCACACCGACGGTGGCGAGCCTGGCGGAAGACGCCCTGAGCTTCGTTCCGAGAAGCTTCCGGGAGGCATCGCTCGCGCTCGGCGCGAACCGCTGGCAGACGCTCACGAAGGTGGTGGTGCCGGCCGCGGGATCGGGGATCTCCACGGCCATCATCCTCGGTATGGGCAGGGCCGTGGGCGAGACCATGACGGTACTCATGGTTGCGGGAGGTGCCGCCATGGTCCCGAAGAGCCTCTTCGACCCGGTACGCCCCATGACCTCCACCATCGCAGCCGAGATGGGAGAGGCGGTCATGGGAAGCCTCCACTTCCATACACTCTTCGCCATCGGACTCATCCTCTTCCTGATCACGCTCGGGATCAACATCATCGCCGAGATGATCAGCAGGAGGTTCAGACTGAAACTGGGGCTCGGCAGATGACGACAGAAAACACCGTGAGCCGCGGACCGGCCGGAACCCCTGCGGATCTCCGAACAAGGACCCTTGAAAGGAAGAGGATCGTCCGGTCGAACGACATCACTCAGTTCCTGGGTTTTGCCTTCCTCCTGCTGTGCATCCTGTTCGCGCTGTTCTTCCTGGGGTCCATCATCTACTTTGTCACCGCCCGGGGCATGTCGGTCATCTCCTGGGATTTCCTCACCGAGGTGCCGAGGAGGGCGATGACGAAAGGCGGTGTGGCTCCGGCCATCGTGGGCACATTCTACCTCACCCTGGGGGCTATGCTGTTCTCCCTGCCGCTGGGGCTCGCCTCAGCCATATACCTGTGCGAGTACAGCCCGGGCAGCATCGCGGTGAACATCATCCGCCTCTCCATCAACAACCTGGCAGGGGTGCCTTCCATTGTCTTCGGGCTCTTCGGGTTCGCAGTCTTCGTGAAGATGATGGGCTTCGGCGTGAGCATCCTCTCCGGCAGCCTCACACTCGGCATCATGGCTCTGCCGGGCATCATATCCGCATCCCAGGAGGCCATCCTGGCGGTCCCGCAATCCTTCAGGGAAGCCTCGCTCGCACTCGGTGCGACCCACTGGCAGACCATCAGGAAGATCGTCCTTCCCACGGCCCTGCCGGGCATCCTCACCGGCGTGATCCTGAATATCGGAAGAGTTGCAGGGGAGACAGCCCCTATCCTGTTCACTGCCGCAACCTTCTACACGAGAGGCTACCCCGATTCCGTCTTCTCCGAAGTGATGGCCCTGCCCTACCACATCTATGCACTCATGACCGAAGGCACACACCCGGAGGTACAGACCCGGATCGCATACGGCTGCTCGCTCATCCTGCTGGCCATGGTGCTGGCATTGTCGGCCTGTGCAATCATCCTGAGACAGAGACAGAGGAAGACCTATGGCTCCTGAGGTGAAAATAAGCGCAAAAGATGTCGATTTCTACTATGGGAAGACCCATGCATTGAAGGGCATCTCGCTGGACATCTATGAAAAGCAGGTGACCGCCCTCATCGGGCCCTCGGGATGCGGGAAATCCACGTTCATCCGGCTGCTCAACCGGATGAATGACCTCATCCCCGGCGCACGGGTCGAAGGGAAGATAACCATGGACGGCACGGATATCAATGACCCCGGAAATGATGTGGTGGAGCTCAGACGCCGCGTGGGCATGGTGTTCCAGAAACCCAACCCCTTTCCCAAGAGCATCTTCGACAACATGGCCTACGGGCTCATCATCAACGGGATCAGGGACAGGTCCTTTATCGAGCAGCAGGTGATCTCCTCTCTGAAAAAGGCGGCGCTGTACGACGACGTGAAGGACCGCATGAACGACAGCGCGCTCATGCTCTCGGGCGGCCAGCAGCAGCGGCTCTGCA
Source organism: Deltaproteobacteria bacterium (assembly GCA_021372395.1). Lineage (GTDB taxonomy): Bacteria > Desulfobacterota > Desulfomonilia > UBA1062 > UBA1062 > MWEI01. The sequence goes on from JAJFUP010000053.1 coordinate 2,340, forward strand.
TTGCACGCTGTCTCGTGGTCGAGCCCGACGTGATCCTCTTCGACGAGCCCTGTGCCAGCCTG
>JAJFUP010000257.1 GCA_021372395.1 Deltaproteobacteria bacterium
CCGATGCCGGGAACCCCGGGGATGTTGTCCGAGGCGTCTCCCATGATGGCGAGCAGGTCCGCGAGGTAGTCGGGGTAGACGCCGAACTTCTCATGGACGGCCTCGCGGTCGTAGATCTTGTCCTTGAGCGTGTCCCACACCGTGATGTCCTCGTCCACGAGCTGCATGAGGTCCTTGTCCCCGGAGATGATCGTCACCCGGGAGCTCTCCTTGAACTTCCTGGCTGCCGTGGCGATGATATCGTCCGCCTCCACCCCCTCCTTTTGGAGCATGGGGATGCCGAAAGCCTCCACGATCTGGAAGATGTAGGGGAGCTGAACCTGGAGCGCCTCGGGCATGGTGGGCCTCTGGGCCTTGTATGCTTCGAACAGTCGGTGCCTGACGGTGGGTCCCCTGGAGTCGAGCACGAAGCAGAGGTGCTCGGGGTGCTTGTCCTTGATGAGCTTCAGCAGCATCCTGGCCAGGATGTAAATGGCGTTGGTGGGCATGCCTTTGGAGGTGGACAGGTTCCTCATGGCATAGAATGCCCGGTAGATATACGAGCTGCCGTCGATGAGAAAGATCTCTCTTGGTTCTGTCATTTCCGGTTTATCCTCTCTGTGCGTTCCAAACGGGCGTGAAACACACACCGCTTGAGCGAAACCCTTCTCCCCTCGGCGAAGCAAGGGTGTTATTTTTTGGCGAAACCCCTGACATGGCCGTCTTTCCACGCCCTGTAGTCTTCGATGATGCGGCTGTGGTCGAAGGCCATGTCGTCCGGGAGCCGGCCCGGATCGAACACCCGGGCGCTTGCAGCGTCGTCTCCCCCCCTGAGCGTCCCGGTCCCGACGGCAACGAACACAATGGTTATGGTGTGCTGCCTCGGGTCGCGGGCCGGGTCAGAGTACACGGAGAACATCTTGAGGCCTCCAAGATCGAGGTTCGTCTCCTCCCTGGCCTCCCGCACTGCGGCGGCTTCCACGGTCTCTCCGTAGTCCACGAACCCGCCCGGGAGTGCCCACCCGAAGGGCGGGTTCTTCCTGCTGATGAGCACGATGCCCCCTGCATACTCGATGATCACGTCGACGGTGGGCACCGGGTTGAGGTACGTCTGTATCGCATGCCCGCATCCGGGGCAGAGAATCTCCCGGAAGGTGGACATCAGAGGTCCTTCAGTGCGATGGATACCTTCAGTCCCTGACCGTCATCCAGCATGATGTCAGCCACAGGCATGAGATTCCGGCAGGCCGCATCGATCTCCTCTTTCGCTTCATCGGTGAGCATCATCTCCGGGCACGACAGGTGGATGACCCCGTTCTCCAGCGCTATCCTGATGGTCCTGCCCCGCTCCGTGTGTGACAACATGGCGTTGATGACGCCTGTAACCGCCCCGGACAGGGCGTTATAATCGACCTTCGCGTAGTACGACCGGGAATCCATGGAAACCTCGCGCTTGGTGTCGTGCTTGAACCGCATGTCCGCCATGAGGAAATTGAGTTCCATGTCCAGGTACTCCCGAAGCTCCACAGAGGTGTACCCTTCGTTGACCATCTGTATCTTGAACCCCAGGGCCTTCAGGATGAAATCGATCTTGTCCGCACCCTCGAGGATCGATCGGATGTCCTTGTCGTTCTTCTCCCTGACCTTGGCGATCTCCTCCGGGGCCATGTCCCTGAGGGATTCCAGCCCCTCGTTCCTCGCCTGGATGAGCTGCGCCCTCCCCATGACCCACATGAGGGGCGTGTTGAGATTGTGCACGACCCCGCCGGTGAGCGAGCCGATATGGGCGAGCATCCTGTCCTTCATGCTTCCTCCATGAACGCCCGGTATGCGAGGTAGGTTGCATAGGCATCCACCTTGGACGAGATCTCGAAGGGCGCGTGCATGGACAGAAGGGCCGGGCCGGCATCCACGATGTCCATCCCGTACTCGGCGAGGTGCTTGGCCACGGTCCCTCCCCCGCCTTCGTCCACCTTCCCGAGCTCGCCGGTCTGCCAGGGGACGCCGGACCGGTTCAGCAGGGATCGGATCCAGCCCATGTACTCGGCGTGCGCCTCGCTGGAGCCAGCCTTGCCACGGGAACCGGTGAACTTCGTGATGCAGATCCCGTACCCGAGCCGGGCGGCATTGGCCTTCTCGTGGACCTCCGGGAACTCGGGGTCCAGCGCACCGTTCACGTCACCCGAGAGGGCCCTGCTCCTGAACAGGACCCGGGAAGGGTTGACGTCCAGCTTCAGGGCTTCCGAGAACGACCACAGGACCTCTTCCAGAAACACGCTCTTGGCCCCGGTGTTGCCCTCGCTCCCGATCTCCTCCTTGTCGACGAGCAGGGCAACCGTTGCGTGTGACGGCTTGACGGCATCGCACACAGCGGAAAATGCCGCCCAGGCACAGATGCGGTCGTCCTGGCCGTAGGCACCGATGAGCGAGCGGTCGAAGCCGATCTCCCGGGCCTTCCCGCTAGGCACCACCTCCAGGTCGGCCGAGGTGAAGTCCTCCTCCACGATCCCGTACTTCTCGTTGAGCAGTGCGAGTATCTGCCGTTTCACCTTGTCTTCCTTGGCATTCAGATCCGGCCTTGACCCGCAGATGAGGTTGAGCTTCTCGCCCTGGAACACGTCCTCGATCTTCTTGCCGTACTGGGCCTTGCCGGCCAGGTGGGGGAGCAGGTCTTCGATGGTGAAACAGGGTTCGTTCTCGTCCTCTCCCAAGACGATCCGGATGATCGAGCCGTCCTCCTTGACCACGACTCCGTGGAGCGCGAGCGGACGGGCGAGCCACTGATATTTCCTGATCCCCCCGTAGTAGTGGGTCTTGAGCATGACGAGCTCGGTGTCCTCGTAGACCGGGTTGGCCTTGAGGTCGAGCCTCGGGCTGTCGAGGTGTGCCACCACGATCCTGACACCCTCGGAAAGCGCCGCCTTGCCGGGCCTGCAGAAAGCGACGGCCTTGCCCCGGTTCCCGACCATGTGGAGCCCTTTGGCCCGCGCCGCCCTTTCCACGAGGTACGAAACCGCCTCGCGCTCGGTCTTCACCTCGGAGAGAAAGGAGAGGTACTCCCGGCAGTATGCCTCGACCCGTGGTTCCTTCCCCTTGAGCATCTCCCACCCGGACCTGGGTTTACGGGTGAACGTGTTCGTGTCTGCGAGATCTTTTTTCGGCATATTCTCCCCTAGCCTGCGATAAGGTATGGTACAACGTGCACACACGTGCGCCGAACTTTACTCGAACCTCCCGGGTATTGTATGGTGGCAGTAGCCACAGGCGTTTCCCTTCATGGAGGTCATGTGCACGGAGAACCCCTTCCTTGAGATGATCTCCCTGCCGCAGTGCGGGCAGTAGGTGTTCTCGCCGGCATGGCCCATGACGTTTCCAGTATACACGAAGTGAAGCCCCTGGCTCAATCCGATTTCCCGCGCCCGTTCGAGGGTGGCCACCGGTGTCTGCGGCGCGCTGTCGTACTGATAGCGGGGGTAGTACCTGCTGAGGTGCCAGGGGATGTCGGGGTCCACGGATTTGATGAAGGCCGCGATGTCGCGCAGCTCTTCGTCCGAATCGTTCTCGCCGGGGATCACGAGCGTGGTGATCTCGATCCAGATCCCTGCCTCGTGGTATGCCCGGATGGCATCGAGCACCGGGGTGAGCCTGGCGGAGCAGAGCTTCCGGTAGAAATCGTCGGTGAAGGCCTTGAGATCGATGTTGGCTGCGTGGATCGTCCCCTTGAGGCTTCCCATGATCACCGGGGCGGATGTGTACCCGTTCGTGATCATGGTGTTGAACAGTCCATGTTTTCCGGCGAGAGCAGCCGTGTCGAGCGCATACTCCAGGGAGACCGTGGGCTCGGTGTAGGTGTACGAGATGCTCCGGCAGCCGCTCGCCAGGGCAGATGAAATTACGTCCTCCGGCAGAAGCTCGTCCCCCGTGATCTCGCCCGTCAGCAGCGGATACTGCGAGATGTCGCTGTTCTGGCAGAATCTGCACCTGAAGTTGCACCCCACAGTGGCAATGGAGAAGGCGAGCGACCCCGGCAGAAAGTGGAAGAGCGGCTTCTTCTCGATCGGGTCGACATTGGCGGCAATGCTCCTGCCCCACACGAGGCTGTAGAGGGTCCCCCCGGTGTTCTTCCTCACCCCGCAGAACCCGGTCTTGCCCTCGGCGATGGAGCAAAGGTGAGGGCAGAGGAGGCAGTGCACCCTGTCTTCAGCGGCACGCTCCCAGAACCGGGCCTCTTTCATCAGTCTTTGTACCTCGCACCCTTGTCCGCAGACAGGGTCATGCCCGCATACCTCTTGAGCACGCCGGTGAGCTTCCTGTCCGGCGGGGTCCACGCCGCTCTGCGCAGGTCCAGTTCCTTCTCGTCCACGAGCAGGTCGAGCCTGCGGGAGGGGATATCGATGCTGATGGTGTCGCCCTCCTTCACCAGGGCGACGGCGCCGCCATCGGCCGCCTCGGGTGAGCAGTGCCCGATTGCGGCGCCACGGGTCCCACCCGAGAACCTGCCGTCGGTAATCAGTGCCACGTCACGGTCGAGCCCCATACCCGCGATAGCCGATGTTGCGGTGAGCATCTCGCGCATGCCCGGCCCTCCCTTGGGACCCTCGTACCGGATCACCACGACGTCGCCCTTGCGGATGCCGCCTGCCATGATCACCTTCGTGGCATCCTCCTCGGAATCGAACACCCGGGCAACGCCGGTACGCACCATCATTTCGGGGAGCACGCCCGACTGCTTCACCACCGCACCGTCAGGAGCCAGGGTCCCCCTGAGGATGGCGATGCCTCCTTCCTTGTGGTAGGCCCGCTCTATGGGCCGGATGACCTCGTCGTCCAGGACACCCGCTGTCTTAAGGTTCTCTGCCAGGGTCCTGCCCGTTACGGTCATGACCGTGGTGTCGAGGACGCCCAGGCCGGTGAGCCGCTTCATGACGGCCTGGATGCCCCCTGCCCGGTAGAGATCTTCGGCGATGTGGTGGGGCCCGGCAGGAGAGAGGTGGCACAGGTGCGGCACCCTCCTGCCCATGGCGTCGAAGTCGTCGAGGTTGAGCTCGATCCCCGCCTCATACGCCACGGCAGGCACGTGGAGCACCGTGTTGGTGGAGCAGCCGAGCGCCATGTCCGCGGCGATGGCGTTCCTGAAGGCGCTCTGTGTAGCGATATCCCGGGGCCTGATTCCCTTGTCCAGGAGCTCCATCACTTTCATGCCCGCGTGCTTGGCGAGCCTGATGCGCTCGGCGAAGACCGCCGGGATGGTGCCGTTTCCGGGCAGACCCATGCCCAGGGCCTCTGTGAGGCAGTTCATGGAGTTGGCCGTGAACATGCCGGCGCAGCACCCGGCGCCGGGGCAGGCGCACCCTTCGAGTTCGGCGAGTTCCCCCTCGGTCATAGCGCCCACCTTGACCTTGCCCACCCCCTCGAAAACGCTGATGAGGTCGACGTTCCTTCCCTTCAATGTCCCCGCGAGCATGGGCCCGCCAGAGACGACGATGGCTGGGATGTTGAGCCTCAGCGCTGCCATGAGCATGGCGGGCACGATCTTGTCGCAGTTGGGGATGAACACGAGCGCATCGAAGGCATGGGCCATGACCACGAGCTCGATGGAGTCGGCGATGTTCTCGCGCGACGGCAGGGAGTAGCGCATGCCCTCGTGGTTCATGGCGATGCCGTCGCAGATGCCGATGACCGGGAACTCCAGGGGCGTTCCCCCGGCGATGCGGACCCCGGTCTTGACCGCCTCGGCGATCCGGTGCAGGTGGATATGGCCCGGAATGATCTCGTTGGCGGAGTTCACCACCCCCACGAAAGGTCTGGCGATCTCCTCGTCGGTGAGGCCTAAAGCCTTTAATAGCGATCTATGGGGTGCCTTTTCCAAGGACTTCTTTGCCTTGTCGCTTCGCATGGTTTTTCCTTTCGTTATCACAGCATATGGAGATACAGTATTTATTGCACTTATGAAGCCTGTTTTCAAGGCCTCCATTCGTCCTGACACGAATGTTCCGGTCACTGATTGGAAGGACCGAGCCGGGATCACCCAGGTCCGTTGTTTGGGTATTGAATCATTCGGTGGAAACGAGACCTCATTTATGGGCCTTGAAACTTCGTTGTGACCGGAATGATACTCCCCCGTGACCGGGCAGGTTTGATTCCGCTTACCGGAAAAACCACCCCGCTGTGCTCGCGCCTTGCATACGGAACGCTGTCCCCTATTCTGTAGGGTAATGTCGCGAACAATGGAGGGTCACATGAGTGAGAATGCTCTCTTAACGCCTATCAAGGTAGGGCCGTACGATCTCCCGAACCGGGTGTTCATGGCCCCCATGACACGCAGCCGGGCCGACAACCCCGAGAACGCCCCGACGGGACTCCACGCCGAATACTATTCGCAGCGGGCCTCTGCCGGCCTCCTGATCACCGAGGGCTCCCAGGTGTCGAACCAGGCTGTCGGGTACATCAACACCCCGGGCATTCACAGCAAGGCCCAGGTGGAAGGCTGGAAGCCGGTCACCAGGGCGGTGCACGACAAGGGCGGACACATGTTCATTCAGCTGTGGCACTGCGGCCGCATCTCGCACCCTGATTTCCATGGCGGCGCGCTCCCTGTGGCGCCGTCTGCCATAAACCCCCATGACCGTTCTTACACCCCCGGGGGGTTCAAGGATACGGTGACACCCCATGCGCTCACCATCGACGAGATCCATGCCATCACCAAAGACTTCAAGAACGCCGCTCTGAATGCCCTTGCGGCAGGCTTTGACGGCGTGGAGATCCACTCGGCCAACGGGTATCTCTTTCACCAGTTCTTCACCAGCTGCTCCAATGCCCGCACCGACGAATACGGCGGGAGCCACGAGAACAAGGCGCGCTTCTTCTTCGAAACCTTGGAGGCCGTCGGCAAGGCCATCGGCTTCGGCAAGGTGGGGATCCGGCTGAACCCTTCGGCCCATGGCTTTTTCGGCATCACCATAGACAGAGAAACCATCCCCACCTTCGAGTACATCGTCGAGCGGTTGAACGACTACCGGGATCTCGCCTATGCCCATCTCATCGAGCCCATGGTGCCGGTGGATGACGTGCCCCATGCGGTGAAAGAGATCGCCCGGCATTTCCGGCCGCGATACAAAGGGACACTCATCATCAACTGCGGGTTCGACCGGGAAAGCGGCAACCGCGTCATCGAACAGGGCCTGGCGGATGCCGTGTCTTTCGGCAAGTACTTCATAGCAAACCCCGACCTGGTGGAGCGCATCGAACGGGGTGCCCAGCTGGCGCTCCCGGACGTGAACACCTTCTACACCCCTGGGGCCAAAGGCTACACAGACTACCCGCCCCTCACATGATATGTATGGGGCAACTCCCGGGGACCAATGATCCGGAACCGAAACAAAGCGCGGGAGGGCAGGACCCGGCGTACACGGGGGGATATATATGGTCTGGCGAACCATCCGGAGAAATGCTACGCTCTCTTCACCTGAAGGGAGGACCCATGATCCGCTTTGAAAGGCCCGTAACCGAGCTCATACGCGTGCGTCGTTCCTGGAGAAGCTTTGTTGAAGACCCGGTTCCTGCAGATGAAAAAGACCGCATCCAGGCGTTCATCTCCGGGCTCGACGCCTCACCCTTCGGCTCGCGGGTGAGATTCGCCGTGGTGGAAGCAGACCGATCAAGGGGAAAGAGACCGCAGGGGACATACGGGGTGGTCACGGGGGCCTCTACCTTTCTCGTGGGTATCCTCACGCCTGCGGAAAAAGGATTCGAGGACTTCGGGTACCTCTTCGAAGCCACGGTCCTCTTCATCACCTCGCTCGGCCTCGGCACCTGCTGGATGGGCGGCACCTTCGACCGGTCCCTTTTCTCGGGCATGACACGGCTCGCCGGGGGTGAGTTCGTCCCCGCCATAAGCCCCATCGGCATACCTTCTGAGAAGCGCTCCCTCGTGGATACCGCCTTCATCATGACTGCCGGGTCGAGAAGACGCAAGACCTGGGAGGACATCTTCTTTCAAGATGCCTTCGGGAACCGTCTCGAGAAAGCTTCGGCCGGGCCCTACGGACAATCCCTGGAGATGGTCCGGCTTGCGCCTTCGGCATCGAACAAGCAGCCCTGGCGGGTTGTCCAGAAGGACGGGCGCTTTCACTTTTACCTCACCCGGGCACTCGGATACAGGAGGTTCTTCAGCCAGGCCGACCTCCAGCGTATCGACATGGGCATCGCCATGTTCCACTTCGCGCAGTCCGCGCGCGAGGCCGGGCTCGCAGGAACGTGGGAAGATTTTGACCCGAAGATTTCCGCTCTCCCCCCGAGGACCGAATATGTGATAAGCTGGGCTACATGAAAACAGCCGATCCATTCCGTGCGTACCGGGCGCAGAAAACCCACCAACGCTCCCGGGGCAATGCATCCTCGGAGCTCATCTACGGCAGGAACCCGGTGATGGAAGCCCTCTCGTCGGAGAGCAGGACCTTTCACGAGATCATCGTACTGCCCCAGCACCAGGAGGAGTTCACCCGGGCGGCCAAAGGCATCCCGGTGAGGACGGCCCAGAGAGAGGATCTGGAAAAGATCACCCTTTCCCGGAACCACCAGGGGGTCGCGGCCCGAGTGTCCCCCTACCGGTACGCAGCCCTGGACGATCTGATGAGCCTCGACACCCTCGTGCTCCTCGACTCCGTGGAGGACCCCCAGAACCTGGGCTCCATCATCAGGACGGCATATGCCCTTGCAGGTGCGGGCGTGATCATACCCGAGCACAGGGCAGCCTCTGTGACGCCCGCAGTGGTCAAGGCGTCCTCGGGCGCCACGGAACACACCCGGATCGCCCTGGTGCAGAACCTGAAGGACGCCTGCCGGGAAGTGAAGAAGCACGGCTTCTGGCTCGTGGGCCTCGATGTGACGGCAAAGGAAGATCTCCGGGGCATCCCGGGATTCGACAAGGTCGGGATCGTTCTCGGCGGTGAGGACAGCGGCATCCGGCCCATCATAGCGCGGGAGATAGACCTGGTGGCCCGCATCCCCATGAAAGGCGACTTCAACTCGCTGAACGTCTCCCAGGCATGTACCATCGCCCTCTACGAGCTCACCGGCCGCAATCGCCCCTGAAATGTGTCAAGGGGTAAGCCTGCTGCCGTACCCGGGCAGCACACCTCTGCTCATGTTCAGCATCTTATTTGAGGGCACGAAAGATTTCTGGTATAGCGCAGTCATGAAAAAAGAATCCTTGGACACCCTGTTGATCACCCGTGAGGCTGTCTGCCGGAAGGACGGCCATATCGAGCAACGCACCGAAGAGGTGTGTGTGGAGCGGGTGATCCGCCTGTTCCTGAACGACGAGCCCGTCGGAAGCCTCGTGGCGAGTCCCTCCCAGCTTAAAGAGCTCGGTGCAGGCTTCGTGATCAGCGAAGGGATCGCGCAGAAGGTTACGGACGTCGTCGCGGATGGTGAAATCGTCCGTGTCTCTGCGCAGCGCATCGAGAAGCCCAGGGACATGGTCACCGGCTCGAGCGGAGGGATGTCTTCGGGTGCCCTCAGACCCGGGATCGACTCAAAACTGACCATCGAACGGGACGACGTGTTCAGGATCATTGCCGGGATCGTATCCGAGCTCTGGGAGCGCACAGGAGGCGCCCACTGCTCCGTGCTCTACTCGGGCAACGAATTCATAACCAAGAGCAGCGACGTGGGCAGGCACAAC
>JAJFUP010000279.1 GCA_021372395.1 Deltaproteobacteria bacterium
GATCCCGGTGAGCACGCGGTTCAGCCTGGGGGTGGCCACCCGCGTGGTGGTCTTGAGGAAGAGGCTGTCGATGAGGGGGTACAGCCTGTCCACGTTCATGCCGGTGAGCGCCGAGGTGAAGACCATGTTCACATCGGGCACGTATCGGAGCGAATGCCTGATCTCATCCGCGACAACCTTTCTCTCCTTGTCGGAGAGCAGGTCGCTCTTGTTCACCACCAGCACAAAGGCCCTTCCGTGGTCCATGATGATGCGGCACAGACGTTTGTCCTGGTCGGTCATCCCCTCATGGGGATCCACGAGCAGCAGGCAGACGTGGGATATGTTGATGTTCTGCAGCGCCCTCATGACGCTGACCCGTTCCACCAGGGTGTCGATACGCGTCTTTCTCCTGATGCCCGCGGTGTCGACAAACACGTAGTTCCTCCCGGAGGCGTTCACGGTGATGTCCACGTAATCTCTCGTGGTGCCTGCCTCCGGTGAGACGATGGCCCGGTCCACGCCGATGATCCTGTTGAGGAGCATGGACTTCCCCACGTTCGGCCTGCCCAGTATGCTGACGCGCACCGCGTCTGTCTGCTCTTCCAGGGACGGAACCGGAACGGCGCTCAGACAGTCTTTGACCGCCTCGCGAAGTTCACCGATGCCGGACTTGCTGTGGGCCGAGATCTCCATGATGTCGCCGACACCCAGCGCAAAGAACGACGTGGAGTCGTATTTCGCCTGGGGGTCGTCGATCTTGTTCGCAACATAGATCACTTTCGCCCGTGCCTGCCTCAGGGTTTTCACCAGCTCTTCATCGTCGGGCGTGGGCGGCGACTGGGCATCGAAGAGGCACAGGATCAGATCCGCGTCCTCGATGGCGAGCATGGTCTGGCCGCGCACCGACCCGGAAAGAGGGATATCGCCGATGGTGTCGTACCCGCCGGTGTCCACGAGGTCGACCTCGACGTCTTCTTCGAGGGTCCATCTCCCGTAGAGCCGGTCCCTCGTGATCCCCCGCTCGGGGCCGACAATGGCCCTGCGCTGGCGGACCAGGAGGTTGAAAAGGGTGGATTTCCCCACGTTGGGCCTGCCAACGATGGCAACTACCGGCATTACTTGTACCCCAGATCTTTCAGGGACTTGGGGTTCTTGGACCAGTCCCTCGTCACCTTCACGAACAGCTCGAGAAAAATTCTTTCCCCCACCAGGTCTTCGATATCACGCCTCGCCTGAGTCCCGATCTCCTTGAGCATCCTGCCGCCGGAGCCGATGAGGATCCTCTTCTGGGAATCCTTTTCCACGTGGATGGCCGCCCGGATCAGCACAGGGGCTTCTTCGCGGTATTCCTCGATCTCCACGGCCACGGCATAGGGTATCTCCTTCTGCAGCAGGGTGAAGACCTTTTCCCGGATCAATTCCTTGCAGATGAACCGCATGGGGCTGTCGGTGATCATGTCCTCGGGGAAATACCTGGGCCCCTCGGGGAGCCTCTTCCTGATCTGTGCCATGAGGTCGTCGATGCCGGTCCCCAGGGTGGACGAAATGGTGCATTGGTAGGTGAAATCATACACCCGGCCCAGTCGCTCGAGCCTTTCACAAGCCACACTCTCGCTCATCAGGTCGACCTTGTTGAGCACGAGGAAGGACTCTTTCCTCGCCTTTTGCACGAAGCCCGCCACCTGTAAAAGCGTTTCCGGGGTGTCCAGATGGTCTGCCATCACGAGCGCGATATCCGCATCCGAGATGGTGGAGACCGCCTTGTCCAGCATGTACCGGTTCAGCGCCTTGTCGGAGGCATGGATGCCGGGGGTGTCGAGAAAGACGATCTGGGTGTCCGGGTCGTTCCATATGCCGAGGATGCGGTCGCGCGTGGTCTGGGGCTTGGCCGTGGTAATGGATATCTTGGTGCCCAGGATGTGGTTCATGAACGTGGATTTCCCGACATTGGGCCTGCCGATGATGGTGACGTAACCGGAAAAGAAGGCGGCAGGAGTCATGCTAATTCAGATCGAGATGCATCTGCCGGGCAAAGATGGTCTTCACCGGGAGCGTCACGGTCACCGTGGTACCCTTGCCTTCCTCGCTCGCCACTTCCAGGGTTCCCCCATGGTGCGTGACGATCCCGTAGCTCACCGATAAACCGAGGCCCACTCCCTTGACCATGGGCTTCTTGGAATAGAACATGTCGAAGATCTGCGGGAGATCGTCCCGGGATATCCCGACACCGGTATCGCTGAACACGATGCTCACGGATTCCTGATCGTCGGATTCGGACGTCTGCACCATGAGCTCTCCGCCTTCGGGCATTGCCTCCACGGCATTGGTGATGATATTGATGAAGACCTGCTTTATCTGCTCGGGGACACATTCGATGGCATGCGTGCCCTTTGGGTTGAACGAAAGCTTCACCAGGTTCTCTTCGAGGTACTTCCTGTTGAGCATGAAGACCTCGCGCAGGGTTTGATGGATGTCAACCTCCTGGGCCTTGCCCTCATGGGGGAGGTAGAAGGTCTTCATGTTCCGGATCAGGTCGGCGATGCGATCGGTCTCCTTGATGGCGAGCTTCACGAACTGCTGGTCGACACTGCCCTTCTCGACGCCCAGCACATGGTTCAGACAGCTCCTGATCCCGTAGAGGGGGTTGTTGATCTCGTGCGCGATGCTTGCCGAGAGCTTGCCCATGGCCGCGAGCCTTTCTGACTGGATGAGGGCGGCCTCCATCTTCTTCTTTTCCGTGAGGTCCTTGATGATCGAGGAAAATCCGGAGACCCCGCCTGCCTCGTCGTGCAGGGCGGTCAGGGTGATGGACACATCGAGGATCCGGCCCGACTTCGTCCTGCGCTTCGTCTCGTAATCCTTTACCAGGCCCCTGGTGCGTACCACCTGGAGCATGTCCCCGGCCTCTTTCCTGTCATCGTCGGGGATCATGATCTCTACGGAATTTCCGACTGCCTCCTCTTCGGCCCATTCGAACATCATGCTCGCGCCGTGGTTCCACGAGAGGATCTGGCCCGCGTGGTCGAGGCCGATGATCGCGTCGGCGCTGTAGTGCTCGATGTTGGCCAGGAGCTGCAGCCGCTTGTTCTTTTCGATGTCGTCGCTGATATCCCTGGCCACGCACACGATCTCGGGCCTGTCCTTCTCGCCGATCTTCTCCAGGGTGGCCCGGTAGATCTTGCGTCCGGACGGCGTATCGATGGCCATGTCAAAGGGCTCATGGGTGATGTCCCTGCCCATCATCTCGATGATTTCCCGCAGTCTTCCCTGTGAAGACTCGTCGGCCACGAACGAGCTGCAGTGCATGCCGTGGACCTTTTCCATGCTCGTCTTGAGGGTGGCGAGGCCGGTCCTGTTCATGTACACGATCCGCGCATCGCCATCGAGCGAGAAGATGATGTCGGAGGAGTCCTCCACGATATTCTTATAGCGTTCCTCCGACTCCCTGAGCGCCCTGATCTTCCGGCTGACGCCGTTGGAGAGACGGTCGTTGAACTCCTGTATCTTCTCATTGGCATTCTTGAGCTCCTGCTCGGCCACCTTCTGCTGGGTTATATCCTCGGCAACGATGCTGATACCGGAGAGCTCGCCATCACCTTCATACTGCATGTGTATCCGGTACGAGAGGTGAAGCATGTACCGGGACTTGGTGTAGACCCTGGCCTCTCCCGTTTCGAATGCCGCCCTCTCTTCGCAGAGCCGGCGGAACTTCTCGATGATGGCCTGGTCGTCAGGGTGGAGGATGTCCCGCCAGGGAATGGCCTTTCCCAGGAGGGGAGCGGCAGGGTACCCGAGACACCGCTGCACCTCGGCATTGAGGTACTCGCACCTGCACCGGCTGTCAAGCCATACTATCATTTCCCTGGCATGGTCGGTGATTCTGCGGAACTTCTACTCGACCACATCGAGATCCCTGGTCTTCTCCTCGACCTGTCGGAGGAGCTCGGCCGTGTCCGGCGCACCCTGCCCGCGGGCCTCGTGCGCATGGTCGACTTCCCGGGCGATGCAGAACACGGCGTTGGCCATGCCCTGGACGTCCTGAACGAGCCTCGCCCACACCTTCACGTGCTTGTGCGACCCATCCTTCATCAGGAGATTCACCGTGACGGATCCGGGCCCTTGCCCCCGGATCTGGGCGTTGAAGGCCTGCTCCGCCTGCGCCCTGTCCTCCTGCGAGATGATCTCGAACAGGGCCTTTCCCTTGAGCTCCTCGAGGCCGTAGCCGGTGGTCATTTCGAACCGCTTGTTCACCGCTAAAGGCCTGAGGTGGATGTCGGTGACGAACAGCGCGTCGGTGGAGTTGTCGAAGACATCCTTGTAGAGCGTTTCCGAGATGTCGGCGCGCCTCTTGTACTCCTCGAGGCTCACGATGGACCCCCGCACATCGAGGGCCTTGTCCACGTTCTGCTTGAGCTCGCTCGGCATGAAGGAGCCTTTGCGCAGGTAGCGGAAGACGTTCGAGGACATGGCGACATCCATGGGCCAGTCATCTTCGAAGGCGGTGATCACGATCACCATCATGTTCGGGTCGTACTCGCTGTGCACCTTCTCCACCAGGGCCCTGCCGTCCATGTCGGGCATCCGGAGGTCCGTTATCATGAGGCTGTAGGTGTCCTTCCTGATCTCCTCGATGGCTTCGAGAGGCCCGGGCGCGGTGGTGACGTCGTAATCATACTTGAGGACCTGATAGAGATAGTTCCTGAACACCAGGTCGTCTTCGACGATGAGGATCTTCTGTCCCATGATCAGCCCTTGCCTTCCGGTATCCATACCGTGAATGTGGACCCTTGCGCAAGTTTCGATGTCACGCGTATCTTCCCCCCCAGGGAGTCCACGATCTCCTTCGCCAGGGAGAGACCCAGGCCCATCCCCGTCTTGAGCGGCCATGCCGTGTACAGGGGTTCGAATATCTTCTTGACCTGTTCTTCATCCATGCCGATGCCGTAATCGGTGACCGAAAACTCCACGCCCCCCTCGGCCCGGCAGGCCTTCACCAGGATCTCGGACCCCTTGGACGAGGCATTGATCGCGTTCATCAGAAGGTTGATGATGACCTGCTCCAGAGCCTCCGCCTTCATGCGGACCTGTGCGGGCTCCACGTCCTTGAGCAGCTTCACCGTGCTGGAGTTGGCCTGGGATCCGACGAGGTGGATGATCCCTTCGACGAAGGCTTCCAGCCCCACCTCCCCTTCCGGGCTCTCCCACTTCCGGGTGAAGCTCAGGAGCTGGTTGACGATCTTGAGCAGGTTCTCGGAGGCGGTGATGATGTTGGAGATCATGTCCGGGAAGTCCTGGTCGTCGGCATTGTCCCGGACAACCCTGATCCGGCCCTGCCGGAGATCGTCCCGGATGATGCTCGCAAACCCCTGGATGGCGCCGAGCGGGCTCTTCATGTTGTGGGCCATGGAGGCGGCAAGGCTGCCCACGACGGACATCCTGGCGTAGGCCAGGGTCTTTCGCTGTTCGTCGAGCTCGCCCGTGATGTCCCACACGGCCAGGAGAATCCAGTTGTTCACCCGGACGGGCCGGACGGTGATGCGGAACGACCGGCTGTACTGATTCCAGATCACGTCTTGGCCGTTCCTGGCCAGGAGCGCATCCCTGAGATCCTGCGCGGGCTTGCCGGGTATCGTCTCGAGGGCCGCCAGGAGGTCCTGTCCGCCGATCTTCAGGAGCTCCCGGGTGTCTTTGGACACCTCGTTCTCGATGCGCACCCTGCTCTTCTCGTCCAGGAGGCACAGCCCGAACGAGGAAGCATCCATGAGCTCCCGGTTCAGGTACATGAGGTCTTCCGCCTTCTGCCTCTCGTCCGATGCGGCTTTGAGCGCCTGCCTCAGGAGCGACTTCTCCTGGTCGAGGCTGTTCTCGGCGTGTATGCGTCTCAGTGCCGAGGCCACGGACCCGATGAGCGAGGTCACGAACTCCTGGTCGTCCCCGAGCTCCGGGTCCAGGAGGTCGAGATAGACGAACACCCCCGAAGGGAGGTTCATCCCGGCCGTATAACCGCCCGAGAGCACTATGGCCCGGGCCTCGCCGTCTCCCACCTTGAGAAACCGCGGCGATGTCTGAGCCCCCTGCACGAACACCAGGTTGTGGTCGCCGAGCTTGATCCCGCCGAGAAAGCCCCTGATCAATCCCATCTGGAACAGTGCCTGGGATGCCCGTGCCAGGGCATCGGAGATCTTGGAGGCGTTGTTCAGCTCCTTGAGCACCTGCAGCAGGATCCCGGCGCGTCTCGTGGCAAGGGCGGCTTGCGCACCCTGCTGCTGCAGCCGCATGGAGATGTCGGACAGCCGTATGCTGGCGCGGTTCACGAGGGAGAAGAGGCCGTCTATGGGTTTGCCGATCCCCATCTCCTCGCAGATCAGGTCGATCTGACCGGGCACCTTCTCCATGAGGGTGTCCAAGAGCTCGGTGCTGATCCCGAACTTCTTGAGGAGCGCGCCCGTCACCTGATGCGGATAGGTGTTTCCGGACGAGCCCACGCCCGTCATGTGGGCTAAGCTGTTGGCGATGTGGACGATGCCGGAGACCCTGAACTGTTCTTCGTCGATGACCCTGACGGGTGCATGGTGGCACCACACGGTTTCCTCGTAGAGCCGCGGCAGCTTCCAGTGCCCGAGCACGTCGCGCCCCACGTCGGCATGGGTGGTGCCGAGAAGCTCCTTCTCCACCTCCATGAGCGGCTTCAATCCGTCGCTCGCCTGCTTGATGACGAGGGCGTACTCCTCGTGGCTCGTCAGATCGAGCACGAGCTTGCCGATATCATGGAGCAGCCCGGCACAGAATGCCTTCGGGCCGAGCCCGGGGGATATGCCCTCCATCAGGGCCTCGGCATACAGGGCGCAGCCCATGGAGTGTCTCCAGAACTCCTTGTAATCGATGGTGGAGCCTTTCGATCCGGGGAACACGTTGAGGATGCACAAGCCCAGAGAAAGCGTCCGCACCGCATCTGCCCCGACCACGACCATCGCGTCGCGGACCGTGTGGACATCACGGGAACGCTTGTAGAAGCTCGAGTTCGCGACGGACAGTACCCGTGCCGTCAGCGCCTGGTCCTTCTCGATGAGGTCCGCTATCCTGGTGATGGGAACCTCATCGTCAAGTGCCATCCTGATTACCTGGTCAGCCATCTCCGGGAGAACCGGGAGTGACTGGACATCGACAATGAGTGAGTTCATAAAATATACTCTAAAATGTCCTGCAGTTGGATACAAGCACTTTCTCGTGCAGACTTCGCCCTGATGAATCCCCTCGGTAACGTATCGTCAGAACGGTAGGAAAAACTGAGCTCCAGGAGCGTGTTTCGCCTGTATCCGAGCAGTTCCGGGAGGTCCCGGGGATTGACGGTCAACTCGCATCCGCCCCCGAGAACATCCGTCATGCGCTGTGCCATGATACGGTATCCCCTGGCCCTCACGAGGAAACCGAAGGCCGGGTGAAAAGGCCCGGCGATCACCCTGAGCCCGGGCGAAGCGGGCAGACCCATCCTGAGGATGGTGCACCCGTGGCCCTCGAGCACGACGGATGCATACAGGGCGCGGCTCACGGCCTCTTCGAGCGTCAGCGGCCGGTACTCCCCTTGAAGGAAGAGCCCCTCGAGCCTCGTCCCTCCGAGCACCACCACGGGATAGATCCTCGCGCTGTCAGGACGGAGTCTGGCCACTTCCTCCACGGTCTGTTGGAAGTTTGCGGCATCCTCGCCGGGCAGGCCGGGCATGATCTGAATCCCGAGCCTCATGCCGGATTCCTTCACCAGGGTGCAGGCCCTTGTTGCGTCGTCCCTGCTGTGCCCCCTGAGGCTTGCAGCCAGGACGGCATCGTCCATGCTCTGGATGCCGAGCTCCAGCTCGGTGAAGCCGTTCCGCCCGAGGGCATGGAGGATGGAGGGGGAAACCATGTCGGGCCTTGTGGAAGCCTTTGCCCCGTGGATGCGGCCCTCGGAGAGCAACCGTGCCGTGACGGAGAGGTAGCCTTCGAGCAGTCGCGGGGCGATGCCGGTGAAGGACCCTCCGTAGAAGGCAAGGATGCGCCTGCGCTCGTCAGGCCTCCTGCAGTGCGCGAGGAAATCATCCACGAGTGCGGGCACGCCTTCCGGCGGCATGGGCGGCGAAAACTGGCTCTGATCGCAGAAGATGCACCGGTGGGTGCATCCCAGGTTCGAGACGAAGACCGGGATTACGACAGGGGATAATCCAGCGATCGCAATGCCTCCTTGCACGCAACCTGGGCGGCCCGCTTCTTGTTCCTGCCTCTGCCCAGGCCGATGGATCTCTCGTTCAGAGTGACTCTGACCTCGAATTCCTTGTCGTGCTCAGGGCCCCTCTCGTCGACAACGGTTATCTTCGGCATGGTCTTGAACTGCGACTGGCAGTATTCCAGCAGCAGGCTCTTGTAGTCGGTGATGGAGATGTCTTCGAAGGTACCCATGGCCTTCTCGTAGTGGTTCTCCACCACGTGGAGCGCCGTCTCGAAGGAGCTGTCCAGATAGATGGCCCCCACGACCGCCTCGTAGGCGTCGGCGATGAGCGATGCCTTTTTCCTTCCGCTATCCATCTCCTCCCCCTTGCCCAGGAAGAGGAACCCTCCCAGGCCCAGGAGCCGGGCGATCTTGAACAGTGCCCCCTCACTGATGAGCTCGGCCCGTTTCTTGGTGAGCGCGCCTTCCTTCTCCTCCGGAAACTGGAGGAACAGCCTCGTGGTGATGACGGTGTTGATAACCGTGTCCCCGAGGAACTCGAGGCGCTGGTTGTCCTTCAGGGACAGGTCCTTGTGCTCGTTCACATAGGTGGTGTGCATGAGGGCTTCCTGCAGGAGGTCCTTGTTCCTGAAGGTATACCCGAGGCTTTCTTCCAGCAGATCAAGCTCCATGGAGCAGATTCTCCAGTTCGGCTTCTCTCAGGGCGCCACCTGGCAACGGGTACGCCCCGAGCCGGTAGTGGATGGGGGTAACCGAGATCATCCGGTTCTTCAGGCACACGGCATCGGTGTCTTCGGCCTCGTCCATGATCTTCGTCATGCCGGCCTGCCAGTAGTAGAGGGTGCCCCGGGGGCTCTCGCGCCTGACGAACTCGTCGACGATCCGGGATTCGCCCTGCCTGGTGACCCTGACACCCCTGATCTTGTCCATGGGACACGAGGGGCAGTTCACGTTGAGGGCAAACGGCAGCGGTTCTTTCCGGCCTGCCAGCAGCATGGCGAGGCGCGCGCCGAAGATGGCGGCCGCGTTGTAGTCCGGGTGCTTGTAGTTGTCCACCGACAGGGCTATGCCGGTGTACCCGAGGATGAGGGCTTCGGTGGCGGCAGAGGCCGTGCCCGAGTAGAGCACGTTTATCCCCACGTTCTCCCCCCTGTTGATGCCGGAAACCACCACGTCGGGGGGCTGCTTCATGATGCAGGAGATCCCCAGCTTCACGCAGTCTGCAGGCGAGCCCGAGATCCCATACCCGTAGAACTCGCCGCCCCGGTGGATGGGTATCACCTTGAGCGGGTCGGAAAGGGTGATGGTGTGCCCCACTGCCGACTGCTCGGTCAGAGGGGCGATGACCACTGCCTCGCCGACCTTGTCGAGCTCATGCTTGATGGCGGCGAGCCCCTGTGCATAGATGCCGTCGTCATTCGTCAGGAGGAAGCGCATACCCTATTCTTTAGCCTTTTGATGGTCGGGATGCAAGACCCAAGAACCCTGCAGAAGACCCGCCGGTACGTCCGGCGAGGTGCTTGTGCCCTGGTTATTTGGAAAGAAACGAATCAATCCGGTTGAAAACCTTGCGCATCATTGCCGTGTGATCAGGCATAGGTGTCGATGAGCGTGCCCAGGTCTTCCATCATCCTGACCAGGCCGTTTCCCTGGGTCTTCTGGGCGTCGAGGGCGAGCTTTGCCCTGGCCATGGTGAGCCTGTCCTGATTCTCGGCCGCCTTTGCGGCGATCAATGCGATGTCGAGCGAGACATTCGTTCCCCGGATCGGTTCCATAGTCGTCCTATCGGCTCAGCAGCCGGGTCCTTTGCATCCCGGGTTTCCGCCGGCCCTGTGTGTTTCTCACTCATCGATCACGTAGCAGAAATGGCCGGTGATCGTGAGGCTCTTGTCCTTGATATCCCCGGTAAAGGGGCCGAAGGGGCTTGCCTGCTCGACAGCCGCCATGGCCGCCGCGTCCAGGCTGTAGGTGCCGGAGGTGGCAAGGATGCCGATATCGGTGACCGCCCCCTTGCTGTTCAGGACGAACGTGAGGGTCACCTTGCCCTGCTTGCCCTTATCGATGGCATCTTCGGGATACTGCCACGCACGGAATATCCTGGCCTTGAGGAGGTCCATGTAGCCCGTGCTCACGTTGCCCTCGGTCTCGAAGCTCACGCCTTCCTCAGCCTCTTCAGCCTGGGCGTCGTCTTTGCCCGTCTCTTCCTTCTTCTCCTGCCGGCCGTTTACCCCGGAAGCCCTCATTGCCTGCACCGTGCCTTCCACGAGCCTGACGGGAACGGCACTCGCGCGCGGCAGCGGGACGGTCGGCTTGGCCATGATGACGAGCGGCACCATGAGTATGAGAATGTGCGCCGCAATCGAGACGGAAAAGCAGACGATAAGACGCATTGACATGGTTCTATCAAATACGGCAAGGGACGCACTGTCAAGGTGCAATTTGCCGTCCCACAGGCATTCTACGATGGCCTGGTCCATACCGTGATACCCCGGACTATCTCATCTGATCTGCCCCGTAAAGATATACCCCTGCCGGGGCATTGATCTTGACCATTTGAGTGTGCTAAGGTTTCTCGCGGAAGCGGACGGGTCCTGGTGGGTCCCCCGGACTTCAAATCCGGTGTGGGGTGCGACGAGCGTCTCTGGTGGGTTCGATTCCCATGCGCTTCCGCCATTTA
>JAJFUP010000288.1 GCA_021372395.1 Deltaproteobacteria bacterium
CTTGAACAGGTCCGTGACCATGGCGCCCTCCAGGACCTGCATGAAGGAAAAGCCGTGCATGCCTGCCACCATCCGGGCATTGTACTGGAAGTTCGTGTAATCCTCCATCCGCAGCGTCCCGGCCTTCAGAGCGCGCTCCACGGCAGATCCGCCCTCCTTGCCGCCTGCACGGTACACGTAGGTGGACACAAGCCTGTCCACGCATCCCCCGGCAACCAGAACTTCCACGTCGAAGACCCCGGACTGGGAATACAGGGTCAGCCCCTTCTTCTGCTGCCGGATGACTTCGAAGACGAGCTCGGCGCAGGTCCCCACGGTGTAGTTGCCGATGACGAGGTGCTCGTTGTCATGCACGAACCTTTTGACCGCCTGCTGTGCGGTCATGACCTTGTTTACCGAATCTGACATGCCCTCCTCCTGTTATTTGAAGTCATAGGATGTATTGAAAGCATATTGTAATACAGATAAAGATACCTTTCTTCGACCCTGTTCGCAATCCCGATTTGCGGGGATCGAATTTTCCTGAAGGGCGGTAATATGCGCGTGCCATAGCAGAGTGCCGCTGCCCTTTTGTTTCATTCCTTGCAACTGAAGAGAAATTAACGGATAATATTCGCAGAGGGGACGGCATGGTGAAAGAGCTGATCATCGAGAAGAGGTACTGCGGGCCTTCGACATCGGGACAGGGCGGGTATGTGTGCGGCTTGATCGGGAGCCTCCTGGAAGGCCCTGCAGAAGTCACCCTCCGGGTCCCCCCTCCCCTTGACCGGACCATGACGCTTTATCTGGAGGCTGGAGATCTCTGCAGGATGATGGATGGTGACACGCTCGTTGCCGAGGCCAGAAGAGCTGCCGTTGAGGTGAATGCGCCCCCTTCGCCGTCCTATGCAGAGGCACAGGATGCGTCGAAGAACTATTTCGGCTTCACGAGTCACCCCTTTCCCGAGTGTTTCGTGTGCGGCCCCGCCCGGGCGCAAGGCGATGGGATGCGGATCTTCCCCGGCCCGGTGCCCGGTACACCCATGGTAGCGGCGCCGTGGATACCCGATGCTTCCCTGTGCAACGGCAAAGGCGTGGTGCGTCCTGAATTCATCTGGGCGGCACTCGACTGCCCCGGGGCCTTTGGTGCCATGGGGGATACGCCCCGGATCATCGTCCTGGGAAAGCTCGCCGTGGCGATCCTGAAGGACGTGCGATCCGGCGAGCGATGCGTCGTGACGGGCTGGATGATGGAGCAGGACGGCAGGAAGAACCATGTCGGCACTGCGATCTTCTCGGAGTCCGGCGGTCTGTGCGCCAAGGCCAAGGCGACATGGATCGAGCTGAAATGACCCCGGGTCTTGCACTGCGGCCGGGAAAACACTACAATCCTCTCAGCGACGATTCGAACAGTTTCTCCTGGGGAATTTCGACAAGGGAGGTGTCATGAAGATAACCGCCATGGAGCTGTACCATGTTTCCGTCCCGTTGAAAGAGACCTTCTGGCCCACGTGGATTCCGGGCTACCCGCAGACGCACAACCGCTTCACCCTTATCAAGCTCACCACGGACGACGGCATCACCGGCTATTCCGCCGGCACGGCCATGGGCAAGGAGCGCGAGGGCCTGGGCGACCTCATCGGCAGCTACCTCATCGGCGCAGACCCCACGGATATCGACCGGGTCCAGGGGCTGCTCAAACAGGCG
>JAJFUP010000289.1 GCA_021372395.1 Deltaproteobacteria bacterium
CTCCATTTCCCGCCCGATGTCCAGGGGGGGCTGGAAGACCGGTTCGTCGCCCAGTCTGAACGTGCCCCAGTGGACCACGAGCAGCTTTTTTGCACCCAGTTCCCGGAAGGCCCTGACCGTCTCCTCCGGGTTGATGTGCGACGCCTTCATGAACCAGCGGGGCTCATAGGCGCCGAGGTTGAAGATGGCGAGATCGATGTCGTAGTGCTGCCCGATCTCCCTGAACCCCTCGAAGAAGGCGGTATCGCCCGAGATGTAGATGACCCGGCCGGAGGGGGTCTTCACGAGGTACGAACCCCACAGGGCGGTGTTCGGCCCAATGAAGGGGTTTCGCATGGTCCAGTGGTTGCACGGCAGGAACGTGATCTCGAAGCCATTGACCTTTACGGAGTCGAGCCAGTCGAGCTCGCGGGTGTGTCGGGCACCGTTGTCCTTGAGCAGGGAGGCATACCCCAGCGGGCAGATGAAGCGGGCGCTTTCATTGAAGAGCCTGAGCGACTTCAGGTCGAGGTGGTCGTAGTGACCGTGGGTGAGGAGCACGGCATCCACCTGAGGCACATCCCCGGCATGGATGTTCAAGGGGCTGAAGTCCCTGATGGGCCAGAACATGCCGAAGAGCACCGGGTCCACGATGATGCTCGAGCGGTCGTCCCTGATGAGGACGGTGGCATGGGTGACAAAGGTGACGCTCAACGAATGGTGGTTTCGTGTCCGTGCCCAGTCGATGCTGACGGGGGTGACACGTTCATCTGCGTAGTACTGTTTGAAGGGGTTGTCCGGGGAGAGCTTCCACTTGAGCACTTCGAGGAAGCTTCTCTTTCTCAGACCGGGGTTGAACGGGTTGATGAACCTGCCCTGGCCATGATGGAGCTTGCCCTGTGCGATCTCCCACAGGCTCATGCCGGTGAAATCCGGCCCGGTATGGGCAGGGGGTTCCCGATGTACAGCAGCAAAGAGCATCATCACCAGACCCGTAAGAAGAATGACAACAACAAGTCTTCCAGCACCCGTTTGCCTCTTTGTGGCCACAGGATCTTTCTAGGGTATCCCTTGAGAGAATTCAAGAACGCTTTTCAAGCCATGAGAGCGGGCTTCCAATGGCGGGATGTCTGTGGCGGTTCAATTGCCCCGGCCTTCCATGCAACCGGCAGTGGCACCCGTCTCATGTACTTTCCGGAACTCGGGTTCGGGTGATATTTCGTGTATGCTTGTGTGAGGTTTTCGGTATATATTCAGCCATACGCTTGCATGTGGAAAATTGGTATGGAGGTCTCGATGTCTTCTGATGAATACGTCTTTATCGCGGGAGAGCACGGAGAGAAGATATCTGCGCTTGTCTCCTGCCCGGAGCAGTATGACGCCTCGAACAAGCCTGCAGTCATCCTGGCGCATGGCTCGGGCAACGACATGTTCAACCCGTTGCTCACCCACATGGCCCACCTGCTGGAGCACGCAGGACACCTCTGCCTCCGGTTCAACTTCCCCTACAGGGACAAGGGGAAGAAGAGCCCTGACAGTGATGATGTCCTGACATCCACATGGATAAGCGTGTACCAGTACATCACGGGGCACCCGACATACATGCCCGAGATGGTCGTGGCGGCGGGAAAGTCCCTGGGAGGGAGGATCGCCTCCCAGGCAGCGGCTGCCGGTTACATAGACCCGGACGGGCTCATCTTCCTCGGCTACCCGCTTCACCCCCCCGGAAAGAAGGACGTGGTCAGGGATGCACACCTTCACCGCATCACCGTTCCCATGCTTTTCTTTTCCGGCACGCATGACCCCTTCTGCAGCGGCGAGGTGCTCAAGGATGTCCTCAGCCGGATACGTTCACCCTGGACGCTGGAAATGATTGAGGAAGGCGATCACTCTTTCAAGATGCCCGCCGGCTCTGCGATGACCGAGGAAGAGGTATACGCCGGGATCCTCGGGAAGACGCTCAGCTGGCTCGAGAAACTGGGCCGAGAGGGTGAGACGTAAGCCTTTCCCGAAGGGGAAAAGGAACTCTGCCGCCTTTTGCTCCCTGGCGTAGCAGAGGAAGTGGACCTTTTCATTTTCGTTGTCTCCCCTGTCACCTGGCGAGACAACGAAAATGAAAAGGCAAAGTTTTCAAAGCTCCAGGGTATCAATACCGGTGGTGTAATTCTCGGCCCGGAAGGATACCCCTCACTCGCTCCCCCTGATCATCCTGAGCTCGAGCTCACGCTTCCTGTCCCCGGCCACATAGAGCGTCTGGGTGGGGAAAGCGAACTCGATGCCGTCCGCTTCGAAGGCCTTCATGATCTTCAGACAGGTCTGTTGCAGCCACGCCTGGTACTTCCAGTAATCGAGCGATGGGTGGTACCAGGCAATGACCATGATGTTGAGGCTCCAGTCGTTGAACCCGTTGAAATAGACCTGGGGCGGGAAATCCGGGCGCATGCCCTCGTGGTTCTCCAGGATCCCCCGGATGATCCGGACTGCCTGCTCCACCTTGTCCGCCGGGGTGTCATAGGCTATGGTGAGGTTGGTGAGCCAGCGGATGTGCGGCCTCTGCCCGATGTTTTCCATGGCGCTCGTGATGATCTTCTCGTTGGGGATGCTCACCAGGTGACCTTCGAGGGTCCTGATTCGCGTGCTCCTGAACCCGACCTGTTCCACGGTGCCGTCGTGGCTGTCGATGACGATCCGGTCGCCCACGGTGAAGGGCTTGTCGAAGATGATGGTGAGCGAGCCCAGGAAGTTGGCGATGGATTCCTTGGCTGCAAACGCGATGGCGGCCCCGCCAATGCCGAGCGATGCGATCATGGGGCCGAAGTTGAGCCCGGTCACCCGGTGGATGATCACCGCGAAGCCCACGAGAACGATCAGGAACCGCAGGGTCTTCCCGATGAACGGCACGAGCATGTCGCCGAGGCCCTTGTCCGAACGTTCAACCCTCTCCTTGAGATAGTTCTCGAAAAAGAACGCCAGGCGGAACAGATACCAGAGGATGGCGAAATAGCCTGCCACGTCTGCGGCTTTCCCCGCCACCACGGGAACGATCCGGAGGTCTCCGGCGGCCTTGAATTCGGACAGGATGGGGGAGAAGGACCACAAGGCTCCGTACACCAGGATGAACAGGGACAGCGGCCCGCGCTGGGCATCGATGAGCGATGCGAGCGTGTCCATGCGCATGCGGGCGGCGAACTTGCGGTGAAGCTGCTTGCCGAGGAGGTAGCGGACGATGCGCTCGGCGATGACGACGAGCCCGAAGAGCATCAGGCAGTAGATGATCTTGAGCCAGGTGATATCGAGATAGACCCGGTCCGCTACCCACCACCCGAGCACCTTCGACATCCTGTCCGTGGCACGGTCGATCTTCCGGCTGGTGTCCTTTCCCGAGATGATGAGGCTGTGCGACGGGGTGTCCTGGCCGGCGGTCCTGTCCGTGAACGTTGCCAGGGCCGGGAGACTGGAAGCAGGAATGTCGGCTGCGGAAACTCCGGGGGCGAGGGCCAGGCCGGAGAAGACCAGCAGCAGGGACAGGAACCGTGTGGCAGTGCGCCTCATGTGCATTGCAAACCCCTCTTGAACACCCTTCGCAGGGTGAAGCCTTTCGCGATGACCTGTTTTAACCCAAAATTCCCAAGTTTTCAAGACGATCAGGGCGAATGTGACCCCGGGCCGGCAAAAACCGTCAGGATCTGCCCCGGGGGGAAGGCGAACTTGAAAAGGTAAGGAGGGAATGGTATCTGAGGGGATTGAGGATGGATGCTCCCCCATGACACCGGGGAAAGCGGAACATTCACGAAGGAGGTGTCCCCATGGAATGGATCCTGCTGCCCGAGACGTGGCTCGCCCTGCTCACCCTCACTGCCATCGAGATCGTGCTCGGCATCGACAACATCGTCTTCCTCTCCATCATGGTGGGCAAGCTCCCTGCCACACAGCAGCGAAGCGCCAGGGTCCTCGGACTTTCGCTTGCCATGCTCACGCGGATCGTGCTCCTGCTCTTCCTCACGGCGCTCCTGAAGCTCACCAGGCCGCTCTTTGCGATCGTCGGCCACGCCTTCTCCGGCCGCGACCTCATCCTCATCGCGGGCGGCCTCTTCCTTCTGGCAAAGAGCACCTTCGAGGTGCACGACAACCTGGAGGGCATGGGCGCCGACCGGCCTGCACGGCCCGCGCGATCCTACCTGAGCGTCATCATCCAGATCGCCATCCTCGACATCGTGTTTTCACTGGACTCGGTCATCACCGCCATCGGACTCGCAAAACAGGTTGAGGTCATGGTCGTGGCCATCGTCATTGCCGTGATCTTCATGATGGCGCTCTCGGGCGCGGTGATCCGGTTCATCGAGCGTCACCCCACCATCAAGATGCTGGCCTTGAGCTTCCTGCTGCTCATCGGGGTCGCGCTCATCGGGGACGGCCTCGGCATGCACATACCCAGGGGTTACATCTACTTCGCCATGGCGTTCTCGGTGTTCGTGGAATTCCTGAACATGAGGATTCGAGGTACCGGCGAGCCGCCGACCCACCTCCGCAGGATCCAGGAAGAGGAGGTCCCTTCCGGGACAGACTGAGTCTCCTCTCAGAAGAATCCCTGGAACAGGGATCGGTTGTGTCGGGCCTATTCCCGGTAGATGACCGTGCCCACGGCCTGACCTTCGAGGGCTTTTGTGAGGTTGCCCTCGATGAGGCCGTTGATGATCCGGATCTTGTCGATCCCCTCGCAGTGCTCGAGGATCTCGAGGCAGCACCTCTCGATGATGAGGTCCTGGAGGTCTCTCTTCATGAGCTCTTTAGCGCCGATCTCGGCGATGAAGGTGACGTCGCTGTTCGTCTTCGGGTTGTCCGTGAACAGGCCGTCCTCGTCCTTGACGAAGATGCAGCTTTTCGCGCCTATCAGATTCGCCATGATCAGGGTGCCCGTGTCGGTCCGGTGTATGGGCAGTCTGCCCTTTTCCGGGGGGAGCGCGAACAGGTCGTAGGGCGGCATTCCGTGGGTGACGGGGATACAGCCCTGGGCAAAGTAGGAGGGAAGCTTCAGGATGTCGTCGTGGCCGATCTGGATTCCGTCCCACGGTGCAAGCATCGTTGCCAGCAGCAGGGCGTTCTGCTCGGATATGGCGCTGGCGAATTTCGCGATGACGCCGGTGGGCATGCCGAGCTCCAGCGCGATGCTGTAGATGTGTCTGCTCCTGGTTCCTCCGCCAGCGGTCAGAAGCATCCGGTGATCATTTCTGAGGGAAGTGATCTCCTTGACGATGGCGGGCAGGGCCTTGACGCCGCGGTCGCAGATGGACTGCCCGCCTATCTTGATCACATTCACTGAAGGGAACAGCCGCTCCTGGGGGGGCAGCTCCATTCCCTCCATGAGAGATTTACTCACGAGGCTCTCGCCCATAAGCCTGCTCTTCACATGTAAACGCTTTCCGTCCTTTTCCCTGACCAGAGCCATCGATCCTCCTTGCTGTTTTTAAGAGAGAGCCTCGTGAGAAGGGAGAGGGGGGGGGTCCCTAATCGATCTCCACCTCTTCCTCGCCGGTCTTGTACTTCCCTTCCTCGTCCCTCTTGAGGAAGACAAGTTCAGCCCCGAGCTGCTTGGCGATCTCATCGAGCTCCATCTTCCTCACGTGCTTGACGTGGAACTTCAGGTCCATGCCCGCCACGGCCACGAGGTTGTAGCGGGGTTTCTTCTCACCTTCCGTGATCTTCCGCCGTTCCCGATAAAAGATCTTTCCTGCCATGTCTCATTCCTCCTTTTTGCCTTCCCGTCCACTGCAGATCCACTCGCTGTTTTCTCCCAGGCTCACCGGGAGAACGGATCTCCACCGAAAGTTAGAAGATATCTATAAGAGCGAGAGTGAAAAATGTAAAGGCTAAGCCCATCCCTTACCCTACAACTTATGAGAAGTACTTTTGAAAAAATGTATTCCCTGGATAGTCGCAGGGGAAACCCCTGGGCCTTCCCCGCGGCATGCAGCAGGGGGTGCGCATGCCACGGGGAAGGGTAGTGCAGGACGGTCTGTTCTGAACAAGAGGGGGAACTCCGGGTTTTTCAATTTCGCCTCGTCATTCTGCCGTGCCATGTAGCATAAAGCCTGCCTGAAAAAGGCTCTCGCTCGTGCTGTCGGGTGTCCGGGCGAACAGGATCATCCCGCAATAAGAGCAGCTGAGAAAAATCATGACCGAAGGAGACCCAAGCTGATATCTCCTCGATACGGCACCGGTTTCTTACTTTGCCCTTGAACGTTTGCCTGCACAATAGTACGCTGAACCTATTGGAGGTGTTTCTATGAAGAAACCCATCACTGTCCTGGATATCCTGGGCAAGAAAGGCAAGCAGCCCATCGTCATGGTCACCTCCTATGATTCGACCATGACACGCATCATCGACGAGGCCGACGTTGACATCATCCTGGTGGGCGATTCCGCAGGCATGGTGATGGCCGGCCTCGACAGCACGCTGGGCATCACCATGGACCAGATGGTCTACCACACGCTGTGCGTCACCAGGGTCAAACCGAAATCCCTCGTGATCGCAGACATGCCGTTCCTCTCCTACCAGACGAGCGTCCCGGATGCCGTGCGCAACGCAGGCAGGTTCCTCCAGGAGGCTGGTGCCCAGGCCGTGAAGCTCGAAGGCGGACAGCGCGTCATCGAGCAGGTGAAGGCCATCGTCCGCGCCGACATCCCCGTAATGGGCCACCTCGGGCTCACCCCGCAGTCCATCCACGCCTTCGGCGGGTTCAAGGTGCAGGGCAGGGGGGAGGAGGCGGCCAGGCTCCTGAAGGAGAACGCACTGCTGCTCCAGGATGCGGGCGTGTTCTCCATCGTGCTCGAATGCGTGCCCTCGCTCGTGGCCAAGGACGTGACCGAGGCCCTCGACATCCCCACCATCGGCATCGGTGCCGGGCCGCACTGCGACGGACAGGTCCTCGTCGCCCAGGACCTGCTCGGCATGATGAAGGAGTTCAAGCCCAAGTTCGTCAAGCGCTATGCAAACCTGTTCGAGACCATCAAGGGCGCGGTCGACACCTATGCGCAGGAGGTCAGGAGCGGGGCATTCCCTGACGACGAACACTGCTTCAAGAGTTAGGGGGTTTTTCCAGTGGAAGTGTTCACCACGGTCAAAGAGATGAAGGCCTATGTCAGGGCCGTCAAGCAACGAAGAGAGACCATCTGCCTGGTGCCCACCATGGGGTACCTCCACAAGGGGCACACCGATCTCATGCGCATGGGCAGGGGGCTCGCCGATCACCTGGTCATCAGCATCTTCGTGAATCCCACGCAGTTCGGCCCCAAGGAGGACCTGGCGAAGTATCCGCGCGACTTCGAGCGCGACAGCCGGCTCGCCGAAGAGGTGGGGGTGGAATGCATCTTCTACCCGGAAACCTTGGAGATGTACCCTCCGGGGTATGCCACGTACGTGAACGTGGAAGAGATCACCGAGACGCTGTGCGGGCTCTCCCGGCCCACCCATTTCCGGGGCGTGACCACGGTGGTGGCGAAGCTCTTCAACATCGTGGAGCCCGACGTGTCCGTGTTCGGAGAGAAGGACTACCAGCAGCTCACCGTGATCAGGAAGATGGTGAAAGACCTGGACATGAACGTGAGGGTCGTGTCCCACCCCACGGTCCGCGAGGACGACGGGCTCGCCATGAGCTCGAGGAACAGGTACCTGAGTCCGTCCCAGAGGAAGAATGCCCTGGTGCTCATCGGGTCGCTCAGGCGCGCCCGGGAGCTCGTGAGGGGAGGCGAACATGACGCTGCCAAAATTCAGGCCATGGCCGTCGACATGATCTCGTCCACCCCCGAGTGCGCGGTGGATTACGTGGAGATCGTCGACCCGGACACGCTCTGCCCCGTAGACCGGATCGATGGCAGGGCCGTCATGGCCCTGGCCGTGAAGGTCGGGTCGACGAGACTGATCGACAACGCGGAGCTGAAGTAGGGAACACAGGGCCCGGTCACTGCACGCCCATGGCCTCCACCTGTTTACGCTCCACGAGCCCGCTCAGGAGCGTGCCGTCTCCGCACCCCAGGTCCAGCACCCGGGATCCGGGAGCGATCCATTCCTCGATGATGGGGTGGTTTTGCCGGGGTATCTTGTGCATCTACGCCTTCCCCAGGGCCGCTTCGAGGTCGGCGAGGATGTCATTGATGTCCTCGATGCCGACACAGAGCCTGATCATGTCCGGACTGACCCCAGAGGAGAGCTGCTGCTCCTCGCTTAAGAGCTTGTGCGTGGTGGACGCGGGGTGGATGATGAGCGACTTCGTGTCGCCGATGTTTGCCACGTGCGAGAAGAGCCTCACGCTGTCGATGATCTCCTTGGCCTGTTCATAGCCGCCTTTGGCACCGAAGGCGATGATCGCCCCGAAGCCGTTTCTCAGGTACACTTCCGCGCGCTCGTGGTCCGGGTGGTTGGGGAGGCCCGGGTAGTTCACCCAGGCAACGCCCGGGTGGCCATCGAGGAACTGCGCCACCTTCAGCGCGTTCCCGCAGTGCTTTGCCATGCGCAGGCTCAGGGTCTCGATGCCGAGGAGGAAGGTGAAGGCGTTGAACGGCGAGAGGCACGCGCCTGTATCCCTCAGGATGGCACTGCGGAGCCTGGTGATGTAGGCGGCATCCCCGAAGCGCTCGATAAAGCTCTGGCCGTCCATCTCGGGATTTGGCCCGGCGAGCGCGCTGAACGTGTCCCAGCAGAAGGTGCCCGCGTCGGTGACGATTCCCCCGATGGAGAGGCCGTGGCCCCCCATGAACTTGGTCAGGGAATGGACCACGATGTCTGCGCCGTGCTCGAAGGGCCTGACGAGATAGGGGGTCGTCACGGTGGAGTCGACGATGAGCGGTATCCCGTGGGCGTGCGCCACGTCGGAGAGCATGCGGAGGTCGGCCACGGTGTTCATGGGGTTGCCGATGGTCTCGGTGAAGATGGCCCTCGTCTTTTTCCCCATGCGCGCCTCGATCTCGCTCCTGTCGTTGATGTCCACGAGGTGCACCGTGATCCCCATGTCGCGGAAGACGTTCTCGAAGAGGTGGATGGTGCCGCCATAGAGGGCCTTGGAGGAGATGAACTCGTCGCCGGTGCGCGCGATGGTGAAGATGGCGTAGAATATGGCCGCGGTGCCGGATGCCGTTGCAACGGACCCGACGCCTCCTTCCAGGAGCGTCACCCTCTTCTCCAGCACGTCGGTGGTGGGGTTGCTCATCCGGCTGTAGATGTGCCCCGCCTCCTGGCCGGTGAACAACCGGGCCGCGTGCCCCGCATCCCTGAATCCGAACGAGGCGCTCTGGTAGATGGGGACGGAACAGGACCGGGCCTCGCAGTCGAGGGTCTGGCCTCCGTGGACCTGGAGGGTGTCGAACCCGGGGTCCCGGTGTCCCGTGTCATGCATGGTTTTCATTATCGTCTGCTCCTTTGTTTGTCGGTTTTGGTGAAAGTGCCCTGCCGCGCGGTGCGGACGGTTCAGGAGGCCGCGTACAGGGCCGGAGGCCCATCGTCCGAGAGAACGGCCCGGCCCTCGTTCATGAGGATCTCGAGGTGCACGAGGATCTCGGAGACCGCGAGCGACGCCTCCCCTGCTCCGATGTGGGGGAAGATCTCTCCCACAAGCCCGTAGAGCTGCTGCGGGCCATTCTTCAGCAGTGCCCCCAGCGTCTCCGTACGCTCCCGGTGGTGCTCGCGGTAGCCGGAAATGAGCCCGCCCAGGTCCTCGATGTGCTCACCGTGGCCCGGGAACACGTACCGGGCGGCTATGCCCTCGATGCGGTCGAGCGACTCCAGGTACACCCGCAGGCTCTGGTACGACTTGTCGCGCAGGCGGGAGCGGTAGATTTCATGAAAGGGGTTCGGCGTGATGTGCTTGATGAGGTGGTCCCCGCTGAAGAGCACCTGCTGGACAGACTCGTACAGGCAGCAGCATCCGGGTGAGTGACCGGGCGTATGGATGACCGTGAGCTCGTAGCCCTCTCCGGTGAAGGTGTCCTTGTCGCGCATTATCAGGGCATCGTCGACAGGGTCGCAGAGGTTCTTGAAGAAGTGCGAGCGTCTCTTCATCAGCTCCACCTCCTTGGCGGGCATGCCGGCCATGGCTGCAAAGAGGTCGGATTCCTCGCTCCACATGCCGCTTTTCAGGTGGTCGCTGCCGAGGCGCCACCGGTCTTCCTCGTGTATGTAGCAGGGGATCTCGTGGCCGGCTTGGCTGCGGATCTGTCCCACCAGGCCGAAGTGGTCGATGTGGCCATGGGTGATGACGATGCGCTCGACGTCGGCCCAGGAGAAACCGATGTCGGCCAGCTGCCTCTGCACCGTGGAAAGCGACCCCTGGAACTTCGGCGCCGAGTCGATGAGGGTAACGGGCCCGGTGCCGAGCACGTACATGTTCGAGCAGATGAGGTCCTGCATGCCGGGTAACGGCAGGGTGAGCGCATGGATGCACCCGGTCTCGGGGAAAGGTTTGATGTTCATGACACCATGGACTACGTGAAGATGGATATCACGTCAAGAAACTCTTGTTCTACCCATGCGGGCCCGGCTTCAGGCGCCCGGGGCCTGAAGCCGGGAAATCCTTACGCAACCGCCTTGACTTCTTTCACCTCAGGGAGCTCTTTTTTCAGGGTCCGCTCGATCAGTGACTTGAGCGTCATGGTGGCCATGGGGCATCCGTGACAGGCGCCTTTCAGCCGAACCTGCACGACACCGTCATCCGATACATCCACGAGCTCCACATCGCCGCCGTCTCCGCGCAGGGCACTGCGGGTCTTTTCCAGGGCCTTTTCCACATGCTCTCGATCAATCGCCATGATGCGCATCCTCCTTTGGCGTACGTATCTCGATCATTTCCCCCCCCGGAGAACGACACTCCAGGAGAGGTTCACTTCTTTTAGGTGAAGGGAGGGAATTTTTCAAGATTCATCCTGTTGGACATACCATGTCGAGCACAGGATCCCCCTGATGGGAGAGGGTCCTGCAACAAGTATCGTGACCTGGCATAGTTGAAAAACCTGGTGTATCGGAACAGGTGCTGAATGAAGCCTCGAGCCTCAGCGAATGCATTGCCTGAGCGTGGAGCCTTTGACAAATGCCCGACCCTGGGCTAGGTAAGGGGCACATTCGTTACAGGAGAGAACTGCTGGCGAGAACCCCCTGAAGACATGAAAGAGTTTCGTACGAGGGAAATGCATGGGTGAATTCGGGCAGGGCAGATGGGGCAGGGAAGGCGGGTACCGACAGGTGCTCGTCATGGCCTTTCCGCTCGTGCTCAGCACAGGATCCTGGTCCGTCCAGCACTTCGTGGACAGGATGTTCCTCGCCTGGTACTCGCCCGAGGCCATTGCCGCTGCAATGCCTTCGGGCATCCTGAACTTCACCATCATGAGCCTGTTTATCGGTACCACGAGCTATGTGAACACCTTTGTGGCCCAGTACTACGGCGCCCGGAGCTTCGAGAGGATCGGACCGGCGCTGTGGCAGGGAATCTACCTGTCCCTCCTGGGCGGACTCGTCGTCCTCGGCCTGATCCCGCTTGCCGGGTCCATCTTCGCCCTGGTGGGGCACGGCGTTTTGGTGCAGGCCAACGAGGTGGTCTACTTCCAGTACCTCTGTCTCGGGGGTGTCCCGGTGATCGCCTCTTCCGCCCTGTCGGGATTCTTTTCAGGCAGGGGGAAGACCTGGCCCGTCATGTGGGTGAACGTACTCATCACCGCGGTGAACCTCGTGCTCGATTACCTGCTCATCTTCGGGAAGGCAGGGTTCCCGGAGATGGGCATGAAGGGCGCGGCCATCGCCTCCGTGATCGCAGGATTCGTCGGCTTTTTCGCCTATGTGGCGCTCATTTTCCGACCTTCCTGCGATGCCGTCTACCATACCCTCTCAGGCTTCAGGCCGGAGAGGGAACTCTTCATGCGCCTCATGAAGTTCGGGTTCCCCTCCGGGGTGCAGTTCTTCCTCGACATGGCAGGGTTCACGGCTTTTGTCCTGATTTTGGGACGTCTCGGCACGGTGAGCCTCGCGGCAACGAACATCGCGTTCAACATCAACACGCTCGCCTTCATGCCCATGATCGGCTTCGGCATCGCGGTTTCCGTGCTCGTGGGACAGTACATCGGCCGAGGCAGGCCCGACCTGGCGCAGCGGAGCGCTTATTCGGGCTTCGGCATGACCTTCGCCTACATGTGTTCCGTGGCCGTCCTCTTCGTGGTGGTGCCGGAGGTCTTCGTGACCCCCTTTACGAGCCGGGCCGGCATGGGAGTGTTTTCCGACATCGAGCGCCTGAGCATAGTGCTCCTCAGGTTCGTGGCATTCTACTCGGTGTTCGACACCATGAACATCATCTTTGCATCTGCCATCAAGGGGGCAGGGGATACGCGGTTCGTGATGTACATGAATGTGATAGTCTCGGGCTTCGTGCTTGTCATCCCCACCTATGTGGCCGTCATGGTGCTTGGCTATGGGCTCATGACCGCCTGGACGATCGCCACGGCCTACGTGAGCCTGCTGGGCTTCGCCTTCTACGGGCGTTTCCTCCAGGGAAAGTGGAAGTCCATGCGGGTCATCGAGGAACACCCTGCCGTTTGTCCGCTTCCTCCCACATACCCCGAATGCCCTGACCCCAAGTTCGAGCCCTAGGGGCTGTGCCGGGCAACTTTGCGATGTGAAAATAAATTCCCTTCGCGGGAAATTTATTTTCTCCTGCATCCTGGACCGACCTTTCGGCATTTTCACGACCATCGTGCAAGTTTTCGGGATCATTCCGGGAATGGTATCCGTGAGCAGAAGGGAGGCAATGAAATTCAAGGCCTGATATTTGCATAAGAAACATTCCGCTACGAATGATTCTGCAGCTTGATGTGAAATTCGAGGATATGTTCTCAGCACCAGAGTCATCCGAGGGAGAGAGCGTGAGCGTCTGGTCCCCCGCGTGTGTATAGCCTGGTTCGGTACGAACATATGCCTCCTGGGAGAAGGGTTCAAAGACAGTGAAAAAGACGTTAGTTGCCCTCGCGGCAGTCATCCTGGCCTTGGCCTTGGCCGCACCTGCACACGCAGAGGCCCTGTCGGTTCACCAGTGCATGAACCTGACGCAGTGTGCAGGCGGTGCGCAAACTCCCTGCAAAGGCATCACGCCTGTTCTGTCAGACAGTTTCTTCTCCCTGTGCCTGGAGTCCTCCTGCAATGATTCTTCGTTTCTGACGAACACGGGCCAAAGGCGCCATCCCGGCTGGCTGTCCCCCCAGACGCTGCTCCTCTTCTGCAGAAAGGGTCTTCGCGGCAGTCCGGAAACAGGAGAGGCCCCTGTGGTGATGGCCGGCTTATCCATGCTCCCGTACCCGTCGGAGGGAACCTGTCCCGAACAGAATGAGCCTCTTGCCGGTCTCCTGACCCTGCTTTTGATGGGCTGCATCCTCATAGGCATTGCGGGCATCATCAGGAAAGGCACTCAATTACAAGGAATTACGCTGGATAACCACGTCCGGAAGCAGGACGGATATGCCTCCGAGAAACCGTTTTCTGCCGGCCGGAATGTCACACCATTGAAACCCAGCGTGTCAGCCGGCAGCTGACCCCCCTGGCCGGGCAGGAGGGCAACACCCTTTTCAGAAGCCTCTTCCCGGAACCTGTTCGGTCCTTTCATCCCTGCACCACTTGACGTATACCACCAAGTCATGATGATATCCATGTACGGTCACTTTATGCCATGACAGGAACGCGAGAGAACCGGCTGCTACGGGGATAAAGGAGGAGAGCATGGAGGAATTCGACAGGCTTGTCGGCATCTTCGAGAGGCTCCGGGCACCCGGGGGCTGCCCCTGGGATGCGGAGCAGGATCACAAAAGCATCTCCCGGTCCGTCATCGAAGAAGCC
>JAJFUP010000070.1 GCA_021372395.1 Deltaproteobacteria bacterium
GAGGTCATGCTGGCAGCCGGGGCGCACAAGGAGGCCGGGAAGATCTTTTCAAAGGCGGCCTCGGCAAAGGAATTTCTCGTGGCTTACCCTTCCTTCTGCAATCCGGGCCAGCTGGTCACACTCCCCCATGCGAAAAAGTCCGGCAGGAGCTACCTCCTCACGGGAGAGATCGAGTACCTCGTCATGGGCGGTATCGCCTCACGGGCCCTCATCCCGGCCAGGGTAGACGACCAGGCGGGCTACTCCTTCCTGCTCGCGAACCTGTCGGAAAAGGGCCTCGAGAAGAGCGGGCCCGTCTTCAGCCTCGGGTTCCATGCCTGCCCGGCCGTGGACGTCACCTTTAACGGCGTGAAGGCCCGGCTTGTCGGCGAGGAGGGAAAGGGGTCCGTGTACTTCGACGCTGCATCGAGGAAGATGCATGTGGCTGCGGCGGCAATGAACGCAGGCATCATGAAGGGCTCGTTCAACGAAGCCCTGGCCTATGCAAAGGAGCGCTTCCAGGGCGGGCGCGAGATCATCAACTGGAGCGAGGTGAGCATGATCCTGGCCAACATGCTCATCAAGGCGAGTGTCGCAGACCTGTGTGTCGCACAGGCATGCCAGGCGGTGAGACAGGGGAACGGGCAGTGGGGCGGGCACTGCACGGCTGCGGCGCTCCACATCCACGAGCTCGCCTGCGATGTCACGACCGACGGCATACAGGTTTTGGGCGGAAACGGGTACATGAAGGACTACGGCCAGGAGAAACGCTACCGGGACGCTCGGCAGGTGCAGGCCCTGCTCGGGATCGCACCCCTGAAGAAGATCGGTCTGATACGGGAGGCTGCCGGACTCGATGATCCTTGCGCCCTTTCTTAGGGCGGCATCGGGGCAATATGGGGGAGAAAGAACGAGGCCGGCTCGTCAGCCTCTTTTTCGGCATGGGGTCAGGTTCGGTCGGGGGCGGTCTTCATGCACCGGGGGGAACAGTGGGCGCAGCCTGAGCCATTGCTATGAATCACACCAAAGGAGGGAGGGGAATCCCATGAAAAACCTTGCGAACAAGACTGCCGCCGTAACAGGGGCAGCCTCGGGCATCGGCAGGATGCTCGCCGTCAACCTGGCCGATGAAGGGTGCAACCTGGCCATTGCCGACATCGACGTGGCCGGTCTCAAGGAGACGGCCGCACTCATCGGCGCACGGGTCAATGTTTCGACCCACATCGCGGATGTGTCGAAGCGCGAAGAGGTCGTCCTCTTCGCCGAAGAGGCCAGCCGGCATCATGGCGGCGTGGACATCATCATCAACAATGCCGGCGTGGCCCTGGGAGACTTCCTGGAGTCCGTGCCACTCGAAGACTTCGAATGGCTCATGGGCATCAATTTCTGGGGGGTGG
Organism: Deltaproteobacteria bacterium; assembly: GCA_021372395.1. Taxonomy (GTDB): domain Bacteria; phylum Desulfobacterota; class Desulfomonilia; order UBA1062; family UBA1062; genus MWEI01. Next base: position 1,377 of record JAJFUP010000070.1, read on the forward strand.
TGCACGGCACCATGGCGTTCCTTCCCCATCTGCGGAAACGGCCCGAGGGCCATATCGTAAACATCTCCAGCATCAACGGGATCATTCCCAACCCCAACAACGGCCCCTACTGCGCTGCCAAGTTCGCGGTCAAGGGCTATACCGAGACCCTTGCCCAGGAGATGCACGGGACGAGCATCCATGTGAGCTGCGTGCACCCCGGCGGCATCAAGACCAACATCGCGCGCAACACCCGCTTCAACTGCGCCATGTACGCGCTGAGCAGGGAGAAGGCCATATGCCTCTATGAGGATGAACTGTTCAGGACCACCGCCGACGAGGCTGCCCGCGTCATCATCTCGGGGATCAAGCGCAACAAGAGGCGCATCCTGATAGGTCTCGACGCAAAGGTCCTTGACCTCATCACCAGATTTTTCCCGGTGACCGCAGTCACCCTGAGCACCCTGTGCACCAGGTTCATTGCCCGGACGTACGCCCGCAAGGAGCTCAAGGGGGAGGGGGCTTGAGGAGATTCCGGCCCTGCCCGTGATGAACGGTGGCGGCGCCACAAAAAATATTGAGGAGGTTCCATGAAGAGAGGAGATTTCTTCAAAGGCGTTATCCAGTGGGAAATGACGACAAAGGACCTGTCCCTCGAGGGCAAGCTCCCGGTCTTCTACTATGACAACACGGCCATGACGGCCATCTACACCGCCTCCACCGACATGGTCCGCCGCCTGCTCCCCATGCCGGACATGTACCCGGTGGAGATCGTGAAGGGCAGGGCGCTCGCGGCGTTCACGGCCTTCGAATACCGCGCCACCGACATCGACCCCTACAACGAGTTCTCTATCTCGTTCCCCATCACGTTCCGCAGGAAGAACATACCCGGGCTGACCGTCCTGGGCATGATGGCCAGGAGGTACTTCACGGCATACGTGTGGCAGCTCCCGGTAACCACCGAGCGCGCTCGCAGAGGCGGGGTGGACATGTACGGGTATCCCAAGTTTCTCGCCGACATCGTCTTTTCCCACGAGGAATCCAAGCTCGTCTGCACGCTCTCCGCAGGGGGGCAGAACATCCTCACCATCAAGGGGAAGAAGCTTAAGACCTCGCCGGAGAAGGTCAACCGGTTCAAGACCTTCTCGGTGAAGGATGGCGTGCCCCTGGCGGCGAACGTGTACATGAACCCGTTGGAGTTCGGCAAGTCCATGAGCAGGAGCGCAGCCCAGCTCACCCTGGGCGACCACGACATCGCCGCACAGCTTCGCGGGCTGGGTCTGAGCGACAAGCCCCTCTTCTTCCAGTACATGCCCATGATGGAGGCCATCCTGTACGGACCGCGGAACCTCATGGATGACTGAGGGGAAAGATCCCTGCCCACAGCGAAGGGGAAGCTCCTGCTTGCAGCCATGACTCGAAGCCCGGCGCC
>JAJFUP010000085.1 GCA_021372395.1 Deltaproteobacteria bacterium
CCCTACGGCGCCATCTCCATGGACAAGGAAGCCGGAACCAAACCGACCTTCGACCGGAACATCTGCTACGGTTGCGGCTGGTGCTTGGGTCATTGCCCGCAGTGGGCAGTGAAGATGATCAAGGCCGAGACCGGAGAAGAGATCTGGGACGGCCGCGGAACCATCAAGGACTGGGTATCCGACAAAGAAGGTTACTGAGTTCCCCCCCCGGACAAGGAGGGACCACAACGAACAGTGTTCGCCGGTGAAAGCTTTTTTTTCTAAGGTCCATGGTTCAGGGCGGAACTTCGCTGTCACCCATGAATGTTTTGCCCTGGTGATCGGTTGTCACGGAGGGAGCGCCTCCCGGCCGCCGGGTCGGACATGCTCCTCCGGGCGCAGGAAGCCGGGGCGACATGAGCGAAACCTGCATTGGAGGACGTGACGGACCTGGTGCGACCGATGTCAGACAAGGATGAAGCCCCGATTTTCCCGGAGAGCGGGGCGCGACATATTCCTTGATACGTCGGTGCATGAGATGTAGAAAGAAGGAAGAATCTTCTCACACGAAGGAGTACACCATGTTTTCTTCACCCGAAGAGATCCGCAACGGATTTGCAGAGCATAATTTCATTGTTGACCGGTCTGTGAGCACGGTGGTGTATCTGGCAATCAAACTCGGAAGGCCCCTTCTGGTGGAAGGGCCTGCGGGGGTCGGCAAGACCGAGCTCGCACGGGTCCTGGCCCTGACTACGGGAAGGGAGCTGATCCGCCTTCAGTGCTACGAAGGACTCGACGAGAGCAAGTCCCTCTACGAGTGGAACTACCAGAAGCAGCTCCTGCGCATCTACATGGACCAGAGCCAGCACAAGAGCTGGGAAGAGATTCAGCAGAGCATCTACACCGAGGAGTTTCTCCTCCAGCGGCCGCTGCTCAAGGCACTCATGGCAGGAAACGAGTCGGTGCTTCTCATTGATGAGGTGGACAAGAGCGATGAGGAGTTCGAGAGTTTCCTGCTGGAGATCCTCTCGGATTACCAGATCAGCATACCGGAACTTGCCACGATCAAAGCCAGGCATATCCCGATGGTGGTTCTTACCAGCAATAATTTCAGAGAGTTCGGAGACGCCCTCAAGAGAAGGTGCATCCATCTCTACCTCGATTACCCCACGAGCGAACAGGAGCTCAACATCGTCCTGCTCAAGGTGCCCGGTATCCGGGAGGATCTCGCACAAAAGATCGTGGAGTTCGTCCAGGCCATCCGGCTGATCAAGCTCAAAAAGGCACCGAGTATCGCCGAGACCCTCAACTGGGCCGAAGCCCTGCTGGAGCTGAACATCACCGAACTCGACAGTGAGGTTTTCAAAGACACCGCAGGCGTGCTGCTCAAGTACAAGAGCGACATCGAGCAGGTTGCTGCACAGGGGCCGCATCTTTCGTGACTGCGGGAGGAGCCCATGAAGCCTCTTGAAGAGAGAATCATCGAGTTCAGCCATCGTCTGCGCAGGTTCGGCATCAATGTGAGCCATTCCCAGATCGTCGACGCCCTCAAGGCCGTTTCCCTGGTGGGGCTCACGTATGACGATTTTTACCCTGCACTGGCGTGCACCCTGATCAAGGAAAAGACAGACCTGTCCATCTTCCACAGCCTCTTCCGGATCTATTTCAATGTGAAATCCACAAAACCGCCCATGGAGGACGCGGGCGACCCCTTTGAAGACGTGAACAACGAGGGGTACGACGGCAGGGAGAGCGGCAGGGTGGAGGCCGGTCAGTCCCCCGGTGTGGTGACCGAGCAGCGGATGAAGTCCCGGATCACGGGTGAACCCTATCTCCTGCTTATCAAGGCGGTCAAGGAAGGCGACTATGACATGCTCCAGGAGCTTGCCCACCAGGCGGTGGAGAACGTCAAGGGGATACACCCGCAAAACCTCGAAAACGCAAGAGAGCTGGTGAAGAAGGCACAGATGTCCATCGGGTGGGAAAAGGCCATGGATGAGGTCTTCGAGGGGGTCTTATCCCCCCGGGCAGTCTTCTTCTGAGGGGGATCTCCGCCATGTGGACAAGCCGTTGGAGGAGCAGACATGGGTTGTAAACAGTGCGAGGAGCAGAGCCGTTCCGATCTGTTCCCCGAGTACTACAAGCGGTTCAAGTATGTCGAAGATACCATCATCAAGCTCGTCTCTGAGCTGTTCAATGAGAACCAGACCCAGGAAAAAACCGGGGAGTTCCTGGACAACGCCGATCCCACGGAGATGAACATGTATCATCTGAGCATGGAAGACCTGAACCATCTGGAACAGGAGCAGATGAAACGGGCCATCTCCCGACTTGCCCGGAAGCTCTCCAGCAGGTACTCGCTGCGCTACAGGAGGGCCAAGCACGGCAGCATCGATCTGCGCCGGACCATCCGGCAGGCCTTTGTCGCAACCGGAGGAGTGCCGGTCGAGTTGAAGCACAGAAAGCGCATCATCTCCCGCCCCGAGATCCTTCTGTTGTGCGACGTTTCCGAATCCGTGGCAGTCTTCAGCCAGTTCATGCTCCAGCTGGTCTATGCCATTCAGTTCCAGTTCTCCCATGTGCGGTCTTTTCTGTTCGTCGACCTGGTGGATGAGGTGACGCCGTATTTCAAGAGCCGGGATGTAGACCAGGCGATCCGGGACGCCCTGGCACAAGGAAAATACTCCAGCGGGGTCTTCTCCGACTACGGCAGGGTGTTCGACCTCTTCGGGCGCACCTATCTCCCGACGGTTTCTGCCCGGAGCACGCTGATCATCATGGGCGATGCCCGCAACAACCACTTCCCGGATTACGGGAAACCATTCGAAAAGATCTGCTCTCAGGTACGAAGGGTCATCTGGCTCAACCCCCAGCCGAGGACGGAGTGGAATACCAAGGACAACATCATGGACGTGTACATGCCGCACTGCCACGAGGTCTTCGAGTGCAGCACCATCAAGCAGCTGGAGAAGGTGATGGACGAGCTGGTGTGAAGCCCCGGGAGAGAAGGACTCCTCTGCCTACGACGGGTGCACAGCGGGATCGCGGGTGCGCCTTGGGTCAAGGAGGGGCGGGGCACTGCTCAGTGCCGGGACGGGTTACTCGATGAGGTGATTTTCCACGGCATAGAACGTCAGCTGTGCGTTGTTTTTCATGTTCATCTTTTCGAGTATCCGTGCGCGGTACGTACTGATGGTCTTGACGCTCAGGTTCAATTCATTGGCCACTTCCGTCACCGTCTTGCCTGCCGCGAGCATACACATCACCTGATACTCCCGGTCCGACAAGTGCTTGTGAGGCTGCTGGGAAGAGTAGCGGTCGATCTCGGAAGCCAGGATCTCGGCTAAAGAGAGGCTGATGTACTTGCCGCCGCTCAATACCTTGTGTATGGCATTGATGAGCTCATTCGGGGCACTCGCCTTGGTGAGGTACCCGGATGCCCCTGCCCTCAGCGCCCTGATGGCATACTGCTCTTCGGGATAGATGCTCAGGATGAGGATGCCGATGTTCGGCTGGATCTGCTTGATTTCGTCTATGACATCGAGCCCGCCCCGTTTCGGCATGGAGATATCCAGGAGCACGAGATCACAGGGATGCTTCCGCAGGAAATCCAGCACCTCCATCCCGTTTGCCGCCTCACCCACCACCTCGATGTCCGACTCGGCTGTGATGATCTGTTTCAGGCCCGTCCTGAGAATCGGATGGTCATCAGCAATCAGTACCTTTGGCATCGCTACTCCCTTCATCAGCATGAAAAATTAACCGGGTCATTGCAAGCCCCACTGTTTTTCTATAGCATATTTCTCACCCATGAATATATTGCCTCGCAACGAAAATTTCCAGAGTAAATACGGCGGGGTTTCTCTTGTCCCGGAGAAGAGTCGTGGATGCCTGCGGAAAATGACCCGGTCTGCGGACGTTGTCCCCTTCGTTCACAGCCGGTAGAGGCCTACAGCATGTAAGAGGTAACCTTACATCAAATATGGATTCAGTCCAGTTTCCCATGAAAAAATGGTGTGCTATGAGGTAAATAAGAGTTTTACCCCCGGCGGAAGGCCGGGAGCAGGGCAGGAGGTCACACGGTATGAAGGTCTATTTCAAGTCATTTTTCTCAGCGTTCACGAAAGGGTATGCCACGGAGAAGGAGCTCTCTTTGCCGGAAGGGACGACCATCGCAGATGTCTTGACGGAGTTCGGCATGGACCCGGAGGGGGATATCATCATGCTGGTCAACGGGAGACCGCTGAATGAGAGGACGGTCCTTGCCGACAATGACAAGCTCACGATCATGCCCCCGGTATCAGCGGCCTGACACACAGATCATTCAAACGGGCAGGGAAGTGACATGAACAGGAGAGACATCTTTTCCCGAAGCATTGCCTTCTGGGGCGAGGAGAAGCAGGACCTCCTTGCGAAAAAGACCATCTTCATCGCCGGGGTTGGCGCAGTGGGGTGCGTTGTTGCGGAGATCCTTCTCCGTGCCGGGATCGGAAGGCTCTACCTTGCGGACAGGGGTTTCACAGATCCGCCTGACCTGAACAGGCAGGCCCTCTACACCGTGAACGACCTCGGAAAGCCAAAGGTCTCCACCGCGGGACAAAGGCTGAAGTCCATGACCGGCCAGACCGAGGTCATCCCCCTGGAGGTGAACATCGGCGAGGATGACATCTCGGGCGCCCTGAGCGGTTGCGAAGGGGTGGCCGACTGTTTGGATAATTTTCCCAGCCGTTTTGCGCTCGAAGAGTCGTTGACAAAGGACATGTTCATGGTCTCCGGTGCGATCCTTCGCGACTACGGTCAGGTCACCACCGTTGTCCCGGGCCGCACGGTTTCGCTCCGGGAGCTGTACGGCGGGTTCAAGCATGTACCGAAGACCGTCCCGGTCATCGCACCCATCGTCTTCTGCCTCGGGAGCCTCATGGCCCAGGAGATCCTGAACAACATCTGGGGTGAGCCGCAGCTGCAGAACACGATCCTGGTGGCCGGCCTGGCAGGGTTCTGCTTCGACCTCGTTCCCTTGACCCCGACAGAAAATCCCTGAGCCCCTTGCCGCCGTTCCCGGGATCCGGGCATCTGGGCAACAAAATAGCCAGGCAACCCTCTCAAAGCCGCCTGGCTATAGCAATGGAACTACTGAGGTAATGGTTTCTTCGGCAGAATGTACCGACTTTATGAAACGAATATTCAACCAATCGAATAAATACGCGCAATGACATGGAATGAACCGATTTTAAAGGCAATGCATAGACCCATGAAAAACAGGCCGGGCCTGTCTCCCGAGAGTCCCCCAGCGCAAACTCGATGATCAGGCGGGAGCGATAGAGCCGGCCCTTCCGGCGTCGATCATCTCCAGCAGGGCCTCCAGCCGTGTGAAGGCGGCTTCTTCGCTGTACTTGCGCTCATCCGCATGGTCCACGTCGATCATGACGCACGGGATGCCGAGCTCGTCGCGGACGCGGCGCATCTGGTCCATCTGCATGAGCGAGTAGACCTTGCAGCTGCGGTTGCTCGCAAAGACAACGCCGTCGATGCCGTTGATCCCGATGACCTCTTTCATGGCATTTGCCCGAAGCCTCATGCCGTGGGGGCACACCGAGAAGTTCTGGAGGCGGGCGAGCCAGGTGAAGGGGTCGCCCCCATCGAACTCATGGAGAGCGTACTCACCCTCCTTCGAGCCGATGCAGTAGGTATAGCTCGCGCAGGTGATGTTCGCCCCGAGCTCCGACAGCCTCGAGGACATCTTTCTCAGCTGGTGCCACGGCGCGATGTTGTCCCAGAGCAGGCGGTAGCGTTCGGCAGGTACCGGGAAGATGCCGCTTTTCACCTGCTCCTCGGTCTCGTCTGCCAGCATCCGGTAGTGCTCCGCGAGGTGCCTGGTCCCCCGGGAGGTGAGGAAGGGAGCCATCTGCACGAAGGAGTCGAAGGCCGTGATCCCGGAGGGGCGCCCGGCCGCCAGGCCGATGAAGCGTTTCCACTCCCTGAGCGCATCGCACGAGAGACTCGCTGCTTCGCGTACCTTTTCGATCTCGAACCTCTGGCCGCTCATTTCCTCTATGGTGGCGATGAGGTCGGCGAACTGCGTGACAATGTAGTCGAAGTCCCGCGGTTTCTGACTTTCATAGCTGAACGGGATGTCCAGGGTGAAGTGCGGCACACCCCAGACCCGGTGGTAGATGTCGAACCACTTGACCAGCAGCGAGCAGTTGTTGGTGTTGCTCACGAGCAGGTGAGGCCTCGGCAGCCCGAACGTGGGCGAGTCTTTGCCGTTGTCAAAGGCCGTGCCGAGGTCTATGCGGGCATAGGAGCACAGGTCGGAGGAATACCCCATTCTCTCGGCCTTCTCGCACTGGAGCGAGCCCACGCCCTTTCCCGCGCACATGGCGGCATGGCTCTCGGGAACGCCGTACACCACGTTGGCAAACCCGGCAAAGATCTCGGCAGGAACGATGATGGCGATCCAGACCACGAAGGCCCCTTCCGAGGCCTTCTGGTGGAGCGCCATGTAGTCCTGCACCATGAGGGAAGAGAGCCTCTTTCCCGAGGGGCTTTTCCGGAACCCTCCTCCTGGCGACTCTGTCGGCATGGTCATCTCCTCACGATCCCGCTTGCCCTTTGAGCATCTCGGCAAAGGCCTCCATCCGGTTTCTCGGGGCGTCGAGGCCCTCGCCGGTCTGTCCGGTAAGCTCAAGGAAAAGGGTTTGTGTGCCCTGCGCCCTGAGCATACCCCCGAGATGGGGGAACTCGAAATATTCGTACTCGCAGAACTTTTCACCAAAGAAGATGAGCCCTTCGGCGCTGCTGTCATGGACTGCCCGACGGATGGTCTCGATCCTCCTGTCGCTCGATGCCAGCAGGGTTGAACAGGGGTAGTGGTTGAGGTAGAAATCACAGTAATACTCCCCCGGGTCCGCGGTGGGGGCAGGGTTGTATCCCAAGGACCGCTTCAACGATGCAATGTCGTTGGCAACCACCCTGAGCCCCGATGCCTCCATGGTCTCGATGAGCTGCCTCGGCGGCGGCAGGATGCCGCTGACCATCACGCCCGGGTGCCGGAGATCATGGGGCGGGAGATCGTCCTCTTCCGGGATCTCTGCATCGAGGAGCTCTATGTGGGCCTCCACCGGGAGGAAATGCGCAAGCTGAAGGATCCTGACAAAGGTCGGAAACGGCACCGTGCCTCTGCATGCAGCGTCTTCTATCTCTGCACACAGCTCCCGTTGGATACGGTAGAGATCGATGCTGGCCAGGAAGGTTTCCGGAGAGAACGGCCTTCCCGTGAATTCTTCGAGATCACAGACCATGCTCGTGATGCGGTCCTTGAGGTACGCCCGAACGCCGGTGCGTTCCTTTGCAACGGCGGGCACGTGAAGCCGGAACATGGGCAGCAGGCGTGCCCCTTCCTCTTTCAGCCCTTCTTCGATGATCTCGGGCAGGTTCCGCAACGTGTCACATGCGTTGTACATGAAGAGCGCATCCAGCAGTGCATGTGCATCCCCCAGTACGAACTCCGTGAGGCATCGGGCCACGTGGCAGGTGTAGTTCTGCAGGTGACGATCGCTCTTCGTGAGGTCGGTCACCTCGGAGCTTAAACCCCAGAGGGTTACAGGTGTCAGCCCGAACGAGTGCAGGAGTTCCAGAGGGGGGTAGAGGGGAAAACACCCCACCAGGCGCCGTCCCTGGTTCTTCAGTTCACAGAGCGTTGCCAGGATCTCACCCATGGCTGGATCCCTTCCGGGTATTGATGTGTTCCTGCAAACAGACAGTATTATAATCTCTGTGTGCCGGCAATACAACGACAAGCCGATGTTCCATGGCATGGAGTCCCCGCCCGCGATTCTTGTCTCCCAACCTTGCATGATCTATGTCTTGGGATTACTTTTTCCTTGTGAACATCGCATGGGGAAGCCACACAGGATCGTCAGCCCGAGACAAGCATGGAGCCATGGATCTGCACCCGGGAACAGGGATGAAGGCGGCCGAAAAGAAAGAGTGGAAAAAGCCCTGAAAAAGCCCTATGAAAGGGTGACTCAGTGGAAAGAGAAAGGAAACACGACCGAGAGGAACGGAGAGTTTCCCTGGAGGATTTCATGGCAGAGAAGAGAAGGATTTATCTCGATAACAATGCGACCACGCCCCTCCACCCGGAGGTGAAAAAGACCATACTCTCGGCAATGGAGATCTACGGCAACCCCTCGAGCCTCCACTCCTTCGGGAGACAGGCGCGAAGCCACGTGGAGCAGGCGAGGGACCATGTGGCGCGCTTCATCGGTGCCTCCAGCGACGAGATCATGTTTGTCGCCAGCGGCTCCGAGGGCAACAACACGATCCTGTCCATCCTCAACTGCGAGTGCAGGGGCTGCGAGTTCAACTCGTGCCGGGATCGGGAGCTCGTCACCACCACCATCGAGCACCCCTGCATCATGGAGGCGTCGAAGTGCCTCAAGGAGAGGGGCATGAAGGTGCACTACGCCGGCGTGGACGCGGACGGCAAGGTGGTCATGGACCGGTTCAAGGACCTGGTCACCGGGAATACCGGCCTGGTCTCCGTGATGATGGCGAACAACGAGATCGGGACCATTCAGGACATCAGGACCCTTTCCGGTATCGCCCATGCAAAAGGGGCCATGTTCCACACCGATGCGGTCCAGGCAGTGGGCAAGGTGCCGGTGGACGTGAATGACCTCGGCGTGGATTTCCTCACCCTCTCGGGCCACAAGATCTACGGTCCCAAGGGGATCGGCGCGGTCTACATCAGGAAGGATTCCCCTTTCTGTCCTCTCATCAGGGGCGGCCACCAGGAACGGGGCAGGCGGGCAGGCACCGAGAACACCATCGGCATCGTGGCGCTGGGCAAGGCTATCGAGATGCGGGCCCTCGAGATGGTTGAGGAGGAGAAACGCCTGCTGCAGATGAAGGAGGCCCTCAGGGAAGGCATCCGAACCAGCATTCCCGACATACACTTCGTGGGGCATCCCACGGACAGCCTGCCGGGAACGCTGAACGTCTCCTTCGATGGGGCCGAGGGCGAGGCCATCCTCCTCTACCTCGACCTCGAAGGTCTTGCCGTGTCCACGGGTTCGGCATGCGCCTCCGGCTCGCTGGACCCGTCGCACGTAATCCTGGCCACGGGTCTTCCCCAGGAGTGCGCCCACGGATCGATCCGCTTCAGCCTCGGCAGGGAGAACACCATGGAAGATATCGCCTACTTGCTGGATGTGCTGCCCAAGGTGATCAGGCGTATCAGAGGCATGTCGACCGCGTATGCAAGGAGGCAGTGATGGAACTGACGAACTGGGCTTATACCGACAAGGTACTCGATCACTTCATGCACCCGAAGAACATCCTCGAGGACGAGAAGGCTTACAAGGAAGACGGCAGGGGGATCACCGGAAACATCAAATGCGGCGACCAGATGCTCGTGGTCATCCAGGTAGACAAGGCCAAGGACGTCATCACCGACTGCAAGTGGAAGACCTTCGGGTGCGCAAGCGCCATCGCCAGCACCTCGGTGCTCTCGGAGATGGTCAGGGGCATGAAGATCGAAGACGCCTACAAGCTCTCGCCCAAGGACATCACCAAGGAGCTGGGCGGCCTGCCCGAGCACAAGATCCACTGCTCGGTGCTGGGCGACAAGGCGCTTCGGGCCGCCATCAACGACTACTATCTCCGCAATGGCATGGAAGATAAAGTGCGCACCGAGGAGGCGCGCATCGTGTGCAGCTGCATGAACATCACCGACCACGAGATCGAGGAGGCCGTGCTCGAAGGCGCCAGGACCTTCTACGAGCTCCAGGAGAAGACCAAGGTGGGCACGGTGTGCGGCGAGTGCAAGGACGATGTGCTGAGGCTGCTGGAGTTCTACAAGAACAAGCACTTCTGCAACATCGAAGAGGCCATGCCGGCGAAGACGCCGGCCTAGGACCCCACCGCGTGATGGAACGAAAGAGGAGAGGAGGTTCACTGCGATGAATATCGCCCGTGATATGGTGGAGCTCATTGGCGGCACGCCGCTCGTCAGGCTCAACAGGGTTGCAGAAGGCTGTTCTGCAACGGTGGTGGGCAAGCTCGAGTTTTATAACCCGTGCTCGTCGGTGAAGGACCGGATCGGGATGAGCATGATCGAGCAGGCCGAAAAGGATGGCCTCATAGACAAGGACACGCTCATCATAGAGCCCACGAGCGGCAACACGGGCATCGGTCTCGCCTTCGTGTGCGCCGTGAAAGGCTACCGGCTGATCATCACCATGCCCGAGAGCATGAGCATCGAGCGGCGCAAGCTCCTGAAGAGCCTGGGCGCAGAGCTGGTCCTGACTCCTGCCCAGAAGGGCATGAAAGGCGCCATCGAGAAGGCCGAGGAGCTCGGGAAGGAAAACAGGAAGTCGTTCATCCCCATGCAGTTCAAGAACCCTGCAAACCCCCGGATACATGAACTCACCACGGCAGAGGAGATCTGGAAGGATACCGAGGGGAAGGTGGATGTCTTCGTGGCGGGTGTGGGAACCGGAGGCACCATCACCGGGGTGAGCCGCGCGCTCAAGCCCCGCAGGCCGTCCCTCACGGCCGTGGCCGTCGAGCCTGCGGACTCGCCGGTGCTCTCGGGCGGATTACCCGGCCCCCACAAGATCCAGGGCATCGGCGCCGGGTTCGTCCCCGAAGTGATAGAGAGGGATCTCATCGACGAGGTCTTTCCCGTGACCAACGAGCAGGCCCTTTCCATGGCCGGGAGGCTTATCCGCGAAGAGGGGATCCTCTGCGGTATCTCTTCCGGGGCGAATGCCTATGCCGCCATCCAGATCGCGAAAAGACCGGAGAATGCGGGCAAGCTCGTCGTGTTCATCGTCTGCGACACGGGAGAGCGCTACCTGAGCACCGAGTTGTTTCCTGATCAGTTATAGGAGAAGACACAAGAGTCCCTGGGCGGAGCTGTCCGGGAGCAGGACTCCCAATGGGAGGCATCGATATGGGCGGAGGTCCACGATGATCAAGGAGATACCAGGCATTGTCCCCAACGGGAATATCATCCGCACGGTGGTGGAGGAGCTCTGCAGGCCCGAGTCGTACGACGCGGTGTATCACCGGCCGACCCTGGAGGCCTTCATGCCGTCTCTCGATGCCCTCACGGAGGTCGTGGAGAGGCTGAGGATGCTCCTCTTCCCCGCCTATTTCAGCGACTCGGAGATGACGCTCGAGTCCATGCCCTACATCGTCGGAAACCACCTGGAGAAGGTTGAGCGCCTCCTCTCGGAGCAGATCAAAAGGGGTTACGGCTTTTCCTGCGAGATGACCGACCCCCTGGTCTGCATCGACTGCGCCGAGCGCTCGCTCGGGCTTTCGCGAAAGTTCATCTCCACGATCCCCGAGGTCAGGAGGATGCTCGTCACCGACGTGGAGGCAGCCTACGAGGGCGACCCTGCTGCCAAGAGCATCGGTGAGACGATCTTCTGCTACCCGAGCATCAAGGCCATGACCAACTACCGCATTGCACACGAGCTGTACCTGCTCGGCGTGGAGATCATCCCGCGGATCATCACCGAGATGGCCCATTCGGTCACCGGCATCGACATCCACCCCGGCGCCACCATCGGCGAGCGGTTCTTCATCGACCACGGCACCGGTACCGTGATCGGCGAGACCTGTAACATCGGCAGGAACGTGCGCCTCTACCAGGGGGTGACGCTGGGGGCCAAGAGCTTCCCCAAGGACGATGTCGGCCGGCTTGTCAAGGGCACACCGCGCCATCCCATCGTGGAGGACGACGTGACCGTCTACGCCGGCACCACCATCCTCGGCAGGATACGCATCGGAAAGGGCTCCGTCATCGGAGGCAACGTGTGGCTCGACCACGACGTGGCACCTGGTGCCATGGTGATCCAGGGACATAATGCCGAGCCGGTCATCCTGAGCATGTGTGACGGGATCTGAGGCAGTGCCGGGTCTGTCGTTCCACTCCAGGACGAAGATACGCATCCGGGCACTGGGCACGCTGCTCCTGTTGACACTCCTCGTTGCCCTCCCCACCGGCGCGGGGGCTGTTCAGGCCGATCAGGCAAAACCGACGCACGTGTTCCTGTGGTCGGTGAAAGGCAAGGGATGCACGGCGTTTCTGCTGGGTTCACTCCATGCATCCACCAGGGGACTCTATCCGCTCGATGTCCGCATCCTGAAGGCCTATGCTTTCTGCCCCAGGGGGGTGTTCGAGGCGGACATAAACGAGGCCGGCTCAGCGAAGGCCAGAGAGATGATGCTTGAGCGCGGCACCTACCCCAAAGGGCAGACCCTGCAGCAGAACGTCTCGGTAAAGACCTACCGCATGCTCCAGGAGCGTCTCAAGCTCCTTGGCCTGGAAGAGGGCAGGTTCGCGCAGATGAGGCCGTGGCTCGTGTCGGTGACTTTGGCCGGCCTCGAGCTCAAGAGGCTCGGGTTTGACGCCGGAAACGGCATCGATGCCCACTTTCTCCGTAAGGCCCGCACGGATGGCAAAAAGGTGGTCTTTTTTGAGACGGCCGGCCAGCAGATCGATATGCTCGCCCGGGCACTGTCCGACAGGCAGGAAGACCTTTTGAGGCAGACCATGGAAGAGCTCGACGTGATCAGACAGAGCTCAACCGATTTGGAGAGCGCCTGGAAAAGGGGAGATGCCGCTCGGATCGAAGCCCTCACCAGGAAAAGCCTCAAGGGATACCCGGCCATTGAAAAGAAGCTTTTCGTGGAGCGCAACACTGCCTGGACAGGGAAGATCGAGAAGCTCCTGGCGCAGGAGGGCGACGTGCTCGTTGTCGTGGGGGCAGCACACCTCGTGGGGGAAAACGGGCTCATCGAGCTGCTGAAGCGAAAGGGCTACGAGCCGGTGCAGGAATGACGGGCGACCGGGTGCGTATGACCGTCTGCAGGTGAAGGGTAGGGGAAGAAAACGTGGGACACCCCATGCTCCACAGGTTATCCTTGTCGGTAAGTTCGTTTTGATATGCACCCCTTTCCCCATGTCGTTGAAAAACAGTATCAGTGTGGTTTTTGTGCTGCCCCTGTTTCTTGCTGGAAATAGTTGGGCCCCGATATCCCCATTTAACCCCAAAAGAATTTGAATTATAATCCGTTGATAGTTCTGCTTAACAATGTTTTTATCCAGATATGTCGAATTTTTGATCAGGCCTCCGGGAGCGTGGTGGATGTCACCTGCCTGGGTTTGATCTGCCTGATATTTCCATAAGCAACCAAGAAGATGAACTTTCCGAGAACAATGCGTGCAGCCTCTGCTCTTGTCGGGAGATCAATGTATAGGAAAATGTCCTACGCAATAGATTAGCATCCTACAAAACAATCGTTTTTAAGCCGATGGACACCCTTCATTGACATGCTTATTATGCGCAACGAAGCATAAATATCTTACACAGGAGGAAAGCATGTTCAGAACCTTAAAGCCTTTTGAATACCTCGAGCCCAAAAGTCTCGAGGAGGCAACAGGTGCTCTGTCCAAATGCGGGACAGAGGCAAAAGTGTATGCTGCCGGCGTAGATCTGGTGCCTCGGATGCGCAAACGCATCATCGCTCCGAAATGCATCGTCAATCTCCAGCGCATCGATGAAATGGATGATGTGATTGCAAGCAATAAAGACGGTGCGAGGATCGGTGCCCTGGCGAGTCTCCGTTCCATCGAGCTTTCGGCGCTGATCAAGGAAAGGTACTTCGTGCTCCATGAGGCCATCGCCAGCATCGCATCGATCCAGGTAAAGACACAGGGTACTGCCGTGGGCAACCTGTGCGTGGCAACCCCTGCCTCTGATGTGGCTCCTGCCCTTTTCGTTCTGGATGCCAAGATCAAGGCGGTCGGACCCTCCGGCGAAAGATTGATCCCCATTGATGAATTCTACCTTGGAGTGGGAAAGACCGTCCTGGGACCGAACGAAATAATCACGGAAATCCTGCTTCCCAAAGCCCCGGCCAATACCGGAGGGGGATTTGCAAAGCTGGTGAGAACTGTATCCGACATCGCCAAGGTGAACGCGGCGGCAGAGCTGACCATGGAAAAAGGTGTCTGCAAGGAAGTCAGGATAGCCGTCGGCTCGGTGGCCCCCACCGTGTTGAGAATGAAGAAGGCCGAGGATGTGTTGAGGGGGAATAAGATCGATCAGAACCTGATCGAAAAGGCTGCCAGCGCTGCTGCGGATGCGGTGAAGCCGATAACAGACATCCGTTCTACGGCGGAATACAGGAAAGATACGACCAAGGTGCTGGTGAAGCGCGTCTTAGAGAAAGCGCTGGAAAGAACGAAGGCATAGTCAAGGAGACGACTCATGAAGAAAGAGATCCTGAATTTCAAAGTAAATGGCACTCCCTACGAGATAGAGGTGGAGCCCCAGATGACTCTGAATGAGGTCCTGAGGGAACAGCTCAACCTCACCGGTACGAAGATCAGCTGTGCAGAAGGTGAGTGTGGCGCCTGTACCGTCCTGGTCGACGGCAAGCCCGAGCTCTCCTGCAGCATGCTGGCACTGGCTGCCAGGGACAAGGACATTACGACCATCGAAGGACTCGCCAAGGATGGAGAGCTTCACAAAATTCAGAAGGGCTTCATCGAAAAGGGCGCCATCCAGTGCGGCTTCTGCTCGCCCGGCATGATGCTTATGATCAAGGCCCTCTTGGACGAAAACCCCAATCCCACCAAGGAAGAGATCACGGCATACATAGCCGGCAACCTGTGTAGGTGTACAGGCTATGTGAAGATAATCGACGCTGCGAAGGCTGCAGCTGAGGCATAACCATGGAGGTGAATGATATGAATAAGGAATTCACTGCTGTAGGGAAGCGAATTACACAGAAGGATGTGGTGCTGAAAGCCACGGGAGAAGCAATATTCGTACCCGACGTAAAGCTTCAGGGGCAGCTCTGGGGAAAGATTCTGCACAGCAAATATGCACATGCCAAGTTCACAATCGACAAAACCAGGGCCTTGGCACTCCCCGGCGTGGTCTGCGTGATCACCTATGAAGACACGCCCAAGATACCGTATTGCCGTTCATTCCGCGATATGCCCATGACTGCGAGCGGACAGCTACAACATTCCGATGAGTTCATCCTGGCCGACAAGGCACGTTTCGTGGGTGACCCGATCGCTGCAGTGGCTGCCGTGGATGAGAAGACTGCAGAGGCAGCCATCGAGTTGCTCGAAGCCGATGTGAAATACGAGGTGCTGCCGTTCGTCATCGACCCGCGCGACGCCCTGAAACCTGGTGCCCCGGTGATCCACGATTATTCGCCGAACAACAACCCGGTGAACTCAACCCCTCCTCCATGGCTGGCTATAGGAGATCTGGAGAAAGGCTTTGCCGAGTCCGATCTCGTGGTCGAGGATAATTTCTATTGCTCGAGGCAGATACAGAGCCACCTGGAAACGCAGTCATGTTGCGCCACCGTGGACTCTAACAACAAAATTACCGTCTACAGCCCGAATCAGCTGGCACATCCGTTCAGACGCGAGTTGGGGAAGATGTTCAACCATCCTGTGGGCAAGATCAACGTAGTCACCCCCTATGTGGGAGGGAGCTTCGGCTGCAGGCTGAGCTGCCACACCGAGCCCATTTGTGTCATGCTGGCACTCAAAACCCGCAAGCCGGTGAAGCTCGTAAACTCAAAGGAAGAGGATTTCACGACCATCGACGCAAGAACGCCGCATTATCTCCATGCCAAGCTGGGCTTGAAGAAAGACGGCACTCTCCATGCCATGGAGCTCAATGTCACGACATGGGGCGGAGGATACGTGAGCCGTGCCATGCTCGCAGGCGGAATCATGCTTATCTGGGGCCTGGGACACTACCGTTGTCCCAACATGAACGGGTCATGTAAACTTGCCTACACCAACACCCCATTAGGAGGAGCCATGCGCGGCTTCGGCAACCCCGAGGTCATGTGGGGCATCGATCAGTTGATGGACAGGGCATGCGTGGAGCTCGGGCTCGATCCGGTTGAGATGACCTTGAAGAACACCAAGCATGCGGGCGAAACGTGCAACACGGGTCTCCCCATCGAGAGCACCTACATCGATGACTGCATCAACGAAGGCGCCAAGGCCATCGGCTGGAAAGAGAAGCGCGGCAAGAACAAGGGCGGGACCAAGACACTGAAACGGGGTGTGGGCATGTCCACCATGACGCACTGCAGCGGTGCATGGCCCCTGTTGCTGGAGCACTCCGGCGCCATAATAAAATTCAACGAGGACGGTTCGGCAAATCTCATCATCAACCCCGGCTCACCCGGTACGCACATCTATGGCTCTCTCTCTCAGGTAGCGGCAGAGGTGCTCGGGATTTCGGTAGACGACATCTATGTGGTTGCCGGAGAGACAGAGAAGACCCTCTTCGACCTCGGGTCCCATGCCAGCCGGTCAATGTATGTCACAGGTCATGCGGTTAGAATAGCGGCAGAAGAGGCAAGGAAAGAACTACTGGCTTATGCAGCCAAGATGTTGGCCGAAACGCCGGACGATCTTGATATCAAGGACGGGCAGGTCTTCGTGAAGGCGAACCCCGGCAAGAAAATCTCCGTTGCCAAGGTAAGCGCTACCGCCATCTACGGTGCACGGGGTGACGGTCATACGATATCCGGTAAGGGTTGCTTTGTCCCCCACCACAACTCACCTCCTACAGCAGCCTACTTTGCCGAGGTTGAAGTGGATACAGAGACCGGTGTCACAAAGGTATTGAACTTTGTTTCAGCGGTAGACTGCGGAAAGGCCATCAACCCGATGACCGTGGAAGGACAGTGCGAAGGCGGCGTACAGCAGGGACTTGGATACGGCCTCACCGAGGACTATGTCTTTAACCCGGCTACCGGCGCTACTGCGACCGGCAACTTTACCACGTACAAGATTCCCGGTGCTCCGGACATGCCATTGGAAACCAAGATAATCATCATAGACAAACCCGATCCCAAAGGTCCCTTCGGAGCCAAAGGTGTCGGCGAGCCCGGCCTGGTTGGAATTGCACCGGCGATCATGAACGCCATCCACGATGCCGTCGGGGTGAGGGTCACAGATCTTCCGATAAAACCAGAGGCGATCTTGAAGGCACTCAAGGAGAAGGCATCCAAGTAATGCAGGCAGGAACTGCGACAGAAGAGATTGCGGCCCAAAGTTCCGCCGTAACCATTCGAATCTCTTCTTTTATATAAACAGGTGGCCATGCGAAGGGCTGGAACGGAATTCATGTGATCATTGAATCCAGCCCTTCGCATGCACCCACCAGACAGTTGCCGGATGGTCCGGCAGGACAAAAAGGGAAGGGGAAGTGATCATGGCGGCATGGCAAGCATGGACGAACATGAACGGAACCCGGTTTCCCCTGGATACCCTGCCGTGGCACTGGAGAGGGTAAATTTTTTTCGAAGAGTATTCCGGATTGGAATACTCCGATGTGGAAGGCCAACTGGAGCAGGGAGATGAGAAATCAGGAGACAACGGAATACGTGGTGCTGGGAGTCCTGATGACAGGCGCGATGCATGGGTACGAGATCAACAGATTCATGTCCGAAACCCTGGAAGGCATCTGGCATATCAGCACCAGTCAGCTGTACGCCCTGATTCATAAACTCGAGGAAAAGGCAATGGTGAAGGGTCGCATCTCCTCCCGGGAGAATCTGCTCCCCAAAAAAGTTCTTACCCTCACGCCGGAAGGGAAAAGAAAATTCCTTGACTGGGTGATGAGCCCCACCTTGCATGTTCGGGATCTGCGAATGGAGTTCCTGACAAAACTTTTTTTCATCCGGGACCTGAAGCTCCAGGGAGGGGATCGGCTCGTCGATGCACAGATGGATCTGCTCAAGGATTTACGAGAAAAGGTGGAGAATGCATGGAGCCTGGAGAAGGATGTGTACAGAAAGGTCGTCCTGGGGTTCAAACGGTCCCAGATAGAAGTCTGTGTGAGCTGGCTGAATTCGGATGTAGTCCATTTCATCGAAATCCTGGGAGAGCAGGGATGATAATGAGCGAGGTTGGATCCTTTTCCAGGTTTTGCACGGAGGTATGAGGAAGGGCATGTCGGAGAACAATCCTATGAAGGCCCGGATAAGCGGCATAGTCCTTGCCGCAGGCCATGCCAGCCGCATAGGCATGACTAAGCAATTGCTCGAGTTTCGTCAGACCACACTCCTGGGCCAGGTGGTCACGAACGCCAGGAGATCCCTGCTGGATGAGATTATCGTGGTGCTGGGCCATGATGCTGCTGTCATCCAGCGCCGGATTGATTTCGAGGGTGTCCGGGTGGTGGTGAACAGGGACTATCTACAGGGGCAGAGCACCTCTCTGAAGACAGGCCTGAGTCATGTATCCTCACGATCCAATGCAGCGATGTTTCTGCTGGGTGACCAGCCTCTGGTAGATGAGAGCTTCATCGACACGCTGATCAGGGCCTTCGAAGAATCTTCACAGCCTCTGGTCATGCCGGTTTTCGGAGGCAGGCGGGGCAATCCGGTGATCATCGGACGGGATCTGTTCGGAGAGCTCGCAGCCGGTGTCCAGGGTGATGTCGGGGCCCGGGTTTTATTCAAGCGCCACGTGGACAGTACCCATGAGGTGGAGGTGGACAGCCGCTGTATCCATGTGGACGTGGATACCCTTGAAGACTATCGCAACCTGCTGGCCATGGATCAGGGTCATGGGAAGCCATTAAGATAAATCCTGAGAAGAAAGGTACCTACAAGATGATGACAGAAACTCGGCAGGATATCATAGAAGCATCAAAAGAGCGTTTTCGTGAGATTGTCAGGGATAACAGCTTACAGAGCAGTTCAGTTACGATCCAGACAAAGATTCTTACGCCCGAACAGGCGATCGGCAACCCCAGCAGGCGAGACTACCCCATTATCGAGGGTAAGGAACGCGTGGTCGAGGCGCATTTTCTCGGTTCGCGGGGTCATGCCTTTACCGACATACCCATGAACTTTGTGGGGTTTCTGGAGGACGTGCTGGATCTTCCGACCGATTCGAATCAGAACCGGGCGATCTACCTGGCAACCCTCAATGCGGTCCTCAGGCACCTCGATCTGATTCACGGCACGGTCCACTGCAAGAATGATGACCCGGAGAGGTGCGCTCTGCATATCGTCGGGCATATCCGGGACACGTGGGGGAACGTGGTTATCGGGCTGATCGGGTTGAATCCGGCCTTAGCCGAGATACTGGTGAAGAACTTCGGAAGTGATAAGGTGCATATAACCGATCTTGACCGCAGGAATATTGGCACGAAGAAGTATGGCGTGACGGTCCGGGATGGACGCACCCGTACCGAAGAGCTCATCAGAGAATCCGATGTGGTGCTTGCAACCGGGACTACTTTGGGGAACGGATCCTTCGATACGATCTGGGATCTTTTACAGCAGTACCAAAAGCCCCACCTGTTCTACGGCGTGACCATTGCCGGGATAAGCAGACTCATGGAGATTGAGCGGATCTGTCCGCACGGAACTGATGGCTGATTGTCTCTTCCGGCAGAGGTGTGCAGAGCGAAAGGATGACAACATGAAAGAGATCAACGTGGAGGATGCAGTAGGAACCGTCCTGGCCCATGATATGACCCGAATTATCCCCGGGAAATTCAAAGGAGTGGGGTTCAAGAGAGGGCATGTCATCACGGAGGCGGACATTCCCGAGCTGCTGAAGATCGGGAAGAAACACCTGTACGTCATGGACATTGCTGAAGATCAACTTCATGAGGATGATGCAGCCTTGAGGATTGCCCATGCCCTGTGCGGGGATAGCCTGAGGTGGACCGAGCCGCATGAAGGCAAGGTGACGATCATCAGTAAGATCAAAGGACTGATCAAGATTGATGTCGGGGCACTGTTGAAGATCAATTCCCTCGGAGAAATCATTGTGGCGACCCACAAGACGGGAATGCCGTGCAAGAAGGATCAGATCATCGCAGAAACAAGGATCATTCCGTTGCTGATAGCCCGGAGCAGGATCGAGGAGTTGGAGCTAATTACCGGCGTAGACGGGCCCGTAATCCAGATCCTGCCGTATACAAAGAGGCTGGTGGGCCTCGTGGTGACCGGGTCCGAGGTGTACGAGGGACTGATCGAGGATGAGTCAGATCGGTTCATTGTTTCCAAGCTGCAGGGGTATGACTGTGAGCTCGTGCAGAAGATCGTGGTGACGGATGACCCCGGGATGATCGCCCGGGCCATAAGGCAACTGCGGGATTCTGGCTGTGAGGTGATCCTGACCACCGGTGGTCTTTCCGTGGACCCCGACGATGTGACACGCATGGGCGTTCGGGAGTCCGGTGCCGAGATCATTTCCTACGCCGGGCCTGTGCTTCCGGGGGCCATGTTCCTGAATGCCCGGCTGGGGGGTGTCCCCATTCTCGGCCTTCCGGCCTGTGTGTTCTACAATCCCCGCACCATATACGATCTCATGCTCCCACGGATACTGGCCGGGGAGCAGCCCAGCTCCGGCGATATCGCAGCCATGGGACACGGAGGCCTGTGTCTACACTGTGAGGCCTGTCACTTCCCTGCCTGTTCTTTCGGGAGATGAGAGAGGTGTTTTGAGGTGCAGGTTTCCTGTTTGACACCGCTGCTCATTACCCTGAAGGTCGCCGGGACGGCCACCGTGTTCTCTCTCTGCCTGGGGTGCGCGCTGGGGATCCTCTTTGCCCGAAGACAGTTTCCGGGCAAAGACATCCTCGATACGCTGATTACCCTTCCATTGGTGTTCCCTCCAACGGTCGTGGGATACTATCTCATGGTCTTGATCGGCAGGCACGGCTGGCTGGGGCAGTGGCTCTATGAAACCTTCGGTATCCGGCTGATCTTCACCTGCACGGGAGCGGTGATAGCGGCCGTGGCAGTATCCGTGCCGATAGTGTACAAATCGGCCAGGGCTTCCTTCGAAGCTGTGGAGAGGGATTTCGAGGACGCGGCCCGAACCCTGGGCAAGCCTGAAACCGGGGTGTTCCTGCGCATCACCTTGCCCCTTTCCTGGCGGGGCATCCTTGCCGGGACCATGATAGCCTTTGCGCGCTCCATGGGAGAGTTCGGTGCTACCCTCATGGTCGCAGGCAATTTACCGGGGCGCACCCAGACGCTGTCCATGGCCATTTACGATGCCGTGCAGGCAGGAGAATCCATGAGGGCGAATATCCTGGTGCTGGTCACAACGATAGCCTGCGGGTTCATTCTTTTCAGCTCGCAGACCTTACTGAAACGTGCTCACTGGAGCGCAGGAGGAGGAATAGAATGAAGAGAATCATGGGAATCAGAAGAATAGTTGTCGTGTTATGTGTTGTATGCATGGGTATACTCCCCGGTGCCAGGGCCTGGGGAGAGGACCTCATCGTTTCCGCCGGTGCGGGTATGGCCAAAGCCATGACCGCCGTGGGCCAGGCTTACGAGAAGAACCACCCTGGTGTTAAGGTGATCTTTAATTTTGCCGCAAGCGGAACCCTGTTGCAGCAGATGGTTCAGGGGGCGCCGGTGGACGTATTCGCTTCCGCTGATCAGATTACCATGGACAAGGCCGCCGGACAGGGGCTGATTCTCAAGGGATCGCGTACAGACTTTGCGCGCAATGCGCTCGTGCTTGCAGTTCCTGCCGGCTCACCCCTCGGGCTGCGTGGCGTCCGTGATCTTACCCGGAAAGAGGTGAAAACCATTGCCATTGGAAACCCCGAGGTGGTTCCGGCAGGACGCTATGCACGTCAGTCGTTTGTCGCTGAAGGTCTCTGGGACAAGCTTTTGGATAAGTTTGTGTACGCGAATACCGTGAGCCAGGTGCTGGATTATCTGAAACGAGGCGAGGTTGACGCAGGGCTTATCTATGGCACGGATGCCCTGCAGGGAGACGGGAAGATACGTGTGGTGGCCGAGGTCAAAGGGCATGAGCCCATTGTTTTTCCCATTGCCGTAATCTCCTCCTCCCGCAGACAGCAGGCCGGAGATTTCATCCGGTTCGTCTGCAGCTCGGAAATGCGTGCCGTGTTCGGCTCGTACGGGTTCCTTCCCGTGAAAGGAAATGATAAATGAAGGTCGCACAATTTTCGGAGAGGATCGAAATCCGCGTGAGCAAAAGGTTCGGCTCGAGGGCAATAGGGTTTTCCCTCGACGTCGTCTTTGCCTCTAAGGATAAATTCATCGTCTTGTTCGGACCATCGGGATCGGGCAAAACTCTCACCGTGAAATCCGTTGCCGGCCTGGTAACACCTGACAGGGGGCGTATTGCGGTCGGGTCAAAGGTGCTGTTCGATTCCGATGAACATGTAAACCTGAGCCCCAGAGATCGCAAGATCGGTTATGTGTTCCAGGATTATGCCCTGTTCCCCCACCTGAGCCTTCGGGAGAATATCGAGTTCGGCATGAAGAAGAGCCGGTGCAGACGGTGCGAAGAACACCGGCAGCGGGTGCATGAGATCATGGAGATGCTGGAGATAGATGCCCTTGCCGGGCATTACCCCCATGAGATCTCCGGGGGCCAGAAACAGCGGGTGGCAATCGCACGGGCGCTGGCGAGCAACCCGAACCTGCTGATTCTTGATGAGCCCTTTTCTGCACTCGATGTCCTTCTCAAGGAGAGGATGCGGGCTGAATTGATACAGGCTCTCGGCAGATTCGACATACCCGTGATCATGATCACCCATGATCCAAGGGATGTGGAGATGTTCGCCCAGACTCTCGTAATCTACAAGACCGGGCGAGTAGAGGAGATCTGTCGGGAGGATGGAGCCATCAGTGGGTATCTCCAGGGTCTCATGGCGGAAACCAGGCCCCATCGCCAGGAGCGGACAGAGCCCGCCGGCACTCGAAAAGTGTGCTGCGCCGTTGCTGGCTGACCCCCGGGTATCGCAGGCAAGGGGCCTGTGAGCGCAACGGATCGTCGGTGAGGCCCCGAGGCAGGGAAGCGAACGCAGCGGATTTTATGCATCAGACACCCCGAGCAAGGGGTGGAGACAGGAGAGATCGCCATGAAATTTCAAGACAATATGTATGGCAAGGCCCTTGAATGGGTAAAAGAGGGACGGGAGGTGGCGCTCGCCACCGTGATATCCACATGGGGGTCCTCACCGAGGCCAGTGGGGAGCCAGCTTGTCATCGACGGGCAGGGGAACTTCGAAGGATCCGTGTCCGGGGGCTGCATCGAGGGCGCTGTTATCACCGAGGCCCGGGAGGTGATGAGGGATGGGAAGCCTCGGCGGCTCGTCTTCGGAGTCAGCCAGGATAAGGCCTGGGAGGTTGGGCTCACCTGCGGGGGAGAGATCGAGATCTTTGTGGAGAAGGCCCCATCGAGGCAGATGCTGGAGGACCTGGCATCCCTGGAGATGGCGAACCGGGGTGTTTGTCTTGCAACAGATCTTGAAACCGGAGAAAAGACGCTGATCCCGCTGGATGAAGGCACGGGCGTCCTTACGCTTCCTGAAGGGTTCAGAGAGGCTGCGGGGAAGAACAGGGAAACGGACAGGAATTTCAGCCTTGACAAGGAGGGACACAGGTATTTTTTCCACGGAGTGCACCCGGCACCTGAGCTGATCATCTTCGGAGCAGTGCACATAGCGCAACCGCTGGCACATATTGCCCGGTTTGCCGGCTATGATGTCGTGGTTGTCGACCCACGGGAAGCCTTTGCGAACAAAGGCCGGTTCCCGGACGTTCCCTTGATCGTCGAGTGGCCGGACGTGGCACTCAAGGGCCGGCTGCACACAAAGACGGCACTTGTCACGATGACGCACGATCCCAAGCTGGATGACCCGGCGCTGGTGGAGGGGCTGAAGTCCGATGCGTTCTACATCGGTGCCCTGGGGAGCAGGAAGACGCATGCGGCAAGACTGGAGCGCCTTTGCGCGGCTGGGTTTCCCCCGGAAAGCCTTGCGAGGATCCACGGTCCTGTGGGGCTGTCCATCGGGGCTCTCAGCCAGGAGGAGATTGCCATAGCCATCATGGCGCAGATCACGCAAAGAAGACGTCTTGGAGGCTGACCCATGCGTGGTTCACTCTGGATTTCCCCGGGGGGAACGGGTAGGGGAGAGCATGGGCTCAGGCGTAAAAGGGAGATAACATGATGTTCGACGTAGAGCAGGTGGTGCAGAACTTCTCCATGTGCAGGCAGAAAGGAGCTTATGGCCCCCTTCACTACCTGGACAGCGCCGCGATGGCCCAGGTGCCGGACAGTGTGATCGATGCCATGTCCGGTCATGACGGTGGATGGCGCGCCAATGTCAGGCGGGGCATCCACCGCCCGGCAGAAGACGCGACACAGGCCTATGAAGATGCCCGCTTGCAGGTGGCTCGGTACCTGGGGGCAAAGGATCCGGACGAGGTAATCTTTACGGCAGGTGCCACGGCCGGCATCAACATCCTGGCCTGGAGCCTCGGTTCCAGCCTCCGGAAAGGCGATGAGATACTGCTTTCGGTTCTGGAGCACCACAGCAACATCGTGCCCTGGCAGATGCTCAGCGAGCGGACCGGGGTGCTGGTGAGGTATCTTCCGGTGGATGAGGAGGGAAGGCTGGACCTCACAGCATTGGATGCCTGCCTGAGTGAGCGCACGAAGCTCGTGGCCCTCACCCATGGGTCGAATGTGAGCGCCGCTATCACCGACGTGGCACTGATCGCGCAGCGTGCGCACGAGTGCGGCGCCAGAGTCATGCTCGACGGTGCCCAGATGGCACCGCATGGGCCCCTTGATCTTGCTGCGCTGGATGTGGATTTTTATGTCTTCTCCTCCCACAAGGTGTATGGGCCCACCGGGGCAGGAGTTCTGTGGGGCCGCAGGGGATGCCTTGAAGGGTTGCCCCCGGCCTTCGGCGGCGGCGAGATGATCATGGAGGTCAACCTGGAGAAGAGCTCATACATGGGGATACCGCACCGTTTCGAGGCCGGGACACCGCCGGTGACTCAGGCGATCGGGCTTGGGACTGCCCTGGATTGGGTCATGCGCCAGGACATCGATGGCATGCAGCGGCACCTGACAGGCCTCACCGACCGGATCATGGCCGGCCTCATTACCCTGGACAACGGGTCAAACCGCATCAGGATTCTCGGCCCGGCATTGGGCGAAGAGCGGCTGCCCCTGGTGTCGTTCACCATGGAGGGCGCCCACCCGCATGATATCTGCCAGGTCATGAGCGACCGGCATGGGGTGGCCCTGCGGGGCGGACATCACTGTGCCCAGCCGCTGCACACCTATTGGGGAATTCACGGCAGCACGCGGGCCTCTCTGGCAATGTACAACCGGCCGAGCGATGTGGATGCGTTCCTCAGCGGTGTCGAAGACTGCATGAACCTGCTCTGCCGGGCAGTCTGACAGAATGGCTTGGAAGGATAGAGTGTATGGACTATGCGTTGTACAATGATGCGATACAATCCTTGGCAAAAGACCATTCGTATGCAGGAACGATTGATTACCCGGATTGCGAGGCGACCCTCGACAACCCCCTGTGCGGTGATCGGGTAACTGTTCAGATCCGCCTCGATGGGAGCCGTATCGCAGATATTCGCTGCCAGGTGCGGGGATGCCTTTTGTGCAAGGCGTCATCTTCTCTCCTCGCCTCGTGTGTGCGAGGCCGGACCCTCGCCGGTCTCATCGAATTGCGGGACTGTCTTGCCAGGGCCCTGGCGGCACCCACTGAACAGGATGCGGAGTTCCTCCCTCTCCATGAGGTATTCAGGCCTGTCAGAAAACACAGAAGCCGGCATTCCTGCGTGCTGCTTCCCTATGATGGCGCTGTTCAGGCCCTGTCAGGCATGGGCCTTCAAACGGAAGATCCCGTGATCACCAAACACATTCAAGGATAAGGAGATTATATGCTGAAGAAATGTGCCGATACGCTTTTACCCGCTGCGCGAGATCTGAAGGTGCGCAGAGCCCTCGTCGGGCCCGGATTCATAGCCGTGCAGCTCGATGACGACTCTCTGGGGCTGTGCGTAAATATCATCCCCCCCGGGACGACCGGCTGTACGGTCTACCGGAAAGGGGGCTCTTTAGTCGGGTCGAGGGCGGAAGATCTCCTCGGGCTGTCCATTGAGTCGGATTTCATATCACGGGCCCTGGCCCTGGCCACGGTGAATGCCCTGGCATCGAGGATATCCACTGCCGAGACAGGGGACGTCTTCAGTCATATCGAGATCCGGGAGGGAAGCCATGCGGTCATCGTGGGGCTCATCGAGCCGGTGGCCGACATGCTTGTCCGAAAAGGATGTAAGGTGAGCATCTTTGATGACGCCCCCAGGAGCCATCCGTCCATGGAGCCGTTGAACATGCTCCCGAAACGGTTGGAGAGCGCGGATCTCGTGGTTCTCACCGGGACCACGATTGTCAATGGCACGCTCACGGATATCCTCGCCCGGATCGGCCATGCCGGCGAGGTGATCGTAATGGGAACGAGCACCCCCATGATCCCTGAAGTCTTCTCGGGTACAGGTGTCACATACCTCGCAGGTGCCAGCATCAAGGATCCCGACAGGGCCTTCACCATCGTGATGGAAGGCAACGGCACCAGGGAACTGCATCGCAGCGGCGCATTGATGAAGGCGTTCATGGCTGTCCGCTAGGTGCTGGCGATAAACGACGGACGTTGAAGATTGTGCGGGAGAGACCCCCATGCCGGGGTACCCTCCCGCTGCACCCCCTGCGCGGGTAGAGCGGTCTCCCTTCTCGTCGCTCATGGCATTCGGCAGTCCCCTCGGTGCCTTGATAGCTTCCTGTGTAGCTGAACGGGTCGACCGTAAGTGGGGCATCGCCGCCTTAACGGGTCTTACCGCAGTCTGCGGGCTGTTGTACGGCCTGAGCTTCAATCCAACGGCGATAGTCATCTTCGGTTTCCTGGTAATGGTGATCTCGTCGTGTTACCTGCCCCTGCTGTACTCTTACACTCCGGAGCTTTATCCTACAGAAGCCAGAGCCTCGGGGATGGGGCTCACCTATGGTATGGGCCGCCTGTCGAATATGGTGGGGCCCCTGATCGTGAGCTTCCTGTATGTAGGGTACGGGTACATCAGCGCATTCGGCTACATTGCCGGTTGCTTTGCGATAGTATCCGTGTCTGTCGCACTCTTTGGACCTCGGACGTACAAGCGTACACTGGAGCAGATCAGTGAAGGTGCTTAAACCATGAGCTGATCTTCCCCCTGAGCTTGATCGATGGGGTCAGGATCGATTTCACGTGCAGATTTTCGAGAAGCATGAAATTGAAATTGGTCTCTGCCCCCATTTTTTGGAAGGCTCAGATTGCCGGGGCCATGGTGAAAGATCGATATTGAATGCGCAACAGCGCTGCAAAAGTAGCCGTGAGTAGTTCGTATTGCTGGCGGCAATCTCTCTTCCGGATGTATGAGGGCTGAGCCGATTTCTCAAACACGCTGGAAGCATGAGAAACGTGGAGAGAGCCTTCGACCCATTTCAGATGAGTGCTACCCCCTTTTGTCATCCATGAGCTTCTCGATCTTCCCGCTGCTCACCCTGCGCTCATGGAGCGGCCTCGTGTCGCCCCTGTAGGCGTCCAGACACTCCTCGAAGGTGGGTATGCCGGAGACGATGGAGAGCACCCCGAGGGCGTAGCTGTCGGTGCGGGAGGCAACCCGGAAGGCGGCGTCCCTGTCGGCTGGGTCGTGGGAACCATCGAGATAGAAGCAGTGCTCCTTGTACCACTGGTAGGTGTTGACCCGGTTGAACGACACGCAGGGCTGGAAGATGTCCACGAGCGCGAAGCCCTTGTGGGTGATGGCCTGTTTCATGATCTCTCGGGTCTGCTCGATGTCGCCGGCAAAGGCCCTGGCAACGAACGAGGCACTGAGCCCTATGGCCATGGCGAGCGGGTTCATGGGCTCGACGCACACCCCGGAAACCTGGACGGGTGTGGTAAAGCCCCGCATGCTCGTGGGAGACGCCTGCCCCTTGGTGAGACCGTACACCATGTTGTTGTGCACGAGAACGGTGATGTCGGGGTTCCTCCTGACGGCGTGGAGGAGGTGGTTGCCCCCTTCGCCGTACATGCAGCCGTCGCCGCTTTCTGCAATGACCGTGAGCCCGGGGTTCGTCGCCTTGATGGCCGTGGCGACGGGCAGGGACCTGCCATGGAGCCCGTTGAAGAAGTTGGTCCTCACATACTGCGGGGTCTTGGCTGCCTGGCCTATGCCGGACACGATGACGAGCGACTCAGGGTCCTTTCCCAGTTCTGCCAGCGCGGACTTGAGCGCGGCAAGGATGTGGTAGTTGCCGCACCCGGGGCACCATGCGATGTCGATGGGGTGATCGGGATCGAATCTCTCCGCCATGTGTATCCTCCCGCTAGAGCAGCGCCTCCAGTCTTTCCACGACCTCCTCGAGCAGGAACGGCCAACCGTCGAACTTGAGGATTGCCGCGTCGAACGCTATGCCCGTGTGCATCCTGACGAGCCGTGCGAACTGGGAGGTGGCGTTGTTCTCGATGACGATCTTCTTCTGTGCCCGGCCGATGAGCGAGGCGGCGTTGGGGTGGAGCGGGTATACCTGGGAGAAGTGCAGGAACGAGAGGTCATTGCGCCCGAGCACAGAAAGCGCCTCCCTGACCACTCCGGCGGTGGATCCCCATCCCACGACGAGATGCCGGTAGTCTTCTCCACCTGTGAGGGTGGGTTCTATGCACTCCTTCTCCAGCCCCCTGAGCTTTTGGAGCCGCTTTTCGACCATGGCAGTCCTTGTCCGGGAATCCTCCGTGATGAAGCCGGCCTCGTCGTGCTCATCGCTGTCCACGCACACGAGCCCCCGGCCGAACCCGGGTATGCCCCGGGGAGAGACGCCGCTTTCCGTAAACAGGTAGCGCCTGTACGCTGCGTCCGTCTCCACGATGAAGCTCTCGGACGAAGTGGCCGAAACATCCAGGCCTCCTACGGTGCAGGTGGACTCGAGGTAATGCTGATCCGTGAGGATGATGACCGGCACCTGGTACTTGTCTGCCATGTGGAAGGCATGGCGTGAGAGAGTGAAGCCCTCTTCGATGCTTCCCGGGGCCAGAACCAGCCGGGGAAACTCACCATGGCCCGAGTAGAGCACGTGCTCGAGGTCCGCCTGCTCGGTGCGGGTGGGCAGTCCCGTGGCAGGGCCCGGCCTCTGGGCGACATGGACCACCAGGGGAGACTCGATGCACCCGGCGAGGCTCAGGGCCTCCACCATGAGGGCGAAACCGCCCCCCGAGGTGGTCACCATGGCGCGGCCTCCGGCGTACCAGGATCCGAGTGCCATGTTGGCGGCGCTGATCTCGTCTTCCGCCTGCTCCACCACGAGCCCGAACTCGGAGGCATTCTTGGCTAAGAACACCAGGACCCCGGTGGACGGAGACATGGGGTAGGAGGAGACGAACGTGCACCCGCCCGCAAGGCAGCCCGTGCCGATGGCGTCAATGCCGTTCAAGAGGAGGTCGTTTTTCACTGCCTCCGATCTCTCGATGACGGGAAGGACCTGGCCGGGCTTGAGCAGGTGCATCCCGGAAGCGTATCCCTTCCTCGCCGCTTCGATGTTCTTGCGGGTTCGCTCCTCGCCGGCCCTGCTGAAGAACTGCCGCACCAGGTTCTCCAGGAGGGTGAGCTCCACCCCGAGCAGGCCGGAAAACAGCCCCAGCAGGATGACGCTCATATAAATCTCGCCGCCGATCTCCCTGGCCAACCCGGCGATGGGTACCGCGACGATCGGATAGCCTCCGTCGGTGTACCGGCGCTCGATGAACGCGGGGTCGCCCAGGATGATGGTCTCCGGGGTTATCCTGTCGTGGAACCGTTCCATGGCCCCGGTATGCAGGGGCACGAAGATGTCGATCCTCCTGGGGCAGGAGGAGATCATCCTGGCGGAGATCCGTATCTGGGTGGAGTTGTTTCCTCCCCTGATGCGCGACATGAACTCGCTGTAGGAATAGACGTGGTACCCGGAGAGCTTGAATACCCTGGTCATCAGCTGCTCCAGGGTCTGCAGACCCTGGCCTGCCTCTGCGGAGAGGACGATGGAGAGATCGTCTTTTGCGTAGGTCTTCATGGTCACAGTGTTAAGAAACTAATGCCCGGGACACGGCTGTCAAGATCAGGCCGGAAGATGATCACCCATGCGGGGTTGTGCCTGCGGAAAAGTACCCGTGCTTTCGGGATGATCTGTCATTCCTCGGCGTTCCCGAGGACACGGTACACGACACCCCCCAGGATTCCTCCGAGGATGGGGGCCAGCCAGAAGAGCCAGAGCTGGGCCATGGCCCACCCGCCCAGGTACAGGGCCACCCCCGTGCTTCTGGCCGGGTTCACCGAGGTGTTGGTGACCGGGATGCTGATGAGGTGGATGAGC
The DNA here is from genome assembly GCA_021372395.1 of Deltaproteobacteria bacterium. Lineage (GTDB taxonomy): Bacteria > Desulfobacterota > Desulfomonilia > UBA1062 > UBA1062 > MWEI01. The sequence continues at coordinate 30,263 of JAJFUP010000085.1, forward strand.
GTCAGGCACAGGCCGATGGCGATGGGGGCGAAACCCTGTGGCGCACGCTTGTCCGTGGAACCCATGACGACCATGAGGAACATGAAGGTCATGACCATCTCGCAGAGCAGCCCTGCACCAAGGGAGTACCGGCCCGGGGAATGGTCCCCGTAGCCGTTGCAGGCAAAACCGGCAGACACGTCGAAGCCCGCTGTCCCACTCGCGATGAGGTAGAGAACCCCTCCCGCCACGACCCCCCCGAGCACCTGGACGACGATGTAGGGTGCCACGTCTTTTGCGGGAAAGCGGCCACCTGCCCAGAGCCCGATGGAGATCGCCGGGTTCAGGTGGCAGCCGGAGATGTGGCCGATGGCAAAGGCCATGGTCAGGACGGTGAGACCGAAGGCCAGGGCAACGCCGAGCAGCCCGATTCCTACGTCCGGGAATTTTGCCGCCAGGACCGCACTGCCGCAGCCTCCGAGCACCAGCCAGAACGTTCCGATAAATTCCGCCCCGAGTTTGTGCGACATGTTTTCCCCTCCTTTTTGCAAGATAATGAAAGATCTTCCTGGGGCCGGACAGAGGTGTGTGGAGGTAAGGATACTGCTGTTGGGGGGAAATTCAACCTCGGGCAAGAAATTCTCCGAGCTCTTTCGGATACCCGGCCTCCCAGGGGTGCATCACTTCCCTGGCTTGTTTCTCCCCTTGCCCCGACGGAGCTTGTCTTTCCGGATTTTGCTCTGTTCCTTGAGAAGCCGGGAGATGTCCTTCTGGCGCCTGGTGGATCTTTCTCTGGCCATGGTTGCCCCCTGTCCGGAAGGCCCGAAGGAACGGGCTCCGGGGCTTGACGAGCCGTGACCCGCCATGCAGCAAAGACCGTAGTCTCCCTGCACGATCCCCGTGCGCGGCAAGGTGCGCGACGGCGAACCTGGCTCAGGCTTCGGTGTCAGCCTGCGAGGTCCTTGTTCACGAGATACTTTGCAACGATGGTATTGATCGTACAGGGGGCCTGAAGGCCCTGCTTGTGCAGGTGCAGTGAATCCAGGTCGGATTTCCAGACCAGGTCGCCCGGGGCAAGGAAGTTGACGCTGCCGGGCTCGTAGGCGGTACGGATGCTGTCGCCCTTGAGGTAGTAATGTTCCTCGCACACCTCGGTGGCATAGTCACGCATGAACGGCGGGATGTCGGTGGGCTTGAACCACAGCTTGATCTCCCGCTCTGAATCAGTGGCGTTCGCCGACGCGTGGATGAGGTTGTCCACCCGATCGCCCAGCGGTTTACCGTTCTCGTCCTTGACCGGGACGACCGTGCCCAGGGCGCGGATGCATCCCGGCTTCTGCACCCGTGCGTCGTGCGGGTTCGTGGGGCCTGCAATGTCCCGTATCTTCTTGATGGCATTCGTACCCTGGTACACGAACGCGATGACCCTGCGCTTCCAGGGCTCGTCGGGGTAATGGAGCATCCCCATGATGTAGTCCAGCAGGGAAGGGTAAAAGAATTTTCCCCGGTGTTCTTCGTAGTGTTCCTCGGCAAGGACCTTGATGACGGAGACGATCTTCGTTCCTGCGAAGTGCAGCCCGGTATGGAACTCCGAGAGCTGGGAGAGGATGTATCCTGTCAGCGAGTTCTTGAGGGCATCCGGTTTGATGAGCACGAGCGTGTTTTCGCGGGTTTCCTTGTCCATGTGGGTCCTCCTTGCCTGGTTGGGTAGTCAGCCGAACGCTGTATGGTTCTTGGCGTTGATACAGGCTTCCTCGTGGCTGTGTCAAGAAAAACGTGGTCGGCGCACGTGCAGGAGAAAGGCCTTCGGAACAGGGTGATCCGCATGATTCTTTTTCCTCTTCATGCTCGGATGGGATCAACGCAGGATGCAGGAGAATATCGCCTTAAAGATTCGCAAACTGAGATCCGAATATGAAAAATAGATGTAAACAAGGAGGTCTTTCATGGAGCGCTTGAGAAATTTCCGTAAGTCGGAGCTGGGCTTTACCCTTGTCGAACTTGCACTGGTCCTGGTGATCATCGGGCTGTTGATTACCGGCGTGCTCAAGGGCGAGGCGCTCATCGAGAATGCGAAGGTCAAGAAGCTGGTCAACCAGAAGGAATCGCTCGTTGCCGCCTTTTACACCTTTTATGACAGGTTCGGCCAGTATCCGGGTGACGAGAATCTGGGAACAGCGTTGGCGCCTATCCCCACCGGAGATACCCATAACGGGAATGTCAACGGTCAGATTGCGGGAAACGAGACGTGGTGGGTCTTCCAGGACCTCGTCCTGGCACAGATCATAAATGGCAATTATACCGGTGCAGCGAACAGTTGCCCCAACAATCCCTTTGGGGGCACCATGATCATACAGCAGTACGGGGCACTGAACGCAAACTGTGTGGTAAACGATGCAATTCCGGCTGATGTGGCTCAGCAGCTCGACAGCAAGTATGACGACGGCGTCTGGAACACCGGGTCCATACGGGCCAACACCGCATACACGGCCCAGACCGCCAAGACTGTCTACTGGCGCATGTAGAGCCTGACCGTCGATGTACTACCCGGCGGAACCGAGCAGAACAGTCTACACGGACTGTGCCGCGAGGGTCATCCGCTCATCCCTCCCGGCTGCGCATGCCAGACCCGTGGGAATGTCTGCGGCAGGGGGCTTTTCAAGGTTGAGCGATTTCCCGGGATGAATCACAACGAAAGCAGCGAAGGACCCCATGGAAAAGAGACGTATCGGCGATCTGCTCAAGGATGAAGGGATAATCGGTGACCGGGAGATCGGCCTGGCCCTTTTGGAGCAGCGTTCCACCCGGGAACGGGTCGGTGATATCCTTTTGCGTCTCGGCCTTGTCACGCAGACCGAGCTTGCCCAGGCAATTGCGAAGCAGTGCCGGATAGAGTTCCTGGAGCTGCGCAATTTTTTTCCGCAGAAAGAAGCCCTTGCATCGCTGCCCGTTCAGTTCGCACGGGACAATTCGATGCTGCCTGTGGGGATCGAGGACGGCACCCTGATCGTCGCAACCAGTGAGCCGGACAACTCCAAGCTCATCGATCTTGCGTCGCGAATCTCCCAGAAGCGGGTCCGGTGCGTCGTCGCCTCGGCTTCGCAGATACAGAAACACATAGAAAAGGACTACTACCTCCTCGAACATCCCTTGGAAGATGAGATCAACCAGCAGCTCGAGCATGCCAAGTACAACCCTCAGGATGTGGACACGGAAAAACTCGTGAGGCTTCTCCTCATGTCGGCCATCAACTCGCGGGCCACCGATATTCACTTCACCCCGACCAACAGAACCACCCAGATCCATTTCCGCGTCGACGGGATCCTCCACCCCTTCTATACGTTCCCCATCGACCTGCACTCGCGGATCATCTCGAGCATAAAGATCAAGACCGAGATGGACATCTCCGAGCAGAGAAAACCCCAGGATGGAAGGCTCACCTTTGACTTTCTCAACGAAAGTTTCGACATCCGCATCTCCACATTACGGGTCACCCATGGGGAAAACATGGTCATGCGGATCCTGTCGACCTCGGAGGAGCTGTACAGCATCCGGAGCCTCGGCCTGGACCCCGATGACATCACCAGGATCGAGAGCCTCCTGCACAAGCCCTTCGGCATGTTCCTTGTGTCGGGCCCCACCGGCTCCGGCAAGACCACGACTCTCTATGCCGCTCTGAGGGGGCTTGACTCCATCGAAAAGAATATCGTGACCGTGGAAGACCCCATCGAGTACCAGTTTCCCCTCATCCGCCAGACCCAGGTAAACGAGAAGGCGGGATACACCTTCTCAGGCGCGGTGCGGGCCTTTCTCAGGCAGGACCCGGACGTGATCCTCATCGGGGAGATACGTGATGCCGACACGGCAAGCATGGGTCTTCGAGCAGCCCAGACAGGGCACCTCGTACTCTCGACGGTCCACGCCAACGATGCGGTGGGGGCTATCCCGAGGCTGAAGGACCTCGGCATGAAGGACTACATGGTTTCTTCGTCGGTCGTCTGTGTCATTGCCCAGAGGCTCGTTCGCTCCCTGTGCCCCTACTGCAGGGAAGCCCATGAGTCAGGGGACGAGGAGCAGAAGGTGTTCGGGATCCAGCCGGGGACGCGCATATATACTGCTACCGGATGTCCGAGATGTCTGCGGACCGGCTACCTGGGAAGGCTCATGGTGGCTGAAGTACTCCCGGTCAGCAAGGAGATCGAGCGCTTGATCTCCAATGGGGCCCATCCCTTCGAGATCAAGGAGAAAGCCGTTGAGGAGGGCATGGTAACCCTCAGGGGAGACGGTGTCCGAAAGATCCTTTCCGGCAGGACCAGCTTCGCGGAAGTCTTGAGGGTGCTCATGTAATGATGCTTTCCTACTGCGCATTGAGAAAAGACGGCTCGATGGTCAATGCAAAGGGGCAGTTCGACGGTGTCCGCGACCTGATGGATGCCCTCCTGTCTCAGGAGATGACCCTCGTCAGCTATCGCCCGTCGAAGTTGCTGTTCCTGAACCGACTGAAGCCTTTTATCCAGCCAAAGATAAAGAGGATGGAGATCGTCGAGTTCTGCGATTCGCTTGCTTCCATGACCGGCAGCGGCTTGCCGCTGTTGGACTCCATGGAGAGCATCAAGGAAACCATCAGGGTGAGCCGCCTGCGTGAGGCCATCGAGGAGGTCATCCGGGAGATCGGCCGGGGGGAATCCCTGTCAGGGGCCTTTTCCCACCAGCCGGGTGTATTTCCCGAGATGCTCGTGTTCTTCTGCAGTGTGGGGGAAGAGACCGGCACCATTCAGGATGCCCTGAGCAATACCTCGGATTACCTGAGAAAGGTAGACAGCATTGTATCCCAGGTGAAGAGGGCACTGATCTATCCCTCCTTCGTGATCGCCGCCATGAGTTCGGTCATCATATTCTGGCTCTTTTTCGTGCTTCCCCGCCTGGTGGAGACGTTCAAAGAGATCAATGTCCAGCTTCCCGATATCACCATCAGCCTGGTCCATTTTGTCGAGTTTTCCACGCGGAACTGGTTTCTGTTCCCGATTTCCATCGGGGGCCTCGCTGCGGTGATGTTCGCAATGGGGAGATTCAGACGGACACGGTTGCTGCTGAACCGTATCGCCTTCAGTATTCCCGTGGTCGGGGATCTTCTGAAATGCTCCACGCTCACCCTGATGTTCTCGAACATGTCCCTGATGCTTCACTCCGGCGTAACGCTCACGAGATCTCTCGATGTGCTGGGGGAGATCTTTCACAACGAACTGATCCGCAATGTTATCGTCACGATCAGGGAAGAGACGAGCATGGGGAACTCGCTCCTCGAGGCCTTCAGAAAGACGTGTTTTTTTGATGCCATCACGTTGAAGATGATCAGCGTGGGTGAGAAAACCGGGGCTCTCGATCAGAGGCTCCGCTACCTTGCCGATGCCTACCAGGAGAAGACAACGCGGTTCGTGGACGTGATGGGGAAGATGATAGAGCCGGTGGCCATGGCCATGTCGGGAGGCGTTTTCATCTTTGTGATCATATCGCTGATAGGGCCGGTTTACGACCTCGTATCGAAACTGGGGGGCTAAGACAGGGATCATGAGTATCCATCCGGGAGACAGTGGCTCCGGCAGCAGGTCCTCTTCAGACAGGGGCTTCACCCTCATCGAGGTGGCGTTCGTGCTGGTCATCATCGGCCTGCTCGTAGGGCTTGGGGCCGATCTTCTCCCCATGCTCGTCAAGCAGAACAAGTTCAAGGAAAACAATGCTCTCCTCCGAGAGGCCAAAACGGCCATCGTCGGATATGCCCTGGCAACTGGCAAGCTTCCCTTCGCGAGCGGCAACACCAATGGAACAGAGACCGCAGGCAGGCTCTCCGGGTATCTGCCCTATGCAGTACTGGGGATCAATGGAAGGGACGCATACACCAAGAACCTGTACTATGCCGTAGACCCCTACCTCACCGGTACGACAACAGTAGATCAGTTCAAGACGCGGCTCGTCGAACTGATCAATGGTTCCCACCCCGGCGATCTCTTCTGCGACAGCGGTAATTTCAAGGCGGCCTTCGTGGTCCTGTCTTCCGGTGAAAACCTGAGGGCAGATCCCCCGAATGACGATAATGGGAACGGCATCGTCGACATATTCGACAACAATCAGTTCGCCCTTCCTCTTGCCCCACCCACGGGGACCTGTGATGATATTCTCGAAGCAGTCAGTACTTCCTACCTCTCCGGAAGGTTCGAATAGTAAGATTTAAAGAATTATCTACAAAAATCCGAGAACATGGAAGGTGAAGAGAACATTTCTCCATTCAGATATAATCTGGCGGGCTGCCGCGTTGATGTCCCTTGTGAAAGGGAGCCCGCTCAAAAGCGTGGCGGTCTTGTTGGGGGAAGAAAAGCATGTTCTTGCGCCGTATTCAGTGTCAGGGGAAAGACCTGTTCTCGGAGAGATTTCTTCTGAGGATTCATCCGCGCTGAGAGACTTCTCGCGCCAGGCAAAAGCTCTCTCGGTCGCCTTCTCCCCCAGGGCACTGTACGCTGATGTAGGCGACTTCTCACGTGTTACCCCTGAAGCTACCCTTGCGCATATCCGTTCCGCCGTGGATAAGATAGGGCTCTTTAAGGAGGATTACTGCATCTCTTTCTGTAAATTGAGAGATGTCGACGCCCAGACGGGAAAATTTTCCTATCTTGCCATTCCTGCCAGCGAGGTCGACAAGATCGATCTCCTCGATGAGGCAGAGGCCCTTGTTGACAGGTTCTGTCCCATCGAGGCGGCTCTTGCAGCGGCGGTCGGTTCACTCGTAAAGGACATGGCTATTGTCCTTTATGAAGACAGCCGCTTTGTCCGCATTATCGCGACCAAGGGAGGAACGATCTATTACATTACCACCATCAACGCATCCGAGTCCTTTGACGTTGTCTCGGACACCGTGTCGGGGATTCAGGAAATGTCGTCGCTGCTGGCGAATTCTTACCGCGATCGGGTGCAGACAATCTATAAAATCGGTGATGGCGAGGTCAGCACGGATGACCTTCAGGAACAGAACATCTCCGTAGCTCGTTTCAGCCTGAGTCAGGGGGGGGATGACAGCCCCGACTCCCTGGTGCTCCTCGGCAGTGCCATGAACACCCTGTACGATTTCACTCCGGAGAAGTTTCTCCGCACGAAACGGATCGCACAGCACGCAAAGTTCTCCCTGGCCATATCGATCATCCTCCTGCTGATAACAGGGGTGCTGTTCGTCTTGGGATTGAACAATACCCGTGAGGCTCAAGGCTTTCAGGACAAGACCCATGCCGCCGTCCTGAAGAGCTCCCGGGAACTCAGGATGTTGGAAGATGATTATGCATCGCTCAGCAGGGGGCTTGACCTGTCGAAGATAAACAACATCATCAAGACCTACCAGGATTTCGAGGCAGAACCGAAGCTGTACGCCCTTGTCGATTCCATCTCCCGGCGTGTGCCCAGCAAAGTTTTTCTCACCCGGATCGATGTCATCAGGCCGACGTCGCAGACCGGTTCACCCCCGGCACGGGTCATCCCGAACGAAACGACGGTGTCTCGCTCATCTCATGTGGATTCCTTCGAGATCGTGATAGAGGGCATCATAAACTCGTCCTATCCCGATTCCAAGGGGGTCTTCTCGTCGCTGACCGGCGCCATGCAGGAGGTTTTTACGCTCAACAAGGCCACGTTCAGCCAGAAAGAGCAGTATGCAGGGTTCTCCCTGAAGTGCGGGACAAAACCATGAGGCGCTACAGGATTGCCCTTTTCATCGGAATCATGAGCTCGGTGCTCGTCATATCAGCCTTCTCCTATTATCGCTTCACCGCCATGCAGGTGCAGTACAACCGGACAAAGCTTGAATCGATCCTGGCCGCGAACAGGCAGCGGGAAGACTACACCCGGAAGATGGAAGCCATCAAGGCATACAGCAGCAAGCTGATCGCCATTTCCCGGGAGCGGAACACGAATGTGGACTATGAGATCATTCTGACCGATCATGATGTCAGGACGTTGCTCTCCAAGGCCAGGTCAACCTACTCCGACGGATTGTTCTTTCTCGAAAAGGGTTCCATCGAGAGTACCCCGTCAGGGATCACCCTGACCATGAAGGGGTTCAAACTGGGGGATGGTGCAGAGTGAAGGTGGACAGGAAGGTCGTGGCACTCTTCGTCTCTCCCATAATCGCAGTGGCCGTCTGCACGATCTCCTCACTGGTCCTCCCCGGCACCCGGAACTTCCATTCCGAGCAGCCCGAATTTCTTGCATATGTCGATCAGTTGAGTCTGTTCACCATCAAAGATGAAAATGGCCCGGTAATGGATGAGGTCAGGGATGTTTTCCGCCACGAGTGGATCGAACCCGTCCTGCCGGCCCCCATGAATGAGACTGTTGTGCACAATACCGGAGGTGTTCTACCGGAGCCGGTAACGGTGAGCATGATCGTCGGCGCCGACAGGGATGCATACTGTGTCATCAATGGCAGGAAGATGAGACCCGGGGATAAGACGGAAAAGTTCAAGCTCTCTTCAATCGGATCAAATTCCGTGAGCATCACCCGCACAAATGGAACCAGGGAGACACTCAATGTTAAAGCATATTAAATATGCAGTTTTCTTTTTTGTCTGCACCGCCATGTTCCTGGGTTGCGCCACCGAGAAGCTGATCGAGAAAGAAGAATCCATCATCGAAAAAGAAAAATCCGCGGTGACACAGGCGGAGCCGGCCCGGCAGACGATGCCGCAGCCCAAAGAAACAAAGGCACAACCCAGCCCTCTCGCGGGGAAAACCATCACGCTTACCGCAGACAAGGCCTTTTTCTCCGATGTCTTCTCCGCTCTTGCCGAGAAGGCCGATCTGGACCTGGTGATAGACTCCCGCCTTGCAAACCGTGACTATGGGGAAGTCCCCAAGGAACTCTCCGATGCGGGGAAGGGCAAACCCGTGTCCCACGGTCCCGTCGTCCTTCCCCCGGTGTCCATCGCATTCAAGAACACGCCCCTGAAAGATGCCCTGGAAAATCTCACGTCATCCCTGCACATCTTCTATGAAATAAAGGGACGCACGCTCTTCATACGGGGGACCGAGTCAAGAACCTACCACCTCAACTTCCTCTCTGCGCAGAAGGAAACAAAAGTATCCGTAGGAGGGGATGTCATCGGGTATGCCCAGGGTTCTTCGCCCTCCGGGGCCAATTCTTCGGGAAGCACCCCCCTGAGCGGCGAGTTTTCCATCAGGGATACGACCCCTGTGGCGAACAGCGACATTTATGCCCAGATCGAAGAGGTCGTCAAGACATGCCTGACAACCAACGGTACCTACTCCATGAACCGTGCCCTCGGTTTCCTCGAGGTCAACGACATGGGAGATGCCCTTGAACGGATCGATGCACACATCAACACCATCAAGAAGTACTACAATTCGCAGATTCTCATCACGGCAAAGATCATCGATGTCTCGTTGAACGACTCGAGCCAGTACGGCATCGACTGGACAAGCATCCATGGCAATATCAGTGACTATGTCTTCAACCCCATCCAGCAGAACCTTGCGCTCTCCACGAACGGCATCACCCCTGCACTGGAGATACAGGTGCATTCGGACAAGCATGGCTTCGATGCGGCTTTAAACGCCCTCAAGGAATACGGGGATATCAAGGTCCTCTCGAATCCCCAGGTGAGGGTCACCAATGGTCAGCCGGCGCTCATCAGCGTGGGCACGAACACGTCCTACATCCAGGAAATCAAGCTCACTACAACCACCACGCAGGGCGGTACCACGATCACTTCACCGGATGTGACCGTCGGGTCCATCTTCGACGGCATCATGCTCGGGGTTCTTCCCAACATCGACTTGGAGACGAATTCGGTGAACCTGAGCATCACCCCCATCAAGAGCCGGGTGGTGAAGCTCGATGAGCGGACCATCAGCGGCAACGTCTACACGCTACCCACCCTGGACCTCGAGGAATCCACTACCCAGGTCAGGGTAAAAGGCGGCAACATCATTGTCCTGGGAGGGCTCATCAGCAAGAATACCACCCGGAAGACCAAGAGCATACCGGTCCTTGGTGACATCCCCCTGCTGGGATATCTTTTCAGTCAGCAGATCAAGGGCGTGGAAACCAACGAGCTGGTCATCCTCCTGGAGCCGGTCATACTCACCCCGTGATCCTCATGCTTTGCAACGGTATCACGGAAGATCGTCGGTTTTCCCCGTGCTCCGGCAGGTGAAGCTGTTCACAACGAATTGAGCAAGGGATTGAATCGATGAATGTTCAGTTCCCCTGCACGCCACCCCGGTGCTGCTCTATGAGATCGTCCTTTTTCTGCCAGAGGTCGCAGACCCATGTCTGGAAGCGGTCCCTGAACACCTCGTCGTTCTGGTAGTCGCCCTTGAGGAATTCTCCGGGCACTCCGAGTTTTTTCGCCCGTACCGTGATGTGGGGGATGCGGCCGCAGAGGTAGTCCCAGAAGCTGAACCTCATGGGGGGGTAGATGATGGTGACGTCCAGGATGTTCGAGATCTTCCCGTCCATGGCTGCAAGCGTGAAGGCGAAGCCGCCCGCCTTGGGGCGGAGCAGGTGCCGGTAGGGAGACTGCTGGCTTGCGTGCTTTTCCCGGGTGAACCGGGTTCCCTCGATGAAGTTCAGGATGGAGACCGGGGTATGTCGGTAGCGCTCGCACACCTTTTTGGTGGTTTCGAGGTCCTTGCCCTTCATGTGCGGGTTCTTTTCCAGAAAACTCTTGGAGAAGCGCTCCATGAACGGGTAATCCAGTGCCCACCACGCGGTGCCGAGGATGGGCACCTTGAAAAGCTCCTTTTTCAGGAAGAACTTGAAGAAAGGGATGTGCCCGTGAAATACCCTGAACAGCACCAGGATGTCGGCCCACGTCTGGTGGTTGCAGTTGATGAAATACCACTGTTTCCTGCTCAGCCCCTCGAGGCCTTCGATCTCGTACCGGGTGGCCTGGGTGAGCCTGAGCGAGGCCAGGATGCCCCGTACCCAGCCGTTGGCAAGCATCATGATAGTACGCGCGCAGATGCGCTGCCAGGCATCGTTGCGTATCAGAATCTTGGTGAGGGCCAGCAGGTGCACAGGGGAGGCCCAGAAGAGCGTGTTCATGAACATGAGCGACAGACAGATGATCCCTCGGAGGGTGGATCCAAGCCGTAATATCATAGGTCAGTACAATCCTTTCTCATGCTGGTGAAGAGAGGGTCAGGTCCGTGGTGTACGAGCGTACGCGTTGCCTGACAGTATGACAATCCCTTCATTCAAGGTCCGATTCTATGACTCTTCGGGGATAAATGCAATCGACAGGTGCCTGCAGGGTTCGGTTTTTTGCAGTATTTTCACAATGAGCTCTGCATGGAACCCGGATGGCGGAGATACGATCGTGCGTGCAGCACCATGCAGCCTGCCGCCCGGATGCGGGAAAGAGAATGCCGTTCCTCCTCTTGGGGGAGAGAGGGCATGTTGACAGCGGTTTTTTTAGAAGGGAGGGCTATTTGATGTCGAGCACTTTCACGTCAAAGAAAAGGGTCTTCCCGGCCAGGGGGTGATTGAAATCGATGGTCGCCTTGTCGCCGCTGATCTTTGTCACCGTTCCCCGCAGTGTCTGGCCGGCAGGGGTCCTGGTCTGGACCTGCGAGCCGACTTTCCATGCGTCGGGCGGAAGCTGGCTTTTGCCGGCTTCGACCACGGCTTCTTTCCGGACGGGGCCATACCCCTCTTCCGGCTTGACCGTGACATGCTTGCTCTCGCCTGTCTTCATGCCGATCAACGCCTTGTCCAGCCCCGGGATAATCTCCTTGGCTCCCTGGACAAAAGTGAGCGGCTGCTTGCCCACATTGGTGTCGACAACCTGTTTGTCTCCGAGGGTGAGGGTATACTCGATGGAAACCTTCTTCCCCGGCGCCACGATGATGCCTTCCTTGACCTTCGGAGTGCCTGCATACACGGCATTCGCCGATACGGCAACCAGGAGAAGGCTCGACAAAAAAACGCCCAAGGCTGTTCTGACATCAGTCATTCGTGTCCTGTCCTTCAAAGATGTATTTATTCCTGAAAAGGGATAAATAGTAAGGAAGCCGGGAAGCGAAGACGCGGCATATCAGCGGCGGAAGTTTCTTCCGCCACCGCCACCGCCGCCACCTGTTCTGGGTTTTGGAGGGCGGGCTTCATTGACAATGATCTTGCGGTCCTGAACGGTTTTCTCATTCAGCTCTTTGATGGCGTTCTGTCCATCGCTGTTGCTTGGCATCTCGACAAAACCGAACCCT
>JAJFUP010000002.1 GCA_021372395.1 Deltaproteobacteria bacterium
GGAGAAGGGTTTGCTTCTTGGCCGGGGTTGTCGTAAAATTGGTCACATCACGCGAACGTACGTGAGGAGGTGCCATGTCCGCACACGCGTCATCAGACCTTGCTGCCTGGGTGCAGTCCGTCATACGGGATTTCCTCGACACCCCATCCGAGAACTCCCCGGGAAAGGAAGGGACGGAGAGGTTCTGGGACGATGCGCTCGTCGGCTTCTCCCGGGGAGACGACCCCCTGTACGAGGCCTTCAAGGAGCATGTGGGCCCGTTCCACTGGACGCCTTCCGAGATCTTCTGCCTGACGTTCCCCGAGACACCGGCAGAACCCCATGAACTCACCGTCATCAGCTGGGTCCTGCCCGCAACAGAAGCCACAAGGGCGGATAACCGGGAAGAGACCACCTACCCCAGCGAGCGTTGGGCAAAGGCCCGCACCTTCGGCGAGGTGGTGAACGAAAGGCTCAGGAAGCACCTGGTTGCAGCCCTGCAGAAGGCAGGCTTCGACGCGCTCGCGCCATCCCTGTCCCCCGGCTTCACCTGGCAGGATTCCCCGCAGTTCGGGTTTGCCTCGAACTGGTCCGAGCGTCATGCCGCCTTTGCTTCGGGGCTCGGGACCTTCGGCCTGTGCGACGGGCTCATCACCGCTGTCGGCAAGGCCATGCGGGCAGGCTCGGTCATAGCACGCGTCCCCATACCTCCAACCCCGAGGCCCTACCGCTCCCATACCGAATACTGCCTCTTCTCTTCCCGGGGCACCTGCAAGAAATGCATGCAGCGCTGTCCGGTCGGGGCAATCACCGAGGCGGGCCACGACAAGGTAAAGTGCTTCGAGCACGTGTTCAACACCGCCATACCGTACATCAAGACCCGTTACGGGTTCGACGGGTACAGCTGCGGTCTGTGCCAGACCGGGGTGCCCTGCGAGGCCGGGATACCTGTCAAAAAATGATTGTCGGGTTTGTAAAATATACGCAAAACATGTTTTCCCCGACAGCCGGCACCTTTTTTCCAGCTCCCGCGTCGTTATTATATTTTCATGATTGCATGATATAGTTCCATATCTCCGGATTTCTACCCTCTTTCCCTCCGGTTGATTCTTATGCAATGCAGGCATCACTGAAAAGACTCCCCCAAACGATCTTTACGTTTCCGCACTACAACGCACGAGGGCTGGCACTCTCCCGTGCAAGAGAGCCGCAGGCACGGGTCGCTTCCGACAAGAGTGCGCTGTCATGAGTGAACGGGCACACCACCAGCCGTGAAAGGACTTTGATAAAATGAGTTATCCCTCCGATTATGTCGAGTTCCATCAGTACTGCAGGCAGATAGGCCGGTATCCACTGCTCATCCACGATCAGGAGTATGAGCTCGCGAAACGCTACCAGGGGGGGGATATGGCAGCCGGCCAGCAGATCATTCATGCGAATCTCCGGTTTGTGGTGAAGGTGAGCAGGAAATATTTCTACACCGGGCACAACTGCCTCGAGATCATTCAGGAGGGGAATCTCGGCCTGATACGGGCACTCCATCGCTTCGACCCTGACCGGGGAGTCCCTTTCATCTTCTATGCGGTCTGGTGGATCAAGGCCACCATCAAGGTGTTCCTGCAGAAGAGTGGAAAGGTGCACACCGGAAGCCTGGAGCATGCAAAAGGCCTGCTTCCCCTGGACAAGACCATAGGAGACGATGAGGCGTGCCGATGGGTGGACTTTCTCACCGATGGTGTCCACCCGGAAAAGAGCTACTCTGACAGGGAGAGATCCCAGAACATATCCGCCCTTTTTCAGCACTGCTTCAGTTTCCTCTCCCCAAGGGAGGTCCTGGTCATAAAACAGAGGTTTTTCACCGACCCTCCGGTCACGCTGAAAGAGATCGGCATGCAGCTGGGGGTGAGCAGAGAGCGGGTCAGGCAGCTGCAGGTCCGGTCCATGGAAAAGATGAAAGGGATCCTGAACGACCAGGGAAGACTGCTGGTGGAGCCTGAACCTCACGACGCGCCCGTGCTCAAGGAGGTCAGATGCTGATGATTTCCCTCTTGGGAAGGCACCCACGCGGCTCGCCCTGTTTTCACTCAAAGGAGAAACCATGGTGTCCCTGTTGAGAAACCGTACCGTGGCGGTGCTGGTAACCTTCCACCTGGTGCTTTTCGTGACGTCCCCCGCCTGTGCTGCCCAGATCCCGTCCATGGGATCAACGACACCCCAGGCCGGGAATGCACTCCCGAATGATATCGCCTCCGTCCAGCAGGCCCTGGAGACCAGGGTGGTTCGGGCACAGCTCGAGGCGTACGGACTCTCCCCGGACGAAGTGACGTCCAAGCTCTCCTCCCTGTCTCCCCGTCAGATCCATCTGCTGGCTGTCGCCTCTCCCGATCTTCCGACAGGGGGTGATGCCCGGACCCTGGTCATGATCGTGGTGATCATCATAACGGTCATTGCGGCGTACTCATTCCTGGGTTTCATCATGGAGAGCACGCAAAACTGAACCGTCCGGACAGGGTTTGTCCGTCCCTATGCGGGCAGTGTGCAATCGGGGGCTATGACCCCCCCGATGTTATTTCTTCGGCTTGGCCTTGCCGGACTTCTCCTGGTAGCGCTTGTTGAAGAGATCCATGATCTGGCTGGTGATGTTGATCTTGCCCGACGCATAGACGATCACGGGGTTTGACTTGTCCAGAACAAGGTCATACCCGTTTTTCTGCGCATAGCCCTTTATGATGTCGTCGAGCTCCTTGCTCCACGGTTTGAGAAGGTTCATCTCCGTGCGTTTCAGCTCGTCCTGGGCGTCCTTGAC
>JAJFUP010000004.1 GCA_021372395.1 Deltaproteobacteria bacterium
ACCCTCACCATCATACCCACGGCGGTGCTCTTCTTCACGAGCGTCGTCTTTCTGAACCGGAGCATGGAAGGATGGCTCTCGAGCGAGGTCGAGAGGGCCATCGAGGAATCCATGAACGTGGCGAACATCTACTACAAGGAGGCATCCATCGATGCCATCCACTATGCCACCTCCATCTCGAAGGAGATCACCGAGCGCAGGCTCCTGAAGGAGGAGAACCTCGATGTCCTGAAGTCCATGATCGAGGGGAAGATGACCCTGTTCAGGCTGTCCTCCGTGGTCGTCTTTTCCTCCCAGGGCGAGGAACTCGTGAAGATCCTGTCCCCGGACATGAAGGACAAGACCATGCCGAGCCCCGAGTCCGGCCTCGTCAGGTCGGCCATGCTGGGGAAGGACACGTCCATCGTGGAGCAGAAAGGCGAGGCGGACATTATCGAAGGGATCGTTCCCATCCGGTCCTCCTTCAATCAGGCGGACGTGGTAGGCGTGCTCGTGGTGGATTACTACATCCCCGAGAGTCTCTCGGGGAGGCTCTCTCTCATCAGGTCGTCCTTCACCGACTACTCTCAGAGCCTTCGCCTGAAGAGCCCCATCAAGACCAACTACATCATCATCCTCACCTCGCTGACGCTGCTCGTGATCTTCTCGGCCGTCTGGTTCGGCCTGAATATCGCCAAGGGGCTCATCAACCCCATCGAGAAGCTCGTGGAAGGCACCCAGAGGATCTCCAAGGGCGACCTGGGGTTCAGGATCGATGTCCACTCGAACGATGAACTGGGCATCCTGGTGGCGGACTTCAACGTCATGGTGGACGACCTGAAGGCCTCCCGCAGGAATCTGGAGAGCGCGTACAACGAGATCGCAGCCAGAAACCGCTACATCGAGACGGTCCTGAACACCATCTCCACGGGGGTGATCACCATCGGCAGGGACGGATACGTGGCCATGATCAACCCTTCGGCGCAGGCCATGCTCGCACTGACTCCCGAACGGGTCGTGGGCAAGGCCATCACCGAGGTCCTCTCGGGCGAGTATCTCCCCATTGCCAGCGAGATCGTAACCAGCCTCAAGACATCCAAGGGCGCTACCACCCAGAAACAGATCACCATCTCGCTCGACGGAAAGTGGATGACGCTCCTGGGGCAGGCCTCGCTGCTTTTCGGGGACAATGGCGAGCATATCGGCATGGTGCTCGTCTTCGACGACCTTACACAGCTCCAGAAGATGCAGCGCATGGCCGCCTGGAGGGAGGTGGCCCGGAGGATCGCCCACGAGGTGAAGAACCCGCTGACACCCATCCAGCTCTCGGCCCAGAGGCTCAGGCGCAGGTACCTGGAGAAGCTCGGCGACGATGCGCAGGTCTTCGACGAGTGCACGCGCGTCATCATCAGCGAGGTCGAAGAGATGAAGCGCCTGGTGAACGAGTTTTCCGCGTTCGCCAAGATGCCCACGTCCATGCCGGTGCCGGACAACCTGAACACCGTGGTCTCGGATGCGGTGGCCCTCTACCGCCAGGCGCATCCGGAGGTGGAGTATGTTCTCGAACTGGAAGAAAACCTGCCCAGGCTGGAGATCGACAGGTCCCAGATGAGCAGGGCCGTCACCAACCTCCTGGAGAACGCCACCACGGCCCTCAGGGAGGGCGGAGGGCAGGACAGGAGGATCACCATCCGTACGGGCTATGATCCCGAGGTTCACATCGCCACCCTCGACATCATCGACACGGGGCCGGGCATCCCGCAGAGTGTAAAGGAGAGGATGTTCGAGCCGTATTTCTCCACCAAGAGGGGTGGTACGGGGCTGGGCCTGGTGATTGTGAACAGGATCATCTCAGACCACAACGGCTTCATTCGCGTTAAAGACAGCGAACCGACCGGAACCGTCTTCAGCATAGAGTTGCCAGTCAAGGAGTAGAGCATGAAGCACACCATACTGATCGTGGACGACGAAGAAAATATCCGGCTCTCGCTGAAGGGCGGGCTCGAGGATGAAGGATACAATACGCTGCTTGCCGGATGCGGCGAGGATGCCGTCAGGATCATCGAGAAACAGGACGTGGACCTGATACTCCTGGACATCTGGATGCCCGGCAAGGACGGCCTGCAGCTCCTGGAAGAGCTCAAGAACAGCGGGTTTACCATCCCTGTCATCATCATGACCGGCCACGGATCCATCGAGACCGCCATTCGCGCCACCCGGCTCGGCGCACTGGACTTCATCGAGAAGCCGCTGGACCTCAACAAGATCATCATCACCATCAACAACACGCTGCACATAAAGGCCCTGGAGGAAGAGAACGCGCTCCTGAGGAAAAAGACGGAGAAGGACGACGAGATCGTCGGGTCCTCGAGCGCGATCATGAAGCTCAAGTATCAGATCGACCGTGTCGCCCCCACCGATGCCTGGGTGCTCATCCTGGGGGAGAACGGCACAGGAAAGGAGCTCGTGGCCCGCAGAATCCACCAGAAGAGCATGAGGTCGAGCTACCCCTTCGTCGAGGTCAATTGCGCGGCCATCCCCGAAGAGCTCATCGAGAGCGAGCTTTTCGGACACGAGAAGGGGGCGTTTACCGGCGCCGCCGAGCGCAAGCGGGGGAAGTTCGACCTGGCCCATAACGGCACGCTCTTTCTGGACGAGATAGGGGACATGAGCATGCCCACCCAGGCGAAGATCCTGCGCATCCTCCAGGAACAGCGCTTCGAGAGGGTCGGGGGCTCCCAGACCATCCAGGTGGATGTGCGCGTGCTCACGGCTACCAACAAGAACCTGGAGCACGAGATCACGGAGGGCCGTTTCAGGCAGGACCTCTACTACCGGCTCAATGTCATCCCCATCTACGTGCCCAGGCTCATAGATCGACGCGAGGACATCCCGGAGCTTTCCGCCCACTTCCTGCGGACCTTCTCCCCGGCAAAGGGCAGCAAGAAGACCATCACCGACGGGGCCATAAAGAAACTCATGCAGCACGACTGGCCGGGCAACGTGAGAGAGCTCAAGAACATCATCGAGAGGCTCGTGATCATGACGCCCGGGGATGTCATCACTGCGGACGACATCATGCCGCTGGGCACCAGGACCACCTCTGAAATGGACAAGATCTTCGACATGCAGGAGCTCAAGGATGCCCGCTCCGAGTTCGAGCGGATCTTCATCGAGCGCAAGCTCGTGCAGTGCGGAAACAACATTTCCAAGACAGCGGACGTCATCGGGGTGGAGCGGAGCAATCTGCACAGGAAGATCAAGAGCCTCGGGATCGATGTTGAATGAGACGGGAGCCATACGCAAAGACCCCGGCGGGAAGCTGAACCTCGCCCTGGTCTATCCCAACACGTACTGGGTGGGCATGTCGAACCTCGGGTTCCAGACCATGTACCGCCTCTTCAACGCGCACAAAGGCATCCTGTGCGAGCGGTTCTTCACCGATTGCCCCCGTTCGGTGGAGTCCGGCAGAGCCTTGCATGATTTTCACCTCATCGCTTTTTCCCTCTCCTACGAGCTTGATTACCCTGCGGCGCTCAGGATGCTCCTGGAGAAAGGCATCCCGGTGAGCTCCAGCACAAGAAAGGGATGCCCCATCGTGATGGCGGGGGGGGCAGCGCTGAGCGCCAACCCTGAGCCCCTTGCCGAGGCCCTTGACCTCTGCTTTCTGGGTGACGGCGAGACGCTGCCCGACATGCTCCACGAAGCCTTCACGAAAAGTACCGGGTACGAAGAATTCCTCGACCGCATAAGCCTGGTCCCCGGCGTGTACCTTCCGGCCAGGACATCCCCCGTTGTCGAGGGGGAGGCCATCCGGGGTTTCACCGGTCCCAAGCCCATGCTTTCCCTCGTCGACCCCCTGGAGGACCCTGCCCGCACCGCTGTCATGACACCGGACACCGCCTTCGGGGACATGTACCTGGTGGAGGCGGCCAGGGGATGCCCTTTCCAGTGCAGATTCTGCAGCGCCCGGGAGATGAACTCCCCGTATCGGAGCGTACCCGTGGACAGGCTGCTGCCGGTCTTCGACGAGGCGGCGCAGCTGAGAAGCAAGGTGGGCCTGGTCAGCACGTCGCTCAATAATCATCCGCAGGCCGCCGTGATCTTCGAGGAGATGAGGAAACGCGGCCTGAAGGTGGCCGCACCGTCGCTCAGACCCGGAACCATAGGCGAAGATCTGCTGCGGGCGCTCAAGGACTCGAGGGTAGCGGGTGTTACCCTGGCGCCCGAGACAGGATCCGAGGAGCTGAGGTTCGCCCTGGGCAAGCGCATCGGCAACGAGGTGATCCTGGAAGACGTCCGCGCCCTGATCTCATCGGGCATCCGGGATATCAAGCTCTACTTCATGGTGGGGCTGCCCGGAGAGGAGATCCATGACCTCGATGAGACCGTCGATCTCGTCAAGCGCATCCGCCAGACCTTCATCCACGTCTCCCGGGGCAACAGGAGGATCGGGACGATCAACGTTTCCATAAACACCATGGTGCCCAAGCCGCATACCCCGTTTGAGCGCCAGGCCATGGTGGAGCCGGGCGATGCGAAGGCCCGTCTTTCCAGGATCGCAAGGGCGCTCAAGTCCGAAAGCAATGTGACCGTGAGCTACGAGGGGCCCAAGTGGGCGTATCTCCAGGCTCTCTTGTGTCGCGGTGACAGGAATGTCTTCGGCCTCATCCTGGAGATGGCAAGGGGGGAGCAGGGTTCGTGGCAGCGGCTCATGAAGGACTGGCCGCGGAACCCCGATTACTATGCCCTGAGGGAAAGACCGGTGGGCGAGATCCTGCCGTGGTCCTTCTACCGGACGGGCTGTACGTGAGGAGGTCCTACATGACCGGTACGAAGAAAACCGCACACTATGCCGGCCACCGCAAAAGGCTCAGGGAACGCTTCAGAAAGGCAGGGAGGCAGGCGCTTCAGGACTACGAGATCCTGGAGATGCTGCTCGGCTACTCCATTGCGCGCATCGACACGAAACCTCTGGCCAAGAGGATCATCGATGAGTTCGGATCGCTCCCTGCGGTATTTGACGCCCCGTGCGAGCGGATCGAGGCAATAGACGGCGTGGGCGAGTACGCCTCGACGCTGATCAGGCTCGTTCGTGCCTGCATGAGCCGCTACATGGAGCCCAGAGAAGATCGATCGACCATCATCAATGGTCCGGAGAACGTCGTCGACTATCTGCGGGGCGAGATCGGCGGCAGCCCGAAGGAGCGGTTCATGCTGCTCTGCCTCAACGCTGCAGGCAGACTCATCCACTCCCAGGTCATTGCCGAGGGAACCGTGGACATGGCGCACATCTACCCGAGGGAGGTCTTGAAAATTGCGCTGGACCAGGGGGCCTCGGCGCTCATCCTTGTGCACAATCACCCTTCCGGCACGCTGAAGGCATCCGACCACGACATGCATCTCACGAGGCTCCTGACCGATGTCTGTTCCCGTGTGGGCATCGCCGTCCACGATCACCTCATCGTAAGCCGTGGCGGTGCATACAGCATAAAATCAGGCGCGCCGATAACCTCCGGTGAAGATTGTTCGTAATTCCCGATCCGTTCCTTCCCGGGTGTGCACTCCCTGCCGGTATCTGTCTATAATATGCTTGTTTGCCCGTGTCTGCAGGGACTAAGGAGAAGGAGCAGTATCGATGAGTTGAAAAGAGGGGTGTCATGGAATACCTTTTTCTTGCAGGTGCATTTGTCGCAGGCTGCATGGCCGGGTGGTTCTTTGCCCGTGCCCAGTATTCGGGAGAGCTGAAGGCTTCTGCGAAGGCTGTGGCGGAAAACCGCACCGTTGAGGCCGGGCTCAGGCAGGAGCTCGCCGAGGCTAGGGGGTCCACAGAGCTGGAGCGCATGGAGCGGGCGCGCCTCGAGACCAGGCTCGTCGAAGCACAGTCCTCCCTGGGAGAGCAGAAGGCCCTGCTGGACAGTGCAGCCAGGCAGCTCACCGAGACATTCAAGG
Source organism: Deltaproteobacteria bacterium (assembly GCA_021372395.1). Lineage (GTDB taxonomy): Bacteria > Desulfobacterota > Desulfomonilia > UBA1062 > UBA1062 > MWEI01. Next base: position 5,932 of record JAJFUP010000004.1, read on the forward strand.
CCATCTCGCTCGATGCGCTGAATCAGAACAACCAATCGTTCATCCAGCTCGCGGACAAGACCATGCAGGCGGTGCTTGCCGAGATGAAGGGCGATTTCGAGAAAAGGCAGGGTGCCGTGGAGGCTTGTGTGAAGCCCCTGGAGGAATCGCTCAAAAGGTATGAAACCCAGATCCAGGCCATCGAGGGCTCACGCCGGGCTGCCTACGGCGACATCAGCCGCCACATCGAGGAGCTCGTGAAGATGCAGGACAGGCTCACCGACCAGACCAGGACGCTGGCTTCAGCCCTGAAGGAGCCCCAGGCCAGGGGCAGGTGGGGCGAGATCACGCTCAAACGGGTGGTGGAGCTCTCGGGCATGTCCTCCCACTGCGATTTCGTGGAGCAGCCGTTCAGCGAGGGTGAAACGGGCAGGAAGCGACCGGACCTGATCGTAAAGCTCCCTGAAGGGCGCCAGGTGGTCATCGATGCCAAGGTGCCGCTTCGAGCCTATCTCGAGGCCTACGAAGCAACGGACACCGGCATACAGGCCGCATGCCTCGCCCGTCATGCCAGGTCCGTCCGTGACCATATGAACGCCCTTTCCTTGAAAGACTACTGGAAGCAGTTCAGCCCCACGCCCGATTTCGTGGTCCTGTTCCTGCCCGGAGAGGCGTTCTTCGGCGCCGCCCTGGACCAGGACAAGACCCTCATCGAAGACGGTATCGAGAGGCGCATCCTCATCGCCACTCCGGTCACGCTCATCGCGCTGCTTCGCTCGGTTGCCATGAGCTGGCAGCAGCAGAGCGCATCCGAGAATGCGAAGAAGATCTGGGAGACCGGCACCGAACTCTTCGATCGCATCAAGACCTTTGTGCGGCACTTCGAGAGGATCCGTGACGGTATCCAGCGGTCGACGGATGCGTTCAATGCGGCGCTCGGCTCGTTCGAATCGCGTGTTCTTCCATCCGCCAACCGGCTCAAGGACCTGACAGCACCCGAGCATGGAGAGGCCATCGAGTGTCCTGCTCCCGTGGAGACGGCCCTCAGGGGCGGCTCTGTCCAGGAAGTGGCTGCACCGGGACCGGAGGGCGAGCATGAGCACTGAGGTGTTACGCCTGCCCAGGCTCGTGGAATCGGACCCGCGCGGGCAAAAGATCCTCGGCATGCTGACCACGCATACCCGGCTGCTCTGGCCAGACGGGACCGTTGAGGTGCCGGTGGCCGTGCTCAACCCGGAGCTGGAGGCGTCGCTGCGGAATGCATACCGTGCCGGACGGGTGGTGCGGGGCCTGGAGAACGCGGAGAAGAGGCTCGCGCTTGAGCAACAGGGGCTCAGCCTGGCTGATCGGAAAAGCGCTGTGGAGCGTGGTGTTCGCGTTTCTCGTCTGCTGCTGCTCGCCGACGATGGGGCCGAGCGCTTTTATCGGAATGTGGAGTCGCTGCTGCGCCGGCACGGCCCCCGCATTCTGGCTGTGCGCCTCGACGTGAATGCCGCAACGCTGGGAGAGCTTCTCTTTGGCCCCGGCCGTCTCGCCCGGCTGCTGATGCTCGAGCACAAGGATGCTGTGACCGAGGTCCTCCTGTCCATGGCCGGGTGAGCGGCCCGCAGGGAAGGGGAATCCGGAGATCCCTTACTGATCCGCCTCCAGCAGACTCTGCACCTTGAACAGGATGATGTGGGCCGGTGACGGCTTGACCATGTAGAGGTTCGCCCCGGCGTCGAAAGCGAGCTTCCGGTTCTCAGGGCTGTTTTCGGTGGTCAGCATGATGATGGGGATGTCATGGTACAGGGGATCCTGCCTGACCGTGCCGATGAACTCGATGCCGTCCATGGTGGGCATGTTCAGGTCCGAGATGATGAGCTTGATATCCTGGTTCCGGGCAAGCTTCTCGAGGGCCTCGAACCCGTCTGCAGCCTCGATGCACCGGTAGTTCTTGGCCTTCAGGGTAAAGGAGAGAAACTTCCTTACCGTGGCCGAGTCGTCCACAATCAGTATCGTGTCCATATGTTCCGTGTTCACTCCTTCTTGTATCCCAGGGCCCCGGGGAAATGCACGAGCTTGAAGGCCCTCGATATGTTATGGAGCGACTCCGAGTGTCCGATGAAGAGGTAGCCTCCGTGGTTGAGGCTGTCGTAGAGTTGCGAAACGAAGCGCTTCCTGGCCGCGTCGTCGAAATAGATGAGGACGTTTCTGCAGAAGATGACGTCGAAACCCTTCATGAGCTGGACCCGTTTGGTGTCGCTCAGGTTGAGATACTGAAGTTCCACGAGCCGGGAGACATCTTCGTTCATCTGGTACATCCCGTCGTGAGCGTTGAAGTATCTCTGCTTTATCTCAGGTGGCACTCCCCTGAGAGAGTACTCGCTGTAGCTTGCAGTTTTTGCCGACTTGAGAGCCTTTTCGCTGATGTCGCTGGCCACGATCCTCATGTTCCAGTCAGGCAGGGCGTTTTTGAGCACCTCCTTGACCACGATCCCCAAGGTGTAGGGCTCTTCCCCTGTGGAGCACCCTGCGGACCAGAGGCGGAGCATCCGTTCGCCCTTCTTCTCTCTCCTGGTGATGAGCTCGGGGAGCACCTTCTCCTGGAATGCCTGGATCTGCGGCGGGCTCCTGTAGAAGCTGGTCTCGTTGGTAGTCACCGAGTCGAACAGTGCACGCAGTTCCCGGGCTGCCTGGGGGTCATACTTGAGCATGTAGTAATACTTGTCATAGTCAGGGAGGTTGCTGGCCCTGAGTCGCATCATCAGCCTCGCCTCAAGCTGCCCCTTCTTGGTGTCGGCAAAGTAGATGCCGGAATGTTCGTAGATGAAGTCCCGAAGGAGGATGAAGGTTTCATCCTTCATGACCGGGTATGCGGGCCTTAATTTATCATCCATGCACATACTCCGGTGAGGTTGGCTCCATGACGGTACTGATGTAGCTGCGTACCTGTTCGCCGATGGATTCCATCTCGAAGGTTATCCGTTCCATGTCGAGGTCGTCGACGGCATACCCCCGGTCCTTCAGAACGTGCCACGACTCCTGGTCCGAGAGGATGAAGGACATCCTGTCGCCGCCGCAGGGGAGCGTCACCGCCTTTGCCAGCAGGTCTGCAACGGAAACGAGTGCGGCCATGGCCTGGTGCGTCGCGTGTGAGGGCTGGTGGTGATACAGGATGACATCTGCCAGGTATTCAGGGAGGTTCCACTTCTGGACAATGAAATAGCCGAGCTCCATGTGGTTCGTTCCACAGAATTCCATCTCAGTCTCGAACATGGCCCTGTCCTGTTCGATGGAGACCCTGTACGCCTCCATGAACTCCGCATGAAAGTGCTGGTCGAGGATGATCTTCCCGATATCGTGCAGAAGCCCTGCCACGAACTCCCTGCCCAGGGATTTCATCCCGAGCTTCTTGTCGAGGTGCCGTGCAATCAGGCCGGTTGCCACGCTGTGATCCCAGAAGCTCTCCCTGATAGACGCCTCGGACCTTTTACCGGGAGCCAGGGCGGAAAAGACCGATACCGTCGTGGCGATATTGATGATCTCGGCAAGCCCCAGAAAGATGATCGCGTGGTGCAGGGTCTCGACCTTCCGGTCACCCCTGCGGTAGAACACGGAATTGGCCAGCTTCAGAACCTTGGCTGCGAGCGGGGGGTCCTGGTGAATGCACTCGGCGATGCGCTGGATGGAGACATCGGGGGAGTGGGCGAGGCCCAGGACCTCGATCGCTACCGACGGCAGGGTGGGGAGGTCCTCGATATTCCTGATACGTTCCAGCACACTCGCTTTCATCTCAGATGCACCCTCCCTGCAGACTGTCTATGGCCTCGGCAATGGCCCTGGCCACATCGGGGTTCGGGTCGTCGAGGTGGGGCTCCATCTCTTGCGCCAGGGACTCGTCGCCCCACCTGCCAAGGGCCTTTGCCGAGGAGATCCTCAGGAAGTCCGACCCGTGCTCGAGGAGCGCAAGGAGTTTCGCCTTTGCGCGCTCATCGTGGAAGGCTCTCATGCCCTCGATGGCATGGGATGCGGCCCACATGTCACGGCCGGAGAGGGCATTCTCCAGATGAGGCCGCAGATCCTGGATCCTCTTCATGCCCACGATGTCCATTGCCATGTAGCGGATCTGCTCATGCTCATCATGCAGGAGTTCCGCAAGGGTATCAATGGCGATGGGGAGATCCTCGTCCCGGATCACCCCGGCGGCGGCGGCCCTCACTCCCGGGTCGTCATTTTTCAGGAGCCTGTGGGCAGACGGCTGCAGATGGGAGCCTTTGATGCGCGAAAGGCCGCTCAGGCCGATGATGCATCGTGAAGGATCCGGGTCCTCTGTCATGCGGACAAACAACTCTTCGGCTTGCATGGTCCCGATCCGGACGATCCCGTTCAGGGCCGACTCCCTCACATCCGGATAACGATGGGCAAGGAACGGCTCGATCTCTCTGATGTCTTCCGGGTTCGCAAAGGTACCGAGCGCGCGGAGAGAGGAGGAAATCACGTGTCCATCGCCCTCGTGGATGAGTTTCAGGAACGTCTCACTGGTGGATGGGTCACCGATGGCGGCAAGGGCGTCGGTCAGTGCGCGCTTCACATACCCCTGGCAGGAGAAGATCCGACGGGTGATTTCCCGGGCGCCGGCTTCCCCCCCGATCTTGGCCAGGACATTGGCCCCAAGGATCCTGAGCTTGTCGTCCATATCAAGAAGCTCGACCATCGATTCCGCGTCATGGATGCGGGTGAATGCCTCAGTGAGCGCCGACCATTGATCGGCCTGGGTGTCGGGATCGGTACCCCGGGCCAGCTCGATCATGGCGCTGATGCTCTGGCGATCACCGACCCGGGAGAGCACCAGGAGCATGCGGGTGAGCATTTCGCCTTCGGCCTGCGCGATATGGCGGTCGAGGATGGACTTGATGACATGGGTATCGCCGGCGGAAAACCCCCCGATCTCCTCGGGGGAGAGGATAGCCAAGAGGGTCTGAACGATGGCGGTCTCCATGTATGCGCTGGTGTTTTTGAGCCGTTCAACCAGTGCGGGAACACACTTTCTGGGCTTCAGCCTGCCCAGGTTTTCCAGGATGGCCGATACGGTGAGTTCATCGGATGACATGCGCTCGAGCTGATTCATGAGGAAGTTCACGGTCTGTTCGCCGGGCATCTGCGCAAGGGCTTCGATGGCGGAGAAACGGATCCACTCCTCGTCATCCATCATGACCTTGAGGTGCTCAAAGGCCCGTTCGTCTCCCAGCATG
>JAJFUP010000019.1 GCA_021372395.1 Deltaproteobacteria bacterium
CAGACACAGAGGAAATTCAAGCGCGAACTCAAGGCGCTCGGGACAGGCGTGATCATCGATGACAAGGGTGACATCCTCACCAACAACCACGTCATCGAGGACGCCACCGACATCAAGGTCGTCCTCTCCACGGGGAAGTCCTACCCCGCCCGGCTCGTGGGCAGAGATGTCAAGACGGATCTTGCCGTGATCAGGATACCGCCCGAGGGCAAGCTGCCCTGCGTCGTGTTCGGCGATTCCGACAAGGTCGAGGTCGGTGAATGGGTGATCACCATCGGTCACCCGCGAGGGCTCGACCAGACCGTGACCCACGGCATCATCAGTGCCAAGCACCGGCAGGACATCACGGATCCGGGCAACTACCAGGACTTCCTTCAGACGGATGCCGCCATCAACCCCGGGAACAGCGGGGGACCTCTGCTCAATCTCAAAGGGGAGGTCATCGGCATCAATTCCGTCATCGCCTCTGAGTCCGGAGGATTCGAAGGGATCGGGTTCGCCATCCCGAGCAACCTCGTGGTCTCCATTGCCCAGGCGCTCGTATCCTACGGCAAGGTCAAGCGGGGGTGGATCGGCGTCAGCATCCAGGATATCGACCCGGGAACGGCAACATCCCTCAAGATGGAGCTGCCCCGGGGCGCTGCCGTGATGGACGTGATCAAGGGAGGCCCTGCGGACAGGGCGGGGCTGAAGAAGGGCGATATCGTTCTGAAACTGGATGGGAAAGAGGTCAAGGACTCCGCAAGCCTCAGGAATCAGGTGGCGGCCGCACCAATCTCCAATACTCTCCGGATGACCGTGCTGCGTGGCGGAAAGGAGATGGACCTCAAGATCCCTGTGGGTGATCTGGAAGACTCCCTGAAATACCTCACCGCTGCAGTGAAGGAACGGCTCGGCGTGGAGGTGCGTCCTCTCAAGGCACAAGAGGCGGAAAACTACGGCGTCGATTCCGGCGTCGTCGTGAAATGGCTCGAGCCGAAAGGCCCCATGGCGGAGATCGGTTTCGAGGTGGGGGACCTCATCCTCGAGATAGACGGGCAGGCCATCCAGAGCATGGACGACTTCGCGGGGATCGTAAGCGTGCTCCAGCAGAAACAGGAGGTGACCATCCTGGCCCTGGATCACCGGAGCGGGCAGAGCACCTATGTCCAGGTGCAGACCCACTGAGGGTTCCCTCGAGGGGCATCGTATAGGCGGCGCATGAATCGTACCCCGTGCGCTACGGGGAACGGGTGCAGCTGCAGTGTGGTGAAAGGTCGTTCATAGGCCATGGCAAAGGAAGAGTACCCCATCACCCAGGCTGTTCGCTTCCTCCGCGAGAAGAAGATCGATTTCACCGCTCACCTGTATCCCTTTGCGGATCACGGGGGAACGCATCATGTGTCGGAAAGCCTCCACATTCCCGAACACTGCGTGATCAAGACGCTCGTCATGGAGCAGGAGAACCATGAGGCCTTCATCGTCCTCATGCACGGCGACCGGGAGGTTTCCACCAAGCAGCTCGCCAGGGAGCTGAACGTGAAGCGGGTAGAGCCGTGCGACATGAAGGATGCCCAGCGCTATACCGGTTACCTGGTAGGCGGCATCAGCCCCTTCGGGACACGCACCAGGCTTCCGGTGTACGCCGAGGCCTCCATCTTCGACCTGGAGCGCATCTTCATCAACGGCGGCAAACGCGGGTTCATGGTGGAGATCGACCCCGTGGCACTGGAAACGACCCTGAATGCCAGGAAGATACATGCCGCCATCAAGGAATGAGCTCCCCTAGCCTGCCACGCGCCCCGCAGTCGAACGGGCCGAATCCTTATCCTGCACGCCCAGGAGCATCGAATCGAAGGGCCTCCCCTGGGCTCGTTCGTCTTCTTCGCATGACAGGAGGGAATGTCCGTCGTGGTGCCGAGGATCCTTCGCAATACATCTCTTGAAACCCGAGGCGAACATGTATAAGAGAAGAGCCTGAAGGAGACCGCATGCCCAAGGCACCAGCCTCTGCCGAAGTAATTGAAGCCATCCGCGAACGCATACTCACGGAAGCGTTGTTCATCATCAACCAGGACGGCTATGCCAATCTGAGCATGCGCAAGCTCGCCCTGCGGCTTGGGGTAACGGCCAAAACGATATACAACTACTACTCCAACAAGGATGAGCTCTACCTGATGGTCCTGATCAAGGGTTTTCAGGAGCTCGCGGAGCAGTTCTGCACCGCTTACCAGTCGTCCGAGAACCCCGTGGAGAAAATGCGCGCCGCCGTCACCACTTATGTGCGCTGGGGCATCGAAAACAAGCATTCCTACAATATCATGTTCAGCATGGATACCCCGAAGTACGCCGACTACGTGGGTACCAGGATGGAAGAGGTTGCCGACCGGCAGAACAAGGTCGCCTTGAAGATCGCCGAGATAGGGACCGCTATCCTCACCGAAGTGGCTGCATATAACGCAAGCATCTCCACGGACGAAATACCGGTGCGTCTGCTCCATCTCTGGAGCACCTTGCACGGCATGGTCTCTCTTTCTATCAGCCGGGTCACGCTCGAGGTCTGGGATCTCCGGGGTACCATCGACCGTATCCTCGAAGAGGTGCTTCTGCCGTTCACCGGGGAAACAACCGCGGGAAAGCGAGTTCCCGCCGCCGATTGAGAAATCCCTTTTTTATTTTTTACCTGAATGATATTATTCAAATATAACGTGCTTGATTTATAAGGTCAACAGCGTTACTCTTACATGACAGTTGAATTCTGCGTAAGCGGATTGAAGAGGGGGGACATCGCATGTTGAACCCTTGGCAGAAACAGCCGGCAAGCCGGGGCGGTCTGGATCTCCCGCGCCGGTCTCATCCTCGAACTCATCGAAACAAAGGCCTTCGGCATCAACCTCGGCATGCCGGAGCGGCTCGTCGGTCTCGGCCGCATCACGGGCGACACCAGGGCGATACCTCGTTGACAGGGGGCTGCTGCCATGAAAAGTTTTGAAGGGAAGATGATCTACATCACCGGGGGCTCTAGCGGCATCGGGCTCGAGATGGGCAGGATCTTCGCCGGAAAGGGAGCGAACCTGCTCTTGCTCGCACGAAATGAGCAGAAGCTGGAAGCGGCCCGGCACTTCATGGAGAAATCGAGGCGCACCACCACGCAGAAGATCGGGACGCTGTGCGTGGATGTGGCCGACCATGGCGAAGTCGAGCGGGTGATGAAAACCGCCCTCGAGGCGTACGGGGCGCCCGATGTCCTCGTCTGCAGCGCAGGCATCAACAAGTATGCCGATCATTTCGAGAACATCACCCACGCCATGTTCGACGAGGTGACGAAGATCAACCTCTACGGCCCACGAAACATGATCCACTCCCTGCTTCCTGCCATGAAACCAAAGCGAGGCCACGTGGTGATCCTTTCATCGGCCGCCGGCCTCTTCGGGATGTTCGGCTACACGGCCTACGGGACTTCCAAGGCCGCGCTCCTGGGGTTTTCCGACAGCCTGCGCTATGAGCTGAAACCGATGCACATGAAGCTCACCGTGGTCTGTCCTCCCGAGGTCGACACCCCCATGAACCTGGACGAGGCAAAGACCCTGCCCCCGGAGGGCCGGGCCATGAAAAGCCTGGGCGGGTTCCTGACGCCGGAATATGCGGCCCATGTCATCGTGAAGGCCGTGGCCAGGGAACAGTACCTGTTCATTCCCGGAGCCTCCACCCGCTTCCTCTATCTCGTGCACCGTCTCTCCAACGGGTGGCTCACCCGGGTGACATCGGACATGGTTGTCCGGATAACACGCAGGAAGATGGGAAAATGAGCTGTTTTAAGAATGACTCGCTCACGTAAAGCACCCTGAACAAAGCACGACGGAAAAGGAGGAGACATGCCCAAGGACCGGTGGGTTTTACTGCGCAGGGTTGAAGGGTACCATCCGGCCGCCATGGAGGCGGTCGTACGTGAGGGGTTCGAGCTGCTCGGCCGCAAGCCCGGCGGCAAGGTGCTCATCAAGCCGAACGTGGTCTTTGCCAACAAGAACTATTCGCAGCACGCCTTCACCAACCCGGGGCTTGTGGGCATCGTGGCGGACCAGGTCAGGGAGTATGCCGCGGTCACGGATCTGTCCATCGGCGAATCCGGCGGGTATGCGATCCCCACACGCCTGAACTTCAAGGAATCCGGGTACTATGAAATGGGGCAGAAGCACCGGGTGCCCATTGTCGATTTCAATGAAGACACGTATGTGAAGGTGTCCCTGAAGAGGTCCAGCTGTCACCGGACGCTTTTGTGCCCGCGGCTCATCCACGGGGCGGATTTCAAAATCTGGATGCCCAAGCTCAAGTTTCATATCTGCTGCGAGATCACGAACGCGCTGAAGCTCAACATCGGCAGCCTGCTCCACAAGGAGCGCATGCTCTATCACGACGACCGCCTGAACGAGAAGATCGTGGACGTGCTGGAGATCGGCTACCCGGACCTCGTCGTCACCGATGCCATCACCATCGGCCACGGCTTCGAATCCTGCGCCAAGCCTTTTCATCTGGGGCTCATCATGATCAGCAACGACCCCGTCGCCTCCGACGTCGCGGCTGCCCAGATCCTCGGGTACAGGCCACAGGACGTTCACCATCTGCGCATCGCCTCGGAACGGGGCTACGGGTCCATCGAGCCCGGTTCGATAGAAATCCTGGGTGATATCGGCATCGAAGAGCTCGCAAAGAGGACTGAAGGGATCGTGAGCGAGTTCCAAGACATCCAGAAGCTGGACACAAAGATCCGCTTCCACGAGGGGATCGGCCCGAACACGGGTAAGATCTGCTACGGCGGGTGCATGGCTGCGGTGAAGGGAAGCCTCGGCACGATAGACGCACGCCGGCCCGGCTCTTTGAAGAATGCCCGTGAGGGGGCCATCGTCACGGGCATCTACGAGGGGGATGTGGATGCCGGCAGCGGGGTCTGCCTGCTCATCGGCGACTGCACCGAGGTCAAAGGGACGATCAAAGCGGGGCGCGTCAAGCGGGTGAAGGGATGCCCCATCGGGGCCGCCAAGCTCACGAGCGTGCTGCCCTTTCTTTTCGGCATGCCCTCCCCCTTCTTCGACGCCAGAGACGTACCGCTCGTGGTGCTGAACACCATTGAGAAGCTCGTGAACAAGGCCCGGCATGGGGCCTTTTAAAGATACCGATCAAGAGGAGGTTCAAATGCCGCTTACGCAAGAAGAGATAAAAGGACTCACCAAAAAGGCATGGGAGATCAGGAAGGCCATCGTTGAAACCACCTTCACCTGCGGGGGATCGCACATCGGCGGCTCGCTTTCCCAGACCGATGTGCTCGTGGCCCTCTACTACAAGTACCTCACCATCGATCCCGCCAGGCCTGACTGGGAAGACCGCGACCGGTTCATCCTGAGCAAGGGCCACGGCGGCATCGGATGGGCGTCCGTCCTGGGCGACAAGGGCTACTTCGACAAGGCGCTCCTGAAAAACTTCAACAAGACCGGCAGCCCCTTCGGCATGCACCTGGACAGCCTCAAGGTCAAGGGCTGCGATGCCTCCACCGGCTCGCTTGGCCACGGGCTCGCCATCGCCGTCGGGCTGGCCGTAGGCGCCAGATTGACAAAGAGGAATTTCCGCACCTACGTGATGATGGGCGACGGCGAGCTCTGCGAGGGCACGGTCTGGGAGGCGGCCATCCTGGCCGGGCACCACAAACTCGACAACCTCACGGCCTTCATCGACCGGAACAATCTCATGATCGACGGCCTCACCGAGCAGATCACCACCCTGGAACCCATAGATGCGAAGTTCAAGGCCTTCGGCTGGGAAACACTCACCATAGACGGGCACGACTTTGCCGCCATCGGCGAGGCCGTCGAGAAGGCGCGGGCCTCCAAGGGCAAGCCCTTCGTCATCATCTGCAGGACCGTCAAGGGCAAGTGTGTGGACCTCATGGAAGGTCAGGCACAGTGGCACTACGGCGGGTTGAATTCCGACTTGAGGGATCAGGCGCTTACGTGCATTGACAAATATTACGCCGAGTTGCTCGGCTGAGGAGGCGCATATGGCTGAAGGCATGACATGGTCGGTAACGGACGGCGACAAGCTCACCCAGGCTGAAGTTTACGGCGAGGTCCTCTCCCAGCTCGGTGATACGTATCCCGATCTCGTGGCATTGACCGCGGATCTGGCCAGTTCCACGAAGATCGGACGTTTCGGAAAGAAGTATCCCCAGCGGTTCATCAATGTCGGCATCGCCGAGAACTCCATGTTCGGCATGGCAGCGGGGCTCGCCCTGGCAGGACTCAGGCCCGTGGTCTCCACCTTTGCCGCCTTCGCCTCGCTCAGAAGCGCCGAGCAGGTGCGGACCGACATCTGCTACCAGAACCTGAACGTCAAGATCATCTCCACCCATGCGGGGATCTCCTTCGGGCAGGCCGGTTCCACCCACCACTGCACCGAGGATATTGCGGTCATGCGCTCCTTTGCGAACATGACCGTCATCGTCCCGGCCGACGGCCTGGAGACGGGCAATGCCGTTGCCGCTGCCATGGAATGGCCCGGTCCCGTGTACATCCGTATCGGCAGAGGCTTCGAGCCTCCGGTGAACAAGACCAAGGACTACGGCTATGAAATCGGCAAGGCCATCACCATGCGCGACGGTCACGACGTCACGATCATCGCCTGCGGCGTGGGCGTCCTCCAGGCGGTACGCGCGGCTGAGGTGCTCGACCGGCAGGGCCTCTCGGCCCGCGTCATCAACATGCACACCATCAAGCCCATCGACCGCGAGGTGATCATCCAGGCGGTCAAGGACACGAGGCGGATCATCACGGTCGAGGATCACAACATCATGGGCGGACTCGGCTCGGCCGTGGCCGAGGTCATCGTGGAGAGCGGCAAGGCCTGTGCCTTCCGGAAACTCGGCGTCCCGGACTGCTACTCCATCGTCGGCTATCCCGAAGACCTCTACCACTTCTACAAGTTCGACGCGGACGGCATCGTGGGAACGGTGAGCGAACTCATGCGTCTCGAGATCGAAGAGGACGAAGACTGGGAAGACGAGGCATAAGGGGGACGGCCATGGCAGACAAGGTGATGCTCACGAACCGGATCGTGCTTCGGTCCATCATGCCTCTCTTCAAGGTGCTCCACGAGGCGGACCACACCGCCCTCAAGAAGCTCCTTTCCCGCTTCGACGGGGTGATCCAGCTGTGCGTCAAGGGTACGGACACCGGGGCCTATCTCGAATTCAAGGACGGGGCACTCGATGTGATCCAGGGCATCCACCCGAATCCCGATATCATGCTGCCCTTCAAGCATGCAGCCGGGATGAACGCCCTGTTCACCGGCGGGATCCCCGTCTTCGGGGGTCTTCCCAGGGGCATCTGGAAGCTCCCGCTCCTGGTCAGGCTCGTCGTGCTCCTGCTGGGCCTCCTGCTGCTGATGCCCAACGTCAACCCCAAGGACCCGGCCAAGCGAGAGCTCAAGGTGAAGCTCATCATGTACATGATCACCAATGCGCTGAGCCAGCTCAACAAGGGGGGCGATGAGGACATGGCGGCCTGGACGGCCAAGCAGCCCGACCGCATCTACCAGATGTCCATAGACCCGGCAGGACCTTCGGCCTACCTCAGGGTGAAGGGCGGCAGGACCAAGGCCGGCCACGGCCTCTATACGCGCAAGGCCCCCTTCGTCCACATGCGCTTCAACGGCCTCGAAGGCGCCTACAAGGTGCTGGCCGAGAGCAAGGACACGGTGAGCGCCACGGCGGACGGCGACATCCGGCTCGAAGGATCGCCCGAATACGCGGGCGCCATGGGCTCCTTCATGATGCGCATCCAGGACATGCTCATGCCGCCGAAGAAGTGAAGGTCAAGAACGGCCGTTCACCGTCTTGAAAAGGCTGTGCGTCTAGGTTTCATGAGAAAGAGTGACAGGAGGATGACCATGAAGGGAGACTCGCGGGTAAAGACGGGGACAACCGCCCCTTCCCGGGTGGGACAGATCGGCATGGTGGTGCGTGACGCCTCTCGCGCCGCAGAGCATTTCTCGAGGATCTACGCCATCGAACCCTGGTACCGCGCCGAATTCGTCGAAAAGGAGACATTCTACCGCGGGGCCAGGATCGAGCTCGATGCGGAAATCCTCATCGGGTTCTGCGGCGGCATCGAGGTCGAGCTCATCCAGATGAACAACGACGTGGAGAACATCTATTCCGATATCCTCGGAAAGCAGGACGGCGGCATCCACCACATGGGGTTTTTCATAAGCGGGTACGACGACAAGGTTGCGGCCATGAAGGCCAAGGGCGTGGAGCCCCTGCAGTGGGGCACCCTGAGAACAAAGGGCGGAGCGGTGACGCGGTACACGTATTTCGACACCATCGGTACCTGCGGCACGGTGACCGAGTACATCGAGACGAAGTTCCTCGGACTGAACATCCCTCACTCGCATTTCATGGTCCGGTTCAGCACGCTCACAGGCGATGTGAAGCGGGTCAGGCTGTAGACTATGCATGCTGTCCGAACCTTTTGAGAACTGCCATCAGGTGAGGTGGCCCGACGTTCTTGACATGAGAAAAGAACAACCCCCGAAAACAGATCGGAAGAAGCTGCCGGCAGACATCAATTGCTTTGCCTGCCGGCATTTCTTCATCACCTATGACCAGCACTACCCGTATGGGTGCAGGGCGGTCGGTTTCAAGTCGCGCGTCATGCCTTCAAAAGAGATGTCTGCAAACTCCGGGATAGAGTGCCAGCTCTTTTCGGCCAAAGAAAAGAATGGGTGATGCCGGTCTTTTCCCCAAGACTTTTGCACGATCCCTGTATTCACATGAGAAGTGTCCGATCCGGCAGGAGATGAGTTCCTTCAGTGCCCCCTCTATCTCCACATAATATATTTAGCGTTTGACAGAGTGATCGCGACATGACTAGTATCAGTTCAGCTCTGGAATGAGAATCTATTAAACTGAATCTTGCCTTAAGAATGGTACCTGCGCATAGACATCATTAAGTCAATTTCACAAGAGATACATTCCCCTTTCAGAAATAAAAAACAGAGTTCTTTATTTCGAAAAATAGGGGACCTGCAAAAAAAGAGGTAATCAATGTCACAAGGAACAGTAAAATGGTTCAACGATTCAAAAGGGTTTGGTTTTGTCACCGCAGATAGTGGGGAAGACGTTTTCGTGCACCACTCATCCATCAAGCAGGAAGGCTTCAGATCACTCGAAGAGGGCCAGCGTGTAACGTTCGACATAGTCGCCGGACCAAAGGGGCCTCAGGCCTCGAATGTTTACAAAGCCTAAACAGCTCAAAGGGGCAGGCATGCCTGCCCCTTTTCTCTTCACAACCTGAGCAAACGCCTCGGATCCACTTCTTGGAGATGCATCCGAACAAGCAGGATCAATGAAGCGACAAATACCTGGGCAGGGTTCCTGCCCGGACCGATAGGGGGAAATTACCGATGAAAGATAAACCGACGAAGCCGGATTTAACAGAGAAGAAAGACGGGAAAACACAGGACCAGTTCAAGCGGCTTCAGAACATAAAAGAAGCGGCGGAGCGGCAACGGATGAAGTGTCACTTGAACTGACTTAACCGGTGTCAGAACACCTCAAGCCCAGCTGTTCCTCTTGGATCATTTCCCTGCGCTGAGCTCCGTTGAAACTGCAGTTTCAACGGATATTGACCCCGTGCTTCCCTGTACAGGCACCTGAGGAAATCCGGTATCACTTCCCTCTTTTCATCCCTTGAGACCTCAGAGCTGCGCTCTTCCTTTCCTTCTGTGCCCAGTCAAGGGCGCAACACTTCCCTCAGACTCATGCGTGAGAGAATCGTAAAGAATCGATTCCACACGGTATGAAGATAGGAATATTCTAATCACCCTTGCAAAAGTAACTTTCCTTATTATAAAATTAAATATTATATCATGAGGAGTGCCCATGCAGAAAAAGAGTCTGAAATTCGTTCTGATGGTGAATATGGCCCTGGAGATCAACGGTGATCAGGCACAGGTCGTGGTGA
>JAJFUP010000023.1 GCA_021372395.1 Deltaproteobacteria bacterium
GGGTCATGGGAGACCCCGCCCCTGCCCCGTCTTAGACCTTCATCTCGCAGATGTCCGTTTTCCCTTCCAGTTTCACGTATGGGGTGATGGCGCGGATGAACTTCTTCGTCATGCCCGGGACCTTGCGGAGATCGTCGAGCGTGGTGAATGGGCCGTTTTCTTCCCGGTAATCGATGATGTTCTGGGCGAGTTCGTAGTTCATGCCGGGAACCAGCTTGAGTTCCTCATAGGTTGCCGTGTTGATGTTGGCCTGCCCGCTCCAGTAGATTGTCGAGGCGCAGAGGGTATTGGCCGCGAGAAAACCCACAATCAGCAATGCAAAGATCGTTGTGTACTTTTTCATGGTTGTTCTCCTCGTTTGTGTATGTGTTGTTCAGGACTGGGGTGGAGGGTCATGGCACGCCCGACCCCTGCCTTGAATTTAGACCTTCATCTCCCGGATGTCCGTTTTTCCATCCAGTTTTACGTACGGGGTGATTTTCCTGATGAACTTCTTCGTCATGCCCGGGACCTTGCGGAGGTCGTCGAGCGTGGTGAATTGGCCGTTGTCTTCCCGGTAATCGATGATGTTCTGGGCGAGTTCGTAGTTCATTCCGGGAACCAGCTTGAGCTCCTCATAGGTTGCCGTGTTGACGTTGGCCTGCCCGCTCCAATAGATGGTCGAGGCGCAGAGCGAATTTGCTGCGAGAAATCCCAGGAACAGCACGGTAAAGATTGTGGTGAATTTTTTCATGGTTGATCTCCTTTGTTATTTATTTTTGTAAATGACTTACTGGTAAGTAAGCTATCTTTTTAAAAAATTTTCGCTCGTTTTTCATTTGATTCGTTCCCATGACCGATGCCGGCATATCTTTTGCCTTCTGCCTTTCCTACAGTTACCTACTTACTGGTTAATAAGCTTCCGTTCTAAAAAAAATTATTTCCCCAGTGTGAGCATTATCTGCCTGGTGGCTGCATCCAGGAACGAGTCGTCTGTTGCCTGGGCAAGGCTCATGGCTCCGTGGAGGATGGACAGGATCAGGCTTGCCTGATCCCTGGGGCTTCCTGAAAATTTGAATGCCGCATCTTCAAGGCCCGCCTTGAGAATATCTTCCAGCCAGTCGATGTACGCAAAGATCAACTTCCGGGTCTCCTCCTGCATCTCATCGGGAAGCACCTTGAAATTCATCTCCAGGGCACTCGCCAGCGTGATACGATCCTTGGAGTCTGGGAGATTCCGGTATTTATCCAGAAAGGTCTCCATCTTCTGTGCCGCATTCATCTGCTCGAGTTCGAGGCCTGCCACAAATTCTTCAAACCGGACCCTCTCCCGCCGGATGATCTCCACCCCCAGATCAGACTTTGTCGGATAATGGTAGTGAATCGCTGCATTCTTGATGCCGAGCAAGGTGGAGATGTTCTTGTAGCTGAATCCCTTGAATCCTCTTTTCACAAGAAGATCCTCGGCGAGATCAAGGATCACTTGCTTTGTGTTTCCCTTGTGGGGCAAGTGCCAGTTCTTCATGTCTGTCTTCCCGGTGATCCTTTCCTTTGTGGTTCCTTTCATCGGTGTATCACTCATGGGTTTTCCCTCCTGAGCTTGATGATATACTTACTAGTAGGTAAGTTGCCCTGCTTTGTCAAGGAAAAATATTCAAAAAATAAATTAATTTTTTGAAGTATAATATCATGCATTAAATCAACATGGTAGTCGCGATACCGATCATGTCTCCCCTTCCTTTGTCGCCGAGGGTCAGAAGCTCACCTGCGCGGCAAACCGGTACATGCGCCCCGGCAAGGGGTACCAGAATGTCCCCCAGGGACTCTTGTCCACGTACTCGGGTGTGGTGTCTCCAAGAATGTTGTCCGCCTTGAAGGAAACCGAGGCATTCTTGTTCACCTCGATGACCAGGGCTGCATTCAGGATGTCCCGGTTGCCCGTCTTGAAGGTGTTTGCTTCGTCCGCATAGGAGCCTTCGCGGAACTGGTAGGCGATGGTGATGGTTGTGTTGCGCTTCCAGATCACAGGGAAGATATCCGCCTGGAGGTTGAGTACCTGCTCGGGTTTCTGCTTGATCACGTTTCCGTCAAAGGCGCCGCTTTCGTATGTGTAGCGGCTCAGGAGGCAATTGGAGGAGAGCTTGACCAGTCTGGAGGGCGCCACCCAGAAATAGGCCTCGATGCCCGAGCCCCTCGCCCTGTCGACGTTCACATAGGTGAACTGATTCGGACCCGGGAATGACATCTTGATGAGATCGCGGTAGGAGGTGAAAAAATAGTTCACGCCTGTCCCGAACGTGCTGAAAGAGGCACAAGGGCCGATGTCCCAGGAAAAAGATCGCTCGGGATCGAGGCCGGGGTTGGGGACGAAGGTGTACCAGGTCGATGGGGCATACAGCTGGCCCATGGTCGGTTCATGATACCCTGTGCCTGCATTGGCCTTTACCTCCAGGTGATCGGTCATTGAAAAGGCTGCGCCGGCGTGGTAGGTCCACCGGGGGCCGAAGTCCGAGCTGTCGTCGTACCGCGTTGCGAGCTCCACCAATGCCGGGGCCGCATCGAGGTTCACGGCAAGGGTCCCGGTCGCGGTCTTCCGGGAGTGGGCCCCGTAATCATCGCTGTTCATCCGCTCGAGAAGATACTCCACACCGGGAGAGATGCCGAATGGCCCTGCATTGACAGAGTACGATGCCGACATGCCCCTGTTCATGATCTTTGTCCGGCTGTCGCCGAAGGGGGCGCTCTCGGTGTGCATCCTGTTGCCCAGAAACCATGCCCGAAGGCCCATTGACTGATCCGGGGAAAGGGTCTTTTGCGTTTCGACAAGACAGGTGCTCTGGACCGTGCGCACCCTGTCATCGGGGGTAATGAGTCCTGCAGAGCCCTCGCTGCCCGGGGAGCCCATCTCATGATCGATGACATTCCCCATGATGGAGGTATCCCATCCCTGTGCGTCGAATACCATCTTCAGGAGGCCTGTGGTATTCTCCACATCGTTGTTCTCCCTGCGTATCCAGGTCCCGTCATCTCGCTCATAGCGAAAGTCGTTATCGGCAAGTGAGCGTGTGATGTCTGTCAGAATTCCCACCTGACCCGCATGCACGGTTGCCTGGGCATGATAGAGCCCGTACCCGTAGCTGCCCTGGGATGACGTGAAGTCGAGACTGTCCCGGGGGCCGGGCTTCCTGGTCACCAGGTTGATGACACCTCCCATGGCGGATTTCCCGAAAACCGCACCGTTGCTTCCCTTGACGATCTCAACCTGCTCGATGCCCGGCAGCGCATACCGGGAGAGGTCCACCATGTCGCCCGTTACCGGTGTGAGGGGAACACCATCGAGAGACAGGAGCGTCTGCTGAAAATTCGATCCCCGGAGCGTCACGGGAGAGGTGGAGGCGCCGCCATAATCTGCCAGATCTACGCTTGATGCCATCCTGAGGGCCTCGGCCGTATCGATGAGACCGGGAGAAGAATCACCCGGGCGTATGACATCGGTGAACGAGGTGGGTGCCTTGGCAATGACCGAGCCTTGGCCCCCATCGTCCAGCGGCGGCGCGATCACGATGATCCTGTCGCACCAGGCCTGCGGTGCGTCAGAGAGAATGAAGAACAGAGAGGAGAAGATTGCTGCGAGAAACAACAAAAACGTCCGAACATGCACGCGGACACCTCCATGGAAGTATTCCCTTGGAGTCTCCACCCGGGCACGAGGGTGTAGTCCGTTACTGCGGATAGGTCTTCTGACTCACGGATCATAAAGCCGGCCTCGCCTTCCCGCATCTGCAGTGGCGTATCTTGGCCTGGCCTCCCCGTTTACAGCGGCGGCCCCGTCCCGGAATTACACCGGGTTCCCTTGAATCCGCAGCAGGGTAATTAACCGATATCAGATGGAGATTGTTCTGTCAATGTGGCGGGATGAACGCATATCTCGAGAGGATGAAACACTTTTCTCTTGATCTCCCGATAGTTCTCTGTCATAGATCTTTCATGATAAACGCATCGCCAAACAGGACCTTCGGGTATTATTTCGGATTTTACCGGGAGAAGCCGCCTGTGGGCTGATGTGTTCGCCAGCGAACTCGAAAGGCCGTGGGTGGTTCACCTCCCACGGCCTTTCTTTTATGGCCCTGGGAATGAACACACGACCTTTCAAGAAATTGTAAAGGAGGACAGTGTGATAATTTCCATGAAAAAAAGCGCCACTTCGGAACAGATCGAGCATGTCAAGCAGCTCATCGAGTCTTTCGGCTACAAGGTCCACAAGAGCAAAGGTACCGAACGGGTCATCTTCGGGGCCATCGGTGACGAGCGCGGCAAGGAAAAGCTCACCTGTCTGGAAGCGCAGCCGGGTGTGGAAAAGGTCATCCCCATCCTGAGCCCGTACAAACTCGCTTCGCGGGAGACCCAGGAAGATCCCACCATCGTTGATTTGGGCATGGGGGTGACGGTGGGGGGAAAGCGCCTCCTCATCATTGCAGGACCCTGTGCAGTGGAATCCCGCGAACAGATCCTCGACGTTGCCTCTGCCATACAGGACAGCGGCGCCCACATGCTCCGCGGAGGCGCCTTCAAGCCCAGGACATCGCCGTACGCGTTCCAGGGACTGAAACAGGACGGGCTCGTCCTCCTGGGCATGGCCAAGGAGCAGTACAGCCTTCCCGTCATAACCGAGATCATGGACATCAAGAGCCTGGAGGTCATCTCCGACTACGCGGATTGTCTGCAGGTGGGCGCCAGGAACATTCAGAACTTCCAGCTCCTCAAGGAACTGGGCCGGATCAGGAAACCGGTGCTCCTGAAACGGGGTCTGTCGACCACCATAGAGGAATTCCTCATGTCGGCGGAGTATGTCCTCTCGGGCGGAAACAGCCAGGTGATCCTCTGCGAGCGCGGCATACGGACCTTCGAGACAGCGACCCGCAATACCCTCGACATCTCAGCCGTTCCCGTGCTCAAGGAAAAGACCCACCTGCCGGTCATCGTCGACCCTTCACACGGCACCGGTCATGCGCGCTATGTGGCACCCATGGCCCTTGCCGCCATTGCTGCAGGAGCGGACGGGCTCATGATCGAGGTCCACCCGAAACCCGAAGAGGCCCTTTCCGACGGACCCCAATCTCTTCGTCCGGCCGAGTTCAAGGCCATGATGGAAGGGCTCAGGCGTGTGGCGAATGCCGTGGGCAGAGAGATCTGAAGGTCTTGCCTTTTTTGTGCAGAGCACCTAGAATGAACGGCATCATGGCATACTTCATGTCCGAGCATTGGAACGTGCTGCGTTACGGGTCGAGCCTTGCGGAGAACATCATCCACAAGGAGATGAACTGGAGCGTGAAGGGCATATACGACATCAAGACCCTCTCGGATTTGGACAGGGTAGAAAAGAAGCAGGGCGTGTTTGCACAACTGCTGCGCGTCGAGACCGGCAAGACGAAGCTCGCCCCGTGCTACCTGGTGTGCCTCCAGGATACCGAGATCCTCCATTTCGTGAAGAGACACTCAGAGGTGGACCTCCTTTCTCTCATCACCTTTATCCTGACCCACGAACTGCTGCACATACACCGGTTCTCCACCGGCAAGGCAGACTTCTACGGTGACCCCCATGACGAGGAGTTCGTCGTGGATACGCTGACCCGCCTCTTCCTTACCAAGAACCCTGTGACCGGGCTCAAGCAGGTGCTGACACTCCTTGACAAGATGGAGGCCGCACCACTATATAACGAACACATCGTGAATTATGGAGGAAACTGCATCAATGCCTATTTATGAATACAAGTGTTTGAAATGCCGGAACGAGTTTGAGACAATGCAAAAGTTCAGTGATTCTCCCGTGAAGCGCTGCCCGTCATGCGGCGGACCCGTGAAGAGGCTTATCTCGCACTCGTCCTTTCATCTCAAGGGCTCCGGGTGGTATCTGACGGACTACGCAAAAAAGAACTCTCCATCGGAAACGAACGAGCATGAGCACAATCACGCAAGCGAGACTCCCGCTGAACCGACCCCGGTGGCGTCGGTGCCGTCCGATACGAAGGATAAGGCATAAGCTATGGGCCTTACCCATCTTGATGAGCAGGGCCGGGTCGTCATGGTGGACGTGGGCGACAAGGGCATCACCAGACGTGTTGCCCGGGCCACGGGAAACATCCGCATGAGCCGGGAAGCCTTTGAAGCCATCATGAACGATGCCGTGAAAAAAGGCAACGTGCTCGCCACCTCCAAGGTGGCTGCAGTCATGGCTGCCAAGAATACCTCCAACACCATCCCGTTGTGCCACCCGCTCCCCATCGACCAGATCTCGGTGGAATTTCACCCCCGGGCCGAGACCTCCACGATCGAGGCAGAGGCCACGGTAAAGGTAACCGGAAAGACCGGTATCGAGATGGAGGCCCTCCACAGCGTGAGCGTTGCCCTGCTCACCATCTATGACATGGTGAAGGCCATCGACAAGACCATGGTCATCGGCGACATCCGGCTCGAGGAAAAATCCGGCGGCAGAAGCGGTCATTACACCCGAAAGCCCGGAGAGTAAGGAAACCTTCCCCTCCCCTGAACGTCTCCCATCACCGCTCTTGGCACACGAAAGGGAAACAAAAAAAAGGCGGGTATAAAACCCGCCCCTGTGCAACGTTGTCTTTCACGGCTTCAAGCAGTATCTACTGCGTCAGCGGTGCAAGCTGGATCTCGACTCTCCGGTTCTGCTGGCGTCCTTCAGGCGTGTCGTTGCTCGCGATGGGACGGGTCTTGCCGAAGCCTTGGGTCGACAGCCGCCTCTGGTCTATCCCGTTGGAAACCAGGTACTGACCGACACTTGCCGCCCTGCGCTCGGACAGCGCCTGGTTGTATTCATCGCTGCCCACGCTGTCGGTGTGCCCGTAGACGTCGATGAGCGTCTTGTTGTACTCTTTGAGCACGAGGACCACGGAATTGAGCACCTCGTAGAAGTTCGAACTGATGTCCGAGCTGTTCGTCTGGAAGGTGACGTTGCCGGGCATGTTGAGAATGATGTTCTCGCCCTGTCTCGTCACGCTCACCCCGGTCCCCTGGAGTTTCTGGCGGAGCTTTGTCTCCTGCTGGTCCATGTAGTAGCCCGCGCCAGCGCCTGTAAGGCCGCCTACCCCGGCACCGATGAGAGCCCCCTTGCGGTGATTCTTGCTGACAGCGGCGCCTACGACGGCGCCCCCTGCTGCCCCGATGATGCTGCCCCACCCGGTCTTGCTCATCTTCTTCTCCCCGGTATAGGGGTCGGTGGTGCAGCCCTGTGCCAGGAATGCCGCAAGGCCGATGAAAAAGATACAATATGACAGCTTACGCATGATAGTACCTCCTTTGTGGTCTGTTCTCGTCTTTCTTCGTCTCACCTTGGCTGACCTCTTTCTGCACCCATTCCGTTCCAAGAGACATTTTAGCCGATTTCACCGCCTCGTTTCAAGCCTTTTGCGGCCTGGTCACACACGTGTTCCGCGCCGGGCCAGAAAGTCGTCTGTCAGCGAGATGATCTTTGCTGCCACCGACTCACGGCCCTGTTCCGAGTCTATCACCCGGTGCCGGGAATCCTTTGCCAGGTCGAGAAAGGCCTTTCGCAGAGTCAGGTGAAAATCTATGCCCCGGCGTTCGAACTTGTCTCCGGGGTCGATCCTCTTCAATCCGAGGTTCGGATCCACATCCATGACAAAGGTGAGGTCGGGCTCGATCCAGGTTCCGGTGGCCTCCATCATGCGCCTCACGGTCTCATACCCCAAGCCGCCGACAATGCCCTGGTAGACCAGCGTCGAGTCGATGAACCGGTCGATGACCAGGATTTTGCCCTGATCGAGCCCGGGTTCGATGATCTCCTTGATGTTCTGCCGCCTCGAGGCAAGAACGAGCAGCAGCTCGGTCATGACATCGAGGCCCTCCTGCAGGAACAGAGAACGGACCTTCTCGGAAAAAAGAGAACCGCCAGGCTCCCGGAAGGAGAGCCATGGCAGCCCTTTTGCAGTCAGATGCGAGCAGAGGCGCGCGGCATGAGTGGTTTTGCCTGCGCCCTCTCCACCCTCAAACGTGATGATCACTTCTTCTTGGTCTCGTTGTTCAGTGCTGCGTGCGCCGCCGCGAGCCGTGCAATGGGAACCCGGTAAGGCGAGCAGCTCACGTAGTTCATGCCCACCCTGTGGCAGAAATCGATGGAAGACGGCTCACCTCCGTGCTCTCCGCAGATCCCCACCTTGAGTTTCTTGCGGGTCTTCCTGCCTTTTTCAATACCGATCTTCACGAGCTGGCCTACCCCATCCTGGTCAAGGGCCTGGAACGGGTCACGGGGAAGGATCTTCTTGTCCACGTACACGGGCAGGAATTTGCCGGCATCGTCACGGGAGAGCCCGAAGGTCGTCTGGGTGAGATCGTTGGTGCCGAACGAGAAGAACTCCGCCTGCTCGGCGATCTCGTCTGCAGTCAGGGCAGCCCTGGGCAGCTCGATCATGGTGCCCACCATGTAGTTGAGCTTAATCTTGTACGCCGCCATGATCTCTTCAGAGACCTCCACGGTCATCTTCCGGAGGAGCTCGAGCTCTTTGACATGGGCCACAAGGGGGATCATGATTTCGGGCTCCACGTTGACGCCCTCCTTCTTCGCCTCACATGCCGCCTCCATGATGGCACGGACCTGCATCTCGTAGATCTCGGGGAAGGTTACCCCGAGCCTGCATCCGCGATGACCGAGCATGGGGTTGGCCTCGTGCAGCGCATCACGTTTCGCCTTGACTTCCTTGGCCGGGGTACCCAGGGCCTTTGCCACCTCGGCGATCTCTTCGTCGGTGTGTGGCAGGAATTCATGGAGGGGCGGGTCGAGAAGCCTGATGGTGACAGGGAGTCCGTCCATCTCCCGGAAGAGGCCCTTGAAGTCGCCCTTCTGCATGGGCTTTATCTTGTCCAGGGCCTTTCTCCGGCCCGTCTCGTCAGCGGCCAGGATCATCTCGCGGACGGCCAGAATCCTGTCGGCCTCGAAGAACATGTGCTCGGTTCTGCACAGCCCGATGCCTTCCGCGCCGAATTCCCTCGCTGTTTTCGCGTCTTTCGGGGTGTCGGCGTTGGTTCTCACCCCGAGCGTCCGGAACTCGTCGGCCCAGGTCATGAGGGTGCCGAAGGTGCCGGAGAGTGATGGGGGCGTGGTCTTGCACTCGCCGAGGATGACCTCGCCTCTGGTGCCGTCCAGGGAGATGAAGTCCCCCTTCTTGACGGTCTGGCCGCCGAGCGTGAACTTCTGCTTGGCATAGTCGATGGCCAGGTCGGGCACCCCGGAGACACAGCACTTGCCCATGCCTCGCGCCACGACAGCCGCGTGGGAGGTCATGCCGCCCCGGGCTGTCAGCACGCCTTCGGCCACGTTCATGCCGTGGATATCCTCAGGCGAAGTCTCGATCCTGACCAGGATCACCTTGTTCTTCTTCATGGCCTCCACCTCGGCATCCTCTGCCGAGAAGACCACTCTGCCCACCGCTGCGCCGGGTGATGCGGGCAGGCCCTTTCCGATGATCTTCTTCTTCGCCTTGGGGTCGATCTGGGGGTGGAGGAGCTGGTCGACCTGGTCGGGGTGGACCCTGAGGACCGCTTCCTTCTTGGAGATGAGGCCTTCATTCATCATATCAACCGCGGTCTGGACGGCGGCGGCGGCAGTGCGTTTCCCGGTCCTGGTCTGGAGCATCCAGAGGTTTCCTTCCTGCACCGTGAACTCGATGTCCTGCATGTCACGGTAGTGCTCCTCGAGGGTCTGATAGATGCCCACGAGCTGAGAATACTGGTCGGGTAAGGCCTCCTCCATGGAGACGTGAGCCTTTTCCCTCTTGCCCTTGATGTTGATGGGCATGGGCGTGCGGATGCCCGCCACCACGTCTTCGCCCTGGGCATTCTTCAGATACTCGCCGTAAAAGACGTTTTCACCCGTTGCAGGATCTCTCGTGAACGCAACGCCTGTAGCCGAGTTGTCACCCATGTTTCCGAACACCATTGCCTGTACGTTCACGGCAGTGCCCCAGTCATCGGGGATATTGTTGAGCTTTCTATAGGTGATGGCCCTGGGGGTGTTCCACGACCTGAACACCGCTTCGATTCCGCCCCAGAGCTGTTCCACGGGGTCAGAAGGGAGTTCCTTGCCCACGAGCTCCTTCACCTTTTCCTTGAGGGTTGCCACCAGCTGCTTGAGGTCCTTGGCATCGAGCTCGGTATCGAGCTTTACACCCCTCTTTTTCTTCATCTTCTCGAGCTCTTCCTCGAGGACATGGGAATCGGCCTCCATCACCACGTCGCTGTACATCTGGATGAAGCGCCGGTAGCAGTCCCAGGCGAAGCGTTCGTTCCCGCTCATCTTGATGAGTCCGTGCACGGTTTCATCATTGATGCCCAGATTCAGTATGGTATCCATCATGCCGGGCATGGACGCCCTTGCGCCGGAACGCACGGAGAAAAGCAGCGGCGATTCCGTGTCGCCGAACCCGAGGTGCATGACCCTCTCCACCTTTTTGAGGGCGTCTTTCACCTGCGTCTTCAATTCCTTGGGAAGACCGCCTGATTCGTAGTATACGGTGCACATCTCGGTTGAGATCGTGAATCCCGGAGGCACTGGTATCCCGAGATTGGTCATTTCAGCAAGATTTGCTCCCTTTCCGCCCAGGATGGCCTTCATTTCCGCATTGCCTTCGGCCTTGGTCCCCCTGCCTCCAAAGAGATACACATACTTTTTTGCCATGAGATTCTCCCTCTTATCAGATGCTAGGATTAGAACTGGCAAAACATAGTATGAATACAGAGTTCTGTTCAAGTAAAAAATCGTCTGCCCAGGCTGATCTTGGAGACTACCTGCCTGTTTTGAATGAAGGTTTTCTGAATTCACCTTGCCTGCAGCGCATCTTTCCCTTTAGTGAGCCGCGGTGCGGTGCACAGGGCTTGTCATACCGGATTGACTAGGTTTACAGGAAGAACAGCCCCTCAGCAAAAAACAGATCGGGATTCTAGAGCCTTCCCGCGATGGACTTGGCTGCGATGATCCCCGAGCAGCTCGCCTGGATGAGCCCCCGGGTGATGCCTGCACCATCGCCTATGACGGAGAGCCCGTCTATCTGGGAACAGAGATCGCGATCGAGACGGATCCTGTTGGAGTAGAACTTGACCTCGATCCCATAGAGCAGGGTGTGTGCAGAATTCACGCCCGGTGCGATCCGGTCGAGGCCCGAGAGCATCTCCACGAGGTCGGTGAGGATCCGGTAAGGGAGGCAGTAGCTCAAGTCTCCCGGTGTGGCCTGCCTGAGGGTGGGACGCGTGGCGCAGCGCTGCAAACGGTCCGGCGTGGTGCGTCTCCCGCTGAGGAGGTCTCCGAGCCTCTGCACGATGACACCCTTGCCCAGCATGTTCGCGAGCTTTGCCACCGACTCGCCGTAGCCGATGGGGTCGTCGAAGGGCTCGGTGAAATCGGCGCTCACCAGGAGGGCGAAGTTTGTGTTCTCCGTGCGCTTGTTCGCCCACGAGTGTCCGTTGACCGTGACGATGTCGCCCAGGGTCTCGATCACCACCTCGCCGTACGGGTTCATGCAGAAGGTCCTCACACGGTCGTCAAAGGTGCGCGAGTAGTAGATGAACTTGGTCTCGTAGGCCTTGCTTGTGAGGCTTTCCATGACTGCAGCGGGCAGCTCCACCCGTACCCCGAGGTCCACGGGGTTCGGGTGCGTCTCGAGACCGAGCCGCTTTGCCTGGCTCGACATCCAGGAGGACCCAACCCGGCCGGGGGCTGCGATGACGAATGCCGCGTCTATCATGCTTTTGTCGGAGAGCCTGACGCCCATGACCTTGCCCTTTTCTTCGAGGATCTCCTCGGCCCGCACACCGAACCTTATATCGACCTTTCCTTCGAGCTCCTGTCTCACCTTGCCGAGGATGATGGCGAGGTTCTCCGTGCCGATATGACGGACCCTGGTGGGAACGTACACAAGCCCCGCCAGTCTCGCCTGGGCGGACAGGGAGGCCGCATCGTCGCCGGCGACCGAAAAGAGGTCGCCCGAGGGGGCATAGCTCGTGTAGATGGCGTCCACATGCTCGAGCAGACGCAGGAGCTCTTCCTCCGCGATCAGGGACGAGAGCTGGCCTCCCACATCGGTCGATATGGTGAGCTTCCCGTCGCTGTAGGCCCCTGCCCCTCCCCAACCGATCAGCATCTCTTTGCCGGAGCGGGTTCTGGCAGTGATATCCCTGCCCTGCTCGATCATGACAATCTTCAGGCCGGGGTTTGTCCGTACGAGCTCCAAGGCTGCAAAGATCCCTGCAGGCCCGGCTCCTATGATGACGACATCAGCCATATGAACCTCTCCTTTTGACCAAGAGTGTTATCCCTGTGACGAGTGCTACGACATCGGCCATCCATGCTGCCACTGCCGGGTGCACATACCCGGAGACGCCCGCCCCTGTCATGGCCGAGTGCAGCGCCCAGTAGGCGAGCCCGAGGATGAGCCCGACGGATATCCCCCGGGCAATCCCGCCCGCCCGGGGAAACCTCATGCCCAGGGGCAGGACGAGAAGGGTCATGATGAGCGGCGATATGGCAAAACTGATCCTGCTCTGGAGGTGGGTATCCAGGCTCACCGAACGGATCTTGTCTTCCTTGAGGTGCGCACGGTAGTCGATCAGCTCCGGGAGCGTGAGAACCTCGGGCTTCGGTTGAGCCATCACGAGATCGGCCGGCCCCCTCGTCAGCGGCAGCGTCGATACCGTGCGATCCGTGACGATTCCTTCGGTGGACAGGTGGATGTTCTCCTGGTTTTCCGTTTTCCATACCGTGCCGTCCCAGGTTGCAGATTGGGCCCTGATGATGGCAGAGAGCCTGCCGGACCGGGTGCGGTAGCAGGAGATGTTCTGCATGATGCCTCTGGCGATATCCATGTGCTCCACGTAGTAGATATCCCCGCCCAGCTTGAATCTGCCTCCTTTGACCGTGAACGACCCCTGGATATCGTGCTTCCTGATATAGACGTTTTCTATCTTGTCCGCTTGCCTCTGGGAGACGGGGTAGAGGTAGAACGAGAGGATGCCCATAATCAGCACCGCCACCAGACCTACGCCGAGGTACGGGAGTGAAAGCCTGGCAAAAGAGACGGAGCATGCCTGCATGGCGATGGTCTCCACGTGACGTGAGAAGGCCGCCTGGGCACCGATGATGCCGACGCACACGGAAAAGGGGATGATCAGGTGAATCATCTGGGGCAGCGAGTAGAAGACATAGCGGGCGATGGTCGCACCATCGGTGCCATGTTCCGTGAACATACCCAAGTTGCTGAAGAGCACCGATATGAGCACCAGAAGGGTAAGGCTCGTGCACACGGCTATGCACATGAACGAACCCTTCCTGAAGATATAGCGGCTGAGCGTTCCCGTAATCAGGTACCCCCTTCGCTGAACGTGAATCTCCGTGAGAGCCAGACAATGGCAAGCACAACGCAGAATACCGCGTTCGGGGTCCACGCGGCGAGCACAGGGTCGACGAGATGGCCCTTCACCATGCGGTCCGAAAGGACGAACACCAGGTAGTAGCCCACGATGGTCGAAAGTCCCACGATGAACCCGGTGAACTTCGGCGAACGGGGTTTCACGATACCGAAGCTGATACCCATCAGCCCGAGGATGAGGTTCAGAACCGGGAAGGAGATCCGGTTGTGATATTCCTTGATCCATTTGGGCCTCGGGTCCTTCCGGATCATCTGTCCGAACTCCGGCTGGGTGGCCGTGTCGTAGGACCTGATCTGAAACTGGTTGCTGACGTCTGCCTCCAGGGAGAAGACATACTCATCGAAGGTGATGTACCGGTCCACGGTTTTCGTGCTCATGAACATGCTGCCGTTCTTCAGCTTCATCATGACGGCACCGGGTACGACGTCGATGGAGCCTTTCTCCGAGGTGATCACTGCATGCTCCTTGCCGGAGGTCTCGATGAAGACGCCGGTGAACTTGCGCTTTTTCTGGTTCACGGATTCCACGTACACGATGATGTTCTTGAAGGTGTCGTCGAACTCGCGCTCCTTGAGGAAGGCAATGGCCTTCTGGGGCGCCTCCTTCAGGAGACGGGTCTGGATCGTCTTCATGGACCATGGTCCCAGGTAGGTGGAAATAAAACCGTGAAGGAGCATGGCAACCAGGGACAAGACCATGACCGGGGCATAGATGGTTCGCGACCGCACGCCGCACGCCTTCATGGCGATGATCTCGGATTCGCTCGAGAGCCTCTCGAGCACCATGAGCGTGCTGAATATGAGTGCCATGGGGATGACAAACACCGACATGGGCACCATCGCCATCAGGAGCAGGTCCAAGTCTTTCAGCGAGATCAGACTGCCGACGCGTATCCACTGGATGATGAACATCACCCCGTAGAGGACAGCGAGCGTCCCGAGAAAGACCTCGATCAAGGATGTGAGGATGTACCTGCTGATCCGCATTCCAGCGGCGCATTATACCCACGACTCCCGTGAATGTCTACCCGCCTTTGTGCGGCTGGCCCAAGGATTGACACCATGGAGAGAACCTTGTATGGTATCTTCACAAATGAAGAGAATACTTCGTGTTTTCCTTGTCATATCCATGGCTTCCTTCTTTTTTGGGTGTGCCCACCGTTACAGCGAGGAAGAATACCGGGCCATCACGAACGACTTAAGCTCGTGCAGGCAGCAGCTTTCCGCTACTCAGGCGGAAAAGGCACGCCTGGATGCCGATCTCTCCGTGGCGAAAAAGAAATTCGAAATGAATTCCTCTGCCATGGCCGCAGGAAGTTCCGAAACCCAAGGACTCCTGGACAGCAACATAGAGTGCATGGAGGAAAACAGGAACCTCCTGAAACAGATCTCCCGGTTCAAGGTCATCACCCAGGAGCGCAAAGACACCCAGTGGCGCCTGAACAAGGCGCAGGAGTATCTCCTCTCTTACCTGGCGACCGAACGGGTGAACGATCAGCTCTACATCATCAGGAGCGAGGGCAAGGTAAAGATCGTCATTCCCCAGCGGGTACTCTTCCCTGCACCGGCGAGCGCCTGGCTTATGCCCAACGGGGTATCCGTCATCAAGAAGCTCGCAAAAGGCCTGGATCAACTCAAGCCCCTGTATGTCGAGGTTGCCGGGTATACCGATGACGCACCCATTCCCAGGTCCATCCTGAAGACCTACCCCACCCACTGGGACTTGGGCAATGCACGTGCCGTGGCGGTACTGCTTGCTCTCCAGGGCTCTGGCATCAAGAAGGACAAGCTCTGTGCCGTCTCTTTCGGCGACACGAGACCCATCTCCGACTCCCAGTCCGAAGAGGGCAGGGCCATGAACCGGCGGGTGGAGATCATCATCACGCCTTGAGGCGGTATGCCGGGGCACACGTCGGAAACGCACATGACACTCCTGCCTTCCTGAACAAAGAACACCATGGCGTGAGGTCCGGGGTTCTGGTATATCAAGAAACGGCTGGCATATCCCGATAAGCAGACACGAAGGCACAACCATGGCAGATATGCGCTACAGAAAGCTCCTGGAGGACATGGAAGAGGGGTATTACGAAATAGACCTCTTTGGGACCTTCACGTTTGTGAATAAAATCGTCAGCAAGATAGCCGAACTCCCGCAAGATGAGATCGTCGGCGTGAACTATGCCGACTACACCAGCAAATCCACTGCCAAAAAGGTCTTCAAAACCTTCAGCAAAGTCTTCAGCACCGGCATCCCCCAGAGGATCGAGTACGAGATCATCCTGAGGGACAACACCCGCAAGGTGATAGAAAATTCCGTAAGCCTGCTTCGGGACACCAATAACCAGACCATCGGATTCTGCGGGCTGGTCAACGACATCACCAAGCGGAAACGCCTCGAAGAACAGCTCCGTGAAAACCAGGAGCGGTTCGAGGCGCTCTTCGAGAATGCCAACGAGATCGTCATCACCACCGACGCGAATGGATACATAAAGCGAGTGAACAAGAAGGTGGAAGAGATTTCAGGGTTTTCACGCAACGAACTCATCGGTAAGAGCATCCTGATCATCGCCCACCCCGACGACAGGCTCATTTACATCGACTTCTGGCGGCAGATCCTCGAAGGTCAGACCCCCAGGCTCGAACTCAGGGCCATCGGAAAGGACGGCAGGTTCGCCTATCTGCTGGCCAGCGGCAGTGCGCATCACAAGGGTTCGAAGATCGTCGAGGTCCAGTATAATGCCCAGGAGATATCGAGCCTCAAACACGCCCAGCAGACCATCGAGGACCTGAAGAACCTCATGAGCAGCATCTTCGAGTCGAGCCCGAACATGATCATCTGCCTTGACAGATCGGGAAAGATCCAGATGGCGAACCCCATAACCGAGCGGATCTTCCACACGCCGTTGCCCTCCATCATCGGGAAGAGGTTCTCCTCCCTGAGCCCCCAGATAGCATCCTATGAGCCCGTCATCCAGGAAGTGCAGAAGGATCGCACGCCTCAGTTTCTCCACGGGGAAACCTTTACCCACGACTCCAAACAGGTCTTCGATGTGAGCATCTACCCGCTCATGGACCTGTCGGCCGGCGGGGTCGTGTTCACGGCAGTGGACATCACCGAGAAGAAGTACATGGAGATCCAGCTCATCCATGCGCAGAAGATGGAAACCATCGGGGAACTCGCAGGCGGGATTGCCCATGACTTCAACAACATCCTTACCGGAATCACCGGCAACATCTCGATGCTGAAGTATACCACCGACGAAACAAAGAGGATCCACTATCTACAGACCCTGGAAAACATCTCCGACAGGGCGCGGGATCTCATTCAGCAGATGCTCGTGTTCACGAAAAGGCACGAGGGGAAGCCGGAGAACATCTCCATCCGCAAGGTGGTTCAGGAAGTCATGGACATGACCTCCAAGTCGATACCCAAGAACATCCGGATCGTGTATTCAGCCAATGACCGGGAGCACCTCGTGTTCATCGACCACACCCACCTCACCCAGGTCATCCTCAACCTCATCGTGAACGCCAAGGATGCCATCGGGAACAACCAGGACGGCCTTATCTCCATTGCCGAGCATCAGATCTTCGTTGACAGGGACTCCAAGAGACAATATCTGCTCGGCTCTGTCGGGAAATACGTGAAGATCGTCGTAACCGACAATGGAAACGGCATGAGCCGCGAGACCCTCTCCAAAATCTTCGATCCTTTCTTCACCACCAAGCAGAAGGGTCCGGACAAGGGAACCGGACTTGGCCTCGCAATCGCCTACAACATCGTGAAGAACGTCGGCGGAAGCATCCAGGTCCAGTCGGAAGAAGGGAAAGGTTCGACATTCATCATCCTGCTCCCCTTGTCCAGGAAAAAGGACAAGACCTCTGCTCCGGATGACCGGAACGTCCAGAACCCATCCAGGCTCAAGGCGAGAATCCTCATGGTCGATGATGAGGACATGCTGAGAGACATCGGGAAGGAACTCCTCGGTCTTCTCGGACATACTGTGGAAACGGCGTCCAACGGGCACGAGTGCCTGGAGATCCTCATGAACGATGCGCAGGGATTCGACCTCGTCATCCTCGACATGATCATGCCCGGCCTCGACGGGTACCACACCCTGCTGGAGATGCAGAAGCATCATATCGATACACGGGTGGTCATCTCATCCGGGTTCTCCTTTGAGCACGAGCAGCACGACTTCCTCTTGAACCCGCTCATCGTGGCAAAGCTCAACAAGCCCTTCAATCTGAGCGAGCTTTCCCAGACCCTCGACGAGGCGCTTTCCTGACAGAACCCCGGCGCCTGTGCCCCGCGGTCACGGCTCACGACACCTCGGACACGATCCGTCTCATCTTTTCAACCCCGTGTGCCGATACACTCATTGATTCATACGTTGGTATCCGAACGAGTGGAGAACCCAGTTCAGGAGCACAGCTGATGATGCACGATGAAAAGATCAAACCCCGACATGACGAGAAGTCATTCTACGAGGATTTCTTCGAGAATGCCGCGTCCATGTGCCTGGTGAGCGATGCCAAGGGCTGCATCATAAAGGTCAACAAGAAAGCCGTCGAGACATTTTTCGGAAAGGATCAGAAAGTACCGGACCTCGAGGGCAGAAACATTCTTGATTTCGTGCACAAGGATGACAGGGAACTCGCTCTTATGCTCTCGAAGGAGAGCTTCAAGGAAAGAAAGGAGATCACTCACGAGATCCGCATGTGCACCAACGACGGCAGGGTGCTTTACATTCTCGTGAGCGGAAGGCCCATCATCCGGAAAGACCGGGTCGTATCGTTCCAGTACCAGGCCATGGACATCATCGACCAGAAGGTCCACGAGCAGAACCTCTTGCAGTCGGCGAGCGCGGACATCCTGTCACAGATTGCCGGAGGGTTTGCACACGATTTCAATAATATGCTTACCGTCATCAACGGCTATTCAGAGATACTGAAGATGTCGGTGGAAGAGACCCACCCGTTTCATCACAAGATCAGCCAGATCTGCCAGGCCGGCAAACAGGCTTCCCTCCTGACACAACGGATGCTCGAATTCAGCAGGAGGAGCGGCGTCCCGGTGCAGACCGTGGACATCAACGAGGAGATCACCAAACACGAGGGAATCATCCGGCACGCCATCGGACAAGATATCCGCCTGCTTGTCGTGAAGTACCCGGGGCTGGAGGCGGTTCCCATGGATCCTTCGCGGTTCTCCACCCTCCTGCTCAACCTGGTCAATCATGCACGCGAAACCATGCCCC
Organism: Deltaproteobacteria bacterium; assembly: GCA_021372395.1. Lineage (GTDB taxonomy): Bacteria > Desulfobacterota > Desulfomonilia > UBA1062 > UBA1062 > MWEI01. The sequence goes on from JAJFUP010000023.1 coordinate 18,701, forward strand.
AGGGCGGAGAGCTCACCATCAGCACAGACCATGTCATCATCAACCCCGCCAACGAGTCGTCCTACCCCCAGGTCCCCCGCGGAAGCTACCTGCTCCTCACGGTGAAGGACACGGGTGAGGGAATGGCCGAAGAGACGAGGAACCAGTTGTTCGACCCATTCATCTCCACTGCGGGAACCGGCCATGGTATCGGACTGTGGACGGTCCAGAATATCGTAAAGGCATCAAAGGGATCGATCCTTGTGGAAACTGCACCCGGTGGGGGCAACACCTTCAAGATCTTTCTCCCTGCATCCTCTTCTCCGGTGAAGACAGCAAAGCAGACAGATCGGGAACACGCGGCGAAAGGCACGTCAAAGGGGTCCAAGACAATTCTCGTGGTCGAAGACGATGACACGGTGCGGGATCTGGTCAGCGAAATCCTCATGCAACAGGGCCACTCCACCTTTACAGCCCGAAACGGCGGCGATGCCCTCCAGCTTGCCCGCCAGATGGACGGAAGGATCGACCTCCTGATCACCGACATGGTCATGCGCAGAATCGACGGGAGAATGTTGTCCAAAAAGATGAAATCCATCTGGCCGCACATCAAGGTCATGATCATGTCCGGTTACGGAAACGACGTGATCAAGGAAGAAGACATCAGGGACAATGCCTTCCTCCAGAAGCCGTTCCTGCCCCAGGAGTTGATCGACAAGGTCTGCACGGTTCTGCAGGGATAGCGAAACCTTCAGGCACAGGGAAACCCTTTGCCCAACCGGGCAGGCCCTCGCCTGAGAAGATTCTTTTCTTTCAGACACTCCCCTAGCGTATGACGCACCGACCGATGAGCGGATTCAGATCGGCAAGAAGGTGAGCCAAATCGTCATCGGTGAAGGATGACTTCTTGACGTAGGACCGGTCGACGTGTTTGGAAGGGACAAATTTCTGGAGTACGTACAGGGATGCCCCCTCGATCATCTTTCCGATCCGGAGGACATCGTCCGGCTCGAGAAGAGATCTTACCAGGGTGGTCCGGAACTCGGACGGCAACCCCGATTCCTTGATGAGTGCGATGCTCTTCCTGATCTGTGTTATGTTCACGAGCAATCCCGCCACCCGTGAATACTTCTCGTAAGGGGCCTTGATGTCCATGGCCAGGTAATCGACGATGCCTTTCTTGAGTACATCCTCGATCACCTTGGGCCGGGAGCCGTTGGTATCCAGCTTCACCAGATACCCCATTGACTTCACCCTCTGGATGAACGGGATCAGTTTCGCCTGGAGGGTCGGTTCACCTCCCGTGATCACCACACCGTCAAGCTTGCCCTTTCTCTTCTCCAGGTAATCATAGACGTCTTCCGTGAACAGCGTCTCGCAGAACCGCTCAGGGTCTACCAGCTCGGGGTTGTGGCAGTAGGGGCACCGGAAGTTGCAGCTCTGGGTGAAAACGATGGCACTGATCTTTCCGGGGTAGTCGATGAACGATGTCTTCTGGACGTAGCCAATCTTCATGGAATAATCCTTCCCGGGCTGTAGCGGCTTCGGTTAAGTCACCTTTCCTCTCATGAAGAAAGTGCATTAGGTTTCCCAACATGTCAATCAATTCCTTCTCGTTTTATCTGAATTTCCACGTCTCCTCTGCAACTGATCCTGAATGCAGGTATGGAATGATCCTCTCTCACAATTGAGAATCGGTTTTGCAGACAAGTATGCCCTGGCGGATCGATCAGAAAAACCGTTCTTCCTTGATTTGCCCGTGCGAAAAACTAAATTGTACTCTGTGAGTGATGGTGCATGACGAGGTCATGCAGGATACGATCTCAGGGACAGGGAAGATGTATGTCTTCAAAAATTGGAAGTTATGTGGCCGGCATTCAATGTTTTGTTCCAAATGGTCGATGGAGCTATCATGAAATCCGCAACAGAGGTATTTCCCAACATGGTATGGAAGGCATGAAGGCTGAACCTGCAGGTTTCACCCCCTGTGACCGCACAGGAGCTGATCCCGCGTTGCAGCAGGAAAGGAGGTAGACACATCATGGCAAAGGGGAGAATTCTGGTCATGGATGATGAAGAGCTCATCCGTGACGTGGTGAGCAGCATGCTCGAATACCTGGGGTATGAGGTGGAACTCTCGTCCAACGGACAGGAGGCCCTGCAGAAGTACAGCGAAGCTCTTCAGGGTGAAAAGCGGTTCGACATGGTCATCATGGACCTCACTATCCCCGGCGGCAAAGGAGGCAAGGAGGTCATCCGGGAACTTCTCGAGCTGGATCCTGCGGTGAAGGCCATTGTCTCCAGCGGTTACTCAAACGACCCGGTCATGTCCAACTACACCGAGTACGGGTTCAAGGGAGTCGTGAACAAACCGTTCAAGATTGAAGACCTCGCAAAAGCCCTGGACCAGGTGCTGGCTGCGTGAGATAATATTCAGGTCGCCGGGCTCCGGGGAAAGGGAATGCTTTCCTGTGACCTGAAGCCCGGCTTCCGATCTATACCTGTCTTGGGAGTTCTCCCTCGCTTGCCCCGGCTGCCTGGATGGATGAGGCCAAGGTTGCCGGCGGGTTGGGCTGGATCTTGTAAACCTGATTCGTCACGGGTTCTCCGGGAGCAACCACCTTGTCGACCCGGAAGGATTTCCTCTGCATGAACTCCTCTTTTTTGCCGTCGTTCCACTGGGCAATGGGCCTCAGGTAGCCCACCACCCGGGAATACACCTCGGTGGCACTTCCGCAGTCCGGGCACTGCGGCCGGTTGCCGGTGATGTACCCATGGCCCGGACAGACGCTGAAGGTCGGGCTGAAGGTGAAATAGGGCATCCTGTAGCCGCTGCACACCTTCTTTACCAGAGATTTGATCACCTCCGGGTCTTCGACGCGCTCACCGGCAAAGATATGGAGCACCGTACCTCCGGTGTATTTCGTCTGGATGTCGTCCTGGAGATCGAGGGCTTCGAAGATGTCGTCCGTGTAGTTCACCGGAAGCTGGGAGGAGTTGGTGTAGTACGGCTCGTGGCCGTCTCGGTATGCCTCCTCGTTGGCGCAGACGATATCGGGATAGGTCTTCTTGTCGATCCTTGCCATGCGGTACGAGGTCCCCTCGGCAGGGGTTGCCTCGAAGTTGTAGTTGTTTCCGGTTTTTGTCTGGAGATCGACAAGCTTCTCCCTGATGGTGTCGGCCACCTTGAGAGCGAACAGGCGTCCCTCGTCGGTGCCGATGTCTTTTCCGAACAGGTTCACGCACGCCTCGTTCATGCCCACGATGCCGATGGTGGAGAAATGATTTTTCCAGTATTCCCCGAACTTGGCCTTCATCCCCGCGAGATAGTACTTCGTGTAGGGATAGAGGTTGTACTCCGTGAAGTTTTCCAGCACCTTGCGTTTGATCTCCAGGCTGGAGCTTGCGGCATCGATGAGCTTTTCGAGCCTGCCGATGAATTCCTCCTCGCTCGAACTCAGGTACCCGAGTCTGGGCAGGTTGATCGTTACCACGCCGATGGAACCGGTGAGCGGGTTCGATCCGAACAGGCCCCCTCCTCTCTTCACCAGTTCCCTGTTGTCGATCCTGAGCCTGCAGCACATGCTCCTGGCATCGCCGGGGTCCATGTCGGAGTTGATGAAGTTCGAGAAG
>JAJFUP010000027.1 GCA_021372395.1 Deltaproteobacteria bacterium
TAACGGATGGAGGTCTCCATGCTGTAGAAGGGGATGTCGATGAGATCGCCGCTGATGATGTACACGTCGGCCAGCGTCTCCGACAAAAGACTCTTCGTACGCTCGAAGTCGCCATGGATATCGGTGAGATAAACAATTCTCATAGAATCACTCCCGGGTTGACGTTGCCCTGAAGAGAGTAGCACAAGATTGCGGAAAACGTTAGCGTGGTATGCCGGACAGGACAGACCCTTTTCGATGAGCAAAGATGTTCACGTCGTGAAAAGTGGCGGGAGCGACGGGACTCGAACCCGCGACCTCCGGCGTGACAGGCCGGCGTTATGACCAACTTAACTACGCCCCCGCATTTTCCGGTATGTCTTTACCTGTTTTGATGCTCCAGCACAAGAGAAGGTTTTCCTTCGCCGCCGAGGGGCTCTTCTCTGATGATTTCCCCCCTGCGGCCCAGCACCACGTGCCTCACGGGGATATTCACCCCGGCGCGGCGGACGGCCTCGAGGGCCGCATGGACGAGCCCCGTGCAGCAGGGGACCTCCATGTGCACCACGGTGAGCGTTCGCGGGGTGGCATGGGTGAGGATTTCGGCCAGGCGTGAGACGTGCTTCTCCGCGTCGTCGAGCTTGGGGCAGGCTAAAGCCACGGTCCTGCCCTTGAGGAGCGTCTCGTGGAGGTCCGGCGAGGCAACCGCGCAGCAGTCAGCCATGAGCAGCATGTCCGAGCCTTTCAGGAACGCCGCCTGCGGGCCCAGGAGCTGGAGCTTCACCGGCCAGTGGCCGAGCTCTGAGGTCGCCCTGGCGCGCGGTCCGTGATCCTTTTCCCCATGGTAGTGCTCCGGGGCGAAGGTCATAATCGCCGAAGACGGGCAGCCGCAGGCGAGGACAGAGGGTCCGTGCGGGACAGGGGTTTCTGTGCCCTCTTTCGAGGCGTGATGCGTGACCGCAGCCTCGCTGAACTCCTCGGCCTCGCGTTCCACGATGGTGAGCGCGCCCTCGGGACACTCTCCGATGCAGGCGCCGATCCCGTCGCACAGGATCTCGCCCACGAGCTTCGCCTTGCCGTCAACGAGCCTGAGCGCGCCCTCGGCACAGGCGAGGATGCACTGCCCGCATCCCGTGCACTTTTCCTCGTCGATCTCGATGATCTTCCTGGTCCTCTTCATTCCCGGCTCCTTTGCCTGCATGATAGGGTCATCGTATGCCGCTGTGAAGGTGGCGTCCTTGACCTGGGTCAATCCTTTCCTGTTGCGGGCAATCCCTGGAACACGTAAGCTTAGCCGATGGAAGTGCGCGACCTGTTCCGACAGACGGATCTCTTCAAGGGCATGAGCGATGAGGCGCTTTCCCGGATAGTCTCCCGGGGCAGGCCCAAAAGCTTCGAGCAGGGGGAGATCCTGTTCGTGGAAGGGTCACGGGGCAGCGAGTTCTTCCTCCTGATGGAGGGAGATGTCCGTCTTTTCAAGACGTCCCTTGACGGCCAGGAGGTCTCCCTGCGGATCATCAGGCCGGGCGAGGTCTTTGCCGAGGTGGTCCTCTATGAGAATACCGCCTACCCCGTGAGCGCTGCAGCGCTCAGCCCGGGCAGGGCTTTCGGCATCGAGCGGTCCTCCTTTGCCGCACTCCTCGACGATGCCGGATTCCGCAACGAGTTCATCGCGCTCCTCATGAAGAAGCAGCGCTACCTCGCCGAGCGCATCCTCTACCTCACCTCCTATGACGTGGAGGAGCGGTTCTTTCACTTCCTCCTTGAGCGCTACGGCCCGAGCGGTGTCTACACCGTGGACATGGCGAAGAAGGACATCGCGTCGGCCATCGGGACCATCCCCGAAACCCTTTCCCGGCTGATCCTCAGGCTGAGAAAGCTGGGAGTCGTCCAGTGGGAGGGCAGCACCCTGAAGGTGGAGCAGGGCTATCTCGAAGGCTTCAGGGAAGAAGGGTAGCGTCAGCGGGTGAATCTCGTTCGGCCTGTCACGACTGCGCTCCTGCAGCCGGACCGTGGCGCGAGGTCCAGAGCTGCGAGGCCAGCATGCCGCAGAACATGAGGGCGCATCCCGCCATTGCCCGCGGCGTGAGCACCTCGTGCAGGATGATCCAGCCGCCAAGCGCCGCGAACACCGCTTCCAGGCTCAGGATGATCGCGGCGTGGGCCGGGCGTGCGTGTTTCTGCGCCACCACCTGGAGGGTGTAGGCAACCCCCACGGACAGGACTCCGCCGTAGAGGATGGGGATCAGGGCGCCCAGGTAACCGTCCATCCCGTTGTGCTCGAAGATCAGGGACACCAGCAGGCTCAGCACCGAGCAGACCGCATTCTGGATAAAGGCGAGCTTGAGCGCATCGTTTTTCGGCGAGAGCCACCCGATGATGTGCACGTGGCCTGCCCAGAAAAAAGCGCCGACGAGCACCAGCATATCCCCGAAGGAAATGGTGAACTCCGCGGTGACGCTCAGGAGGTACAGGCCTGCCGCCGCAAGCAGCGCCCCGATCCAGGTGCCCGCACTCGTCCTGTGCCCCAGGAACATGCCGAGGATCGGCACGAGCACGACATACAGTCCGGTGATGAAGCCCGCGTTTCCGGCCGTGGTGTAGACCATACCGATCTGCTGGAACGAGGCGCCTGCAAAGAGCGCGAGGCCCGCCAGCATACTGCTCCCGGCGCTTGAGGAGAACGTGCCTTTGGAAGAACCTGCGGGCCGTTCAGCCCGGATGCCGTTCCTCATCATGAAGGGAAGCAGCACGCAGCAGCCCAGCGCGAACCGCACGCCGTTGAACCCGAAGGGACCGACGAAGTCCATGCCCACCCGCTGGGCCACAAAGGCGAAGCCCCAGATGAGTGCGGTGAGGAGGAGTAAAGAGTCGGATCTGAGAGTGAGTTTGTCCGGGTGCATCACTTGGACGGCATACCCGGGCAGCCAAGGTCAAGTCAAGACCGGAAAAATTTCCTTGGGCATCGGGGCGAGCGAACGGCCTTGTGCAGTGTGCGGTCCGGTGTTATCGCATGTCAGGGTCATGCCCGGCCCCATCATCCTTGAGTTCTGCGTACCTGAAGCAACTCACGACATGATCGTTCACCATCCCGACCGCCTGCATGAACGCGTAGCAGATGGTCGGCCCGACGAACGTGAACCCTCTCTTCTTCAAGTCTGTGCTCATGGCGTCGGACTC
>JAJFUP010000038.1 GCA_021372395.1 Deltaproteobacteria bacterium
CATGCGGGATACGCTCACCCCCGGCGGGCCTGACGACGCGGGCCTGTTCGTTGCCCCCGAAGACGGCCTTGCTTTCGGCCACCGCAGGCTCTCCATCATCGACCTCACCGGGACAGGCCACCAGCCCATGACCACTCCTGACGGCAGGTACACCATCTGCTACAACGGCGAGGTCTACAACTACCGGGAGATCAGGCCCGATCTCGAAGCGTTGGGTTTCGCCTTCCGGGGGACATCCGATACCGAGGTGGTGCTCCAAGCTTTTGCCGCATGGGGCGCAGAAAGCGTGCAGCGGCTCATCGGCATGTTCGCATACGCCGTGTGGGACGCCCGGGAGAAATTTCTGTACCTGTTCCGGGACCGCATGGGCGTCAAACCCCTGTACTACCATCGCCACGACGGCGTCTTCGCCTTCGCCTCCGAGCTCAAGGCCATCCATGCCGGGCTCTGCGGCAGGCTCGAGATAGACCTCGAGGCCTTGGGTGAATTCTTCCACTACGGGTACATCGCTGCCCCGCGGTCGATCTACCGCCACACCTTCAAGCTCGAACCCGGCTGCTGGGCCAGGATCGGATCGGACCACACGCTCGAGAAGCACGCCTACTGGTCCATTGATGCGGTTTCGAACCAGCCTTTACTCACAGGAACCGAGCAGGACATGCTCGACCGGCTGGAAGCCCTCATGGTGGATGCCTTTGCAAAGAGGCTCATCGCCGATGTCCCGGTGGGGGTGTTCCTCTCGGGCGGCATCGACTCCTCGCTGGTTACCGCGATCCTGGCCAACCATGCAAACACCCGGTTAAAGACCTTCACCATCGGTTTTCAGGAAAAGAACTACGACGAATCCGTGTGGGCAAGGAAGATCGCCCAATATCTTCACACCGAACATACCGAGGAAATCGTCACCCCGGAACATGCCAAGGCCATTCTTCCTCTGTGGTCCGAGATCTACGACGAGCCCTTCGGCGACATCTCCGGCATCCCCACGACCATCGTATCCCGGATGACCCGCAGACACGTGAAGGTGAGCCTCTCTGCGGACGGCGGCGACGAGCTGTTCTGCGGCTACAACCGCTACTGGGTGATGAACGGTCTTGACCGCTTCATCTCTCCGTTCCCCACCCCGGTCCCGCGGATGGCCGGCAGGGTCATCCAGGCCATGGGGGCAGACCTGGCGGCCGATATGGCGAGCACCCACCCGAAGCTCAGGCTTCCCGCCATCAGAGACCGGATGAGGAAGTTCCAGGCCGTGCTCTCGAACTGGACCGGGGACGCCAAGGGCGCCTACCCGTACGCCGTGGGGTACTGGCTCCCCCGGGAGATCGAAACGCTCATGGGCGCCTACGAAGACCCCAGGCCTCAGCTCCAAGACATGCCCCCCTCTTTGCTCGAGTCCATGATGCTCTGGGACATGAAACACTACCTTCCCGAGGACATCCTCACCAAGGTGGACCGGGCCACCATGTCCCAGAGCCTGGAGGGGAGAGACCCGTTCCTCGACCACCGGATCGTGGAATTCGCCCTGAGACTCCCCCTGGAGTACAAGTACCGGCGTGGAAAGATGAAGTACATCCTGAGGAAACTGCTCGCCAGATACCTGCCCGAGCACCTGTTCGAGCGGCCGAAACAGGGCTTCGCCGTGCCCATCTACACCTGGCTCCACGACGACCTCATGGGCCTGGTCGACAGGTATCTCAGCCAGGAGGCCTTGAAGGAGCAGCACGAGATCGATCCGGAGGTGGTCCTGAAAACGGTCACGGCGTTCAGGAAGAAGAACGGGTCCGTGGCCGTGGACCGCATCTGGCTGCTGCTCGTGTTCATGATGTGGAGGGAACGCTACTGTGGCTGAAAATTCCAGACCCCTGAAGGTTCTCCACCTCATCTCCACCCTGGACGTTGGCGGGGCGGAGCAGAATCTGCTGAGGCTCCTTACGTCCATGGACAAAGAGGCCTTCCACAACGAGGTCGTCTGCATGACGCAGCCGGGGGTCATCGCCGGCAGGATCGAGCAGGCAGGCATACCGGTCAGAAGCCTCGGGATGAAAAAGGGGGTGCCGGACTTCGCTGCCGTCCTGAACCTGTGCTCTTTTGCGAACACCCTAAAGCCCGACCTGATCCAGTGCTGGATGTACCATGCGAACCTTCTCGGCCTGACCCTGCTGAAGCCGGGGGCGACGATCTGGAACATCCGCTGCTCCGACATGGACCTCTCACTCTATGGCCCGGTCTATCAGCTATCGGTAAAGGCGGGCGCCAGGCTCTCTCACATCCCGTCGGCGGTGATCGCCAACTCCCATGCCGGCAAAGCCGTGCACGAAACCCTGGGCTATCACCCGAGGAGATGGGTCGTCATCCCGAACGGCTTCGATACCGGGTTCTTCAGGCCCGATGACGCTGCCCGCTCACAGATCAGGGAAGAGCTGAACATTCCCGGAGATGCCTTCGTCATCGGGCTCATCTGCCGGTTCGACCCCATGAAGGATCACCCCACGTTCTTCGAAGCAGCCAGGCTCTTCCGGGAGATGCATCCGCAAACCCACTTTCTCCTTGCAGGCAGGGGGGTCACACGGGAGAACCCGCAGATCAGGGAGATCATGGGGCCTGCAGAGGATGATGAACACTTTCACCTCCTGGATGAGAGGAGCGACATGGAGCGGATATTTGCCTCCCTCGATGTCGCCACCTCCGCTTCTGCCTGGGGGGAAGGCCTCCCGAACGCCGTGGCCGAGGCCATGGCCTGCGGCATCCCCTGCGTTGCCACCGACGTGGGCGACTCCAGGATCCTCGTGGGAGACACGGGGATCGTGATAAACAAGAGCTCCCCCCACGAACTCTGTGAGGCTTGGGCCACCATGGCCCGAAGCGGTGCCGATGCGCGGCGCGCGATGGGCCTCAAGGCCAGGGAGCGGATCATGCAGCACTATACCCAGGAACAAACCGCCGGGAGCTATGAAGCCCTCTACAGGGAGATCATGAGCCGACCGGTAAGCTGAAAAAAGACTGAAGAACCTCTAAAGCCCCCCTGTCGCCCAGTGCCACGAGGCTCACCTGGACCCCGGCCAGTTCGACCACGAGGATCATCGGCACGAGCACTGAAAAAAGGGCGATCCTCTTCCCTTCCCCCATCCCTGTCCACCTTCTCACCCCATAGTAACACCCTGCATAGGGGAACAGCGCCCAGAACCAGGCAACAAAATTGATAACGGGCACCCCCCAGACGCTCACCGTAAGCGCATCGTTCCACACCCACCAGGACAGGCGTGTCGCCACAGGTTCGAAAGGGAGGTCCATGGTCAGGCCGATCCCTGCACACACAAGCCCCTCAAGCAGCGGGGACATCTCCGGCAGAACCCTCTCCACCGCAAAGAAGCAGCAGTACAGAACGCTGGTCCACCCGAGCATGGTGGCCACAGGGGCCATAAGCCCCGAGACGTACAGCAGGTATCCATCCTCCCGGAAGAAGCCCATGGCAATGCCGCCGTTCTCCAGGATCATGCCGAAGACGAGCGTCACCCCGAACACCCAGGCCCAGTCCCATCTTTTCAGCCAGGTTCTGCCGTGCAGGACAAGGACGAGGAACTCGATGACGGCGCTTGCCTCATAGATGTGGCGGTGAGTCTCCACGCCGATGGGCAGGGAGGTCCCGTGAAGGAACGGGATTATATAGCTCACCGACATGACCGCTGCCCAGAGAAGATACCCTCTCACCCGGAAACCGCCCTGCTGTCTCTCCTGCGCGAAACCCAGCAGCACGAGCGAAGTCACGAGCGGGAAGATCGCGAGCCATGCAGACTGTTCGAGGGGGGGTACCACGGAATGGAGCGAGGTGTTCAGCATGCTGAGCCCGATGAGCCAGATGAGGAACACGGGAAAGTACTGCCAGACAAAGCGCATGTTCTATGGATACCATGGATGCTCCTTCAAGACAACGGATGGCGCCGGAGTTCTGGCGTCTCTCGATGTACTGAAGCTGAGGCCGGGATACTGCGATCCTCTCTCCCGGGGAGACACCGTCCTCAACCGGGCCTGTTCATGCAGGATGAACCGTTTTCTTTTCATCAACGGAGCCCACTTGATCTCATTTCGAAATCATGCCCTGTATCATCTTGATTTTTGGACTTTCAGACAGTATCATGATGAGTGTTCGTTCAACCTTTTACACCAATACCTGCGCAAGCATAGGGGGCAGTATGAATGACACCATCATTTCCCTTGATCGCCACATCATGGATGAGCAGAGAAGATACGGCGGCAGGGGAGATTTCAGCGCCATCTTGAGCCAGATCATCTTCGCCGCAAAGGTCGTGGCAGCGCAAGTCTCTCACGCAGGCCTCGTGGAGGACATCCTCGGCAGGACCGGCAAGACGAACGTCCAGGGCGAAGAGGTTCAGAAGCTTGATGTGTATGCCAACAAGGTGTTCATCAATGCCCTGAACTACATCGGCAAGGTGTGCGTCATGGCCTCCGAGGAAGAGAATGACATGATCAGGATTCCCGATGAATATCCCCGGGGCGACTACGTGGTCATGTTCGACCCCTTGGACGGTTCTTCCAACATCGACGTGAACGTGTCCATCGGGACGATCTTCGGCATCTACAAGAGGGTCACCCCCGACGGGGACGGCATCCTCGATGACTGCCTCCAGCCAGGCCACAAGCTGTTCGGGGCAGGCTACATCATCTACAGCTCGAGCACCATCCTCGTGTACTCCACGGGCAACGGGGTCAACGGCTTCAGCCTCGACCCGAGCGTCGGCGAGTTCGTCCTGTCGCACCCCGGCATCAGGATCCCGCCGAGGGGAAAAATCTACAGCACCAACGAAGGCAACTACCCATACTGGAAGGAAGGCACCAGGGAATACATCGAGTACCTGAAATCCGACAGGAACACCCGGAAAGCGCCCTATACCTCCCGGTACATCGGTTCGCTGGTGGCCGACTTTCACCGGAACCTCCTGAAGGGGGGGATCTTTCTCTACCCCGAAGACACCAAGGACCCGAAGAAGGCCACGGGCAAGCTCCGCCTCCTGTACGAGGCAAATCCCCTGGCCTTCATCGTGGAACAGGCCGGGGGGCGCGCTTCGACAGGGTACGGCCGGATCCTCGATATAGAACCCACCGAACTGCACCAGCGGGTTCCGCTCATCATCGGCTCCCGTGAAGACGTGCTGGAATACGAAACGTTTGCGCAGAAGAACCAGGCATAGGAAATCCCCATTGCGAGGAGGCATACCATGGTGAATGCACAGGAATTCAACAAGGCCCTTGAAATCGGCCGCCCGCCCAACATCCGGAAGCTCTTTCCCAACTCAAAGGCCCTGATCGTGAGCGGCAAGGCCATAGACCGGGCCATGCTGAAGAAAGGCAAGGCCATGACCATCGCAGCCAACGGCCGCAACAGCATGGTCATCAGGGGTGTGCTGAAGGCCGCCCAGCGGGCGAACGCCGCCGTCATCATCGAGATTGCAAAGTCGGAGGCCACCTACTGTCTCATCAGCATGTGGAACCTCGCCCGATACGTGGACACCTTCTGCAACGAGCTCGGCATCACCATCCCGGTGGCCATCCATGCCGATCATTTCGGGCTGAAGAAACAGCCCGAGGTGGGCAAGGCGAAGACGGACATCCCCTCCATGTTCGATGCAGGCATCACCTCGATCGCCATCGACGCCTCCCACATGGTGGATGAGGAAAATCTGCTCGCCAACATCGACCTGAGCTCGTACATACCCTCCTGGGCAGGCTACGAGACGGAAGTGGGCGAAATCAAAGGCAAGGAGGGGCTCTCCACACCGGAAGAAGCCCTCTTCCTCATCCAGGGCCTCAATGCGCACGGCATCTTCCCCGACTGGATCGCCCTGAACAACGGCACCACCCACGGGATCGAGGCCACGGACTCGGGCATCGATGTGGAGCTGACGAAACGCATCCACCAGGCCCTCGAAAGGTTCGGGGTCTCCGGGGCCCAGCACGGCACCTCCGGCAACAGTTACGAACGCCTGAAAAAAATCGCCTCCGAGACGCACACCACAAAGGCGAACGTCGCCACCGCCCTGCAGATGATCTCCTGGGGCGTGAAGGTCAACGAGTTCGGCAACGCCTTTCTGGACGACAGGGGCGACTTCATCAAGCTCCCGGATGCGGGTGTCAGCGAGGGACTCTGGGCCGAGATGGTCGCGTACGCCCAAAAGAACTCGCTCAAAGGAGGCAACTACAAGAACCTGAACCTGCCCTTCGAGAACAAGCTGCTCTCAGAGCCCCGGGAGATCCGTGAAAGGATGGCCGGCAACGTCGAAGACTTCGTGTACGACCTGCTCGTCACCTGGTTCAATGCCGAAGGCACCGCCCCGCTCGCCATCGAGGCCATCCTGGAGAAGGGCTCCTACGACCTCGGCCCCAAGGCATCCGGGATCGAAGACTCCGCGGGCTGGACAAGGGAGAAAATCCAGGAGCGAGCCTTGGCCCTCCACGGGAAAGAGCATTCCGGATCGGGGAATTATGATGACTGATATCATATCATGACCCTTGACGTGTTCCGAATTGTGTGGCATGTGAGCACTGCTCTCATATGAAATTCCAGGAAGGAAAGAATGGCACGAGTCACAGTAGAAGATTGTCTTGAAAAGGTCCCCGATCGTTTTTCCCTGGCCGTCGCCGCTTCGAAACGTACCAAGCAGCTCATGAAAGGCTCCGTGGCCTTGAGCAGGCGCAAGGACAACAAGTTTGTCGTCACTGCGCTGCGTGAGCTTGCTGAAGGGAAGATCCTGCTGCACGAACGGTCATGACAAAAAGGGATTATTACGAGATCCTCGGGGTACCCCGATCAGCGACCCCTGACGAGATCAAGAAGGCCTACCGTCAGCTTGCCCTGAAGTTCCACCCTGACAGGAACCCCGGCGACAAGAGCGCGGAGGCCAACTTCAAAGAGGCGGCCGAGGCCTACGAGGTGCTCAGAGACCCCAACAAGAAGCACCTGTACGACCAGTACGGGCACGAAGGCCTGACCGGGGCAGGCTTCCAGGGATTCCAGAACTTCGACGATATTTTCAGCAGCTTCTCAGACATCTTCGGCGAGATGTTCGGGTTCTCTTCGGGCAGGAGGACCTCCCGGAGGCGTCCCACCAAGGGCTCCGACCTCAGGTATGATGCGGAAATCACCCTCGAGGAGGCGGCAAAAGGCACCGAGATGGAGCTGGAGATCCCGCGGACGGCCACCTGCGATGGCTGCAACGGCACAGGTGCAGAGGCAGGGACCTCAGCGGAGAGATGCACTTCCTGCGGAGGCAAGGGTCAGGTCTACCGCACCCAGGGGTTCTTCACCATCAGCACCACCTGCGGGGACTGCCGGGGTGCAGGGCAGGTGATCAAGAAACCCTGCAAGTCATGCAAGGGGTCCGGTCACATCGTTCAGAGAAAGCTCCTCAAGGTCAAGATTCCTGCAGGGGTGGACACCGGCGCGACCATGAGGCTCACCGGTGAAGGCGAAGCCGGCGAACTCGGCGGGCCTCCGGGCGACCTGTATGTCTTCATCACCCTCACTGCGCACGATACCTTTGTCAGGCAGGGGGATGACCTCTACATCGAGGTGCCTATCACCTTCGTGCAGGCGGCCCTGGGGACTACCATCAAGGTGCCCACGCTGGACGGGGAGGCGGACCTGGAGATCAGACCCGGCACACAGCCTTCCGAGATCTACACCATCAAGGGCAAGGGGATAAAACACCTGCGCCAAGGCGGCCAGGGGTCTCTGCATGTCGGCCTCAAGGTGGAGATTCCCAAGAAACTCTCGAAAGAGCAGGAGGAACTCCTGCGCAAATTCGCCGACCTGTCCAGAGACGAGGTCAACGATTCCTGCAAGTCCAGAAAAAAACTGTTCGGTCGGTTTTAAGAACGGTACGCCGGGCGAGGACTTCGCCGATCACTCGTCACTGTCTTTGACCACACTCGCCGGGTTGGTCCTGAGCCTCTCCAGCTTGGTCTTGAATTCTTCAGTGGGCTTGACCCCGGCCTTCCTGAGCATCTGCTCCGCGTGGAGCCCGATGTTCCTCGTGTCGGAGTAGAAGCTGTCGGACTTCCTGGACTGGTTGCCATACGAGCCGAGGCGGTCGGTTTGGGACTGGTGGTAGTGCCCGCTGGACATGACCTTTTTCACCTCCCCGGAGCCGCACCGTTCACATGTCAGTTCTCCCGGCACGACGTAACCCTGGACGAGGACCTCCATCACATACCCGCACGAGGTGCACTTGAATTCATAGATCGGCATGGTTTCTTCCTGCACACGATGATGCCGGGACCGCTGCAGAGGTCAAAATGTTCCTACTCCTGCAGGGATCCCGGCAGATTCTTTTCAGCCTTTGTCGCCCTTCACCTCTTCGAATTCCGCATCAACGACATCGTCCTGCGGTCCGGAAGAACCGCCGGCCCCAGCACCTGCACCGGATCCCGGCCCGGCTTGCCCGGAGGATGCGCCGCCTTCGCCCTGGGCAGCGGAAGAATAGATCACCTCCGCGAGCTTGTGGGATGCCGTGGTGAGGGCATCGATCTTTTTCCGGATCAGATCCGCATCCTCTCCCTTGCCGGCATCCCTGAGATCGGCCAGGGCATTCTCGATGCTCGACCTGGTCATGGAATCTACCTTGTCGCCATGCTCCTTCAGGGTCTTCTCGGTGGTGTATGCAAGGCTGTCCGCAGTGTTCTTGGCCTCGACCAGATCCTTGCGCTTCCGATCATCAGACTCGTGGTCCTCGGCCTCCCGGATCATCTTGTTGATGTCATCCTCGCTCAAGCCCGAAGAGCTCGTGATCCTGATGGACTGTTCCTTGCCGGTAGCCTTGTCCTTCGCCGACACATGGAGTATGCCGTTGGCGTCGATATCGAAGCTCACCTCTATCTGGGGGATCCCCCTCGGCGCCGGCGGAATGCCCATGAGATCGAAGTGTCCCAGCAGCTTGTTGTCGGACGCCATGGGCCGCTCTCCCTGGAACACCCGGATTGTCACCGCATTCTGGTTGTCATCCGCAGTGGAGAAGACCTGGGTCTTCTTCGTGGGGATGGTGGTGTTGCGATCGATGATCTTGGTGAACACACCCCCCAGGGTCTCGATCCCCAGTGAAAGGGGCGTGACGTCGAGCAGGAGGACGTCCTTCACCTCGCCGCCCAGCACCCCGCCCTGAATGGCCGCACCCACGGCAACCACCTCGTCCGGGTTCACACCCTTGTGGGGTTCCTTGTCGAAGATGTCCTTCACCTTCTGCACGACCCGCGGCATCCGGGTCTGTCCGCCCACCAGGATGACCTCGTCGATATCCTTCGGGGTGAGCCCGGCATCGGAAAGGGCTTTCCGGCAGGGGGCCTCGAGCTTTTCGATGATATCTTCCACCAGGTTTTCCAGCTTGGCCCTGGTGAGTTTCATGTTCAGATGCTTCGGCCCTGACTGGTCTGCCGTGATGAAGGGCAGGTTGATCTCGGTCTCCATCATGGACGAGAGCTCGTGCTTCGCCCTCTCCGCAGCCTCCTTGAGCCTCTGGAGGGCCATACGGTCCTTTCCCAGGTCGACCCCTGTCTCCTTCTTGAACTCGGAGACCAGGTAGTCGATGATGTGGTTGTCGATATCTTCTCCACCCAGGTGGGTGTCGCCGTTGGTGGACTTCACCTCGAACACGCCATCCCCGATCTCGAGTATGGATATGTCGAAGGTTCCGCCGCCCAAGTCGAACACCGCGACCTTCTCTTCCTTCTTCCGGTCGAGGCCATAGGCAAGCGCGGCCGCAGTGGGCTCGTTGATGATCCTCTTCACATCGAAGCCGGCGATCCTCCCTGCATCCTTGGTGGCCTGCCTCTGGGAGTCGTTGAAGTACGCTGGAACCGTAATGACGGCCTCTTCGATCTTCTCTCCCAGGTATGCCTCTGCGTCCATCTTGAGCTTCTGCAGGACCATGGCAGAGATCTCCGGAGGCGCGTAATTCCTGCCTTCAATATGAATGGCCACGTCGCCGTTCTCCCCCTTGAGGATCTTGAACGGCATCACCGTGGTGTCTTTCTGGACCGCTGCGTCATCAAATTTTCTCCCGATGAGACGCTTGATGGCATACAGCGTCTTCTCCGAGTTGGTTATAGCCTGGCGTCTGGCAACCTGCCCGACGAGGCGTTCTCCGCTGTTGGCAAATGCAACGACAGATGGGGTTGTTCTCGCACCTTCTGCATTCGGGATGACCTTCGGTTCACCGGCCTCCATGATAGCCATGCAGGAGTTGGTGGTGCCGAGGTCAATTCCTAAAATCTTTCCCATGTGATTATTCCTCCCTTTTGTTTTACTCCTCTTAACCGGCTACAGTGACCTTTGCTGGCCGCAATACCCTGTCGTTCAAGAGAAAGCCCTTCTCGATCTCTTCAACCACCATCCCCGGCTCGATGTCGTCTCTTTTCACCTGCATCAGTGCGTCGTGGTAGTTGGGATCGAAGGCCTTGTTTGCTGTTTGTATAGGTTCCACCCCGTGTTTTTTCAAGGTCTCGAGGAGCAGTTTCTCGGTCATCCTGAGGCCGGAGATGAAATGATCGTCATCGGGATAGAGCCCTGCCGCGGATTGAATCGATTTCTCGATGGCATCGTAGACCAGGAGGAAGTCCTTGAGAACCGCCTCCTTGCCGTATTTCAGCACATCATGATACTGCCGCTGCTGGCGCTTCTTCATGTTCTCCATCTCTGCGAGCGCCCGCAGGTACTTGTCCCTGAACTCTTCCACCGAGGCCTTCAGTGCATCGTCCCCGGGCTCCTCCTTCTCCTGTGAGGCCTCCTTCAGCGCCTGATCCAGATTCCCCTCCAGGTCGCTGTCGCTAAGCTCGATGGTGTTCGTTTTTTCATCCTCCATCCTACATGTCCTCCAACAAATCGCTCAAGACCCTCGCCATGTATCCCACCAGGGGAATCACCCTGGAGTAGTCCATCCTGATCGGCCCTATCACGCCAAGGGATCCGAGCGGGATGTCCTGTCGGTAGTACCCGCTTGCAACCATGCTGAAATTATCCATCCCGATGTGCTCCATCTCCTCCCCGAGCAGGACCGAAACCCCCGGGATGTCGAGGACCCTGTTGAGGATCCGTACGATCCTGCCCTTGTCCTCGAAGGCATTCACGACCTCCCTCAGCCTGTCCAGATCGGACAGCTCGGGCTTGTTGAAGACGGCCTGCTTCCCCTGTATGAAGATGTCGGGCTTGTCCTCGACACCTTTGAGGGCGGTCATGCCCATGTCCAATGCCTGCCGGACAATGATGTCGAACCTCGCCTTTTCGCTGGACATCTCCCTGACAAGCTTGTCTCTCATTTCCTGGATGGTGAGGTCCGCATATGCCTCGTTGAGATAATTCGTATATTGATCGAGCTTGTGCTGCGTCAGGTCTTCTCCGTAGACGATGTGATTGTAGACCATGCCCGACCGGCTCACGAGAACCACCATGACCCGGGCCTCATCGAGCCGGATGAAATCGACCCGTTTGAAGAAGAACGTGTCGAATTTGGGGAGAATCACGATGGAGGCGTTCTGGGATATCCTTGACAGGAGCTCGGATGCCTTCATGAGCGTTTCCCTGATGTCCCCGGTCTTGTGGGTCATGTGCCGGGATATCATGGTTTTATCCGTGCGCGGCAGCGCCTGAACCTCCATGATGTCGTTCAGGTAGCACCGGAAACCCTCGGGGGTCGGTATCCTCCCGGCCGAGACATGCGGCTGGTACAGGAGCCCCGTCTCCTCGAGGTCGGCCATGACGTTGCGGATCGTGGCCGGAGAAAGGGCATAGAGATACTTCCGTGCAATGATGCGTGAGCCGACAGGCTCTCCCGTCTCCACATACTCGCGGATGATTGCACCCAATATGCTTTTATCTCGGTCTGTTAGATCTTCCATCCCTCATGCCTCTTAGCACTCGCAAGCCGTATCTGCTAACAGTTTTTATAGAATCTCTCCCTCCTTATGTCAATATTCAAACTCCCCGGGTGCCCCTCATGCCTGCATCGACCGGGCAGCCAAAACCATTTTGCTCCCTAGACAAATGGACACATTTGATATTAAACAGGCATCGGGTTCCAGGGGAACCTGTCCGAACCGTGGAAATCGAGAAGAAAAGGGGCATCCATGAAGGAAAAGATAGAAACCCTGTTGAGGGATACCGTTTCCGGGCTCGTCGCGGATGGGCTGCTGCCCCAGATCGATCCCCAGGGCGTATCCGTGAGCATCCCGACGAACAAGGAGTTTGGAGACTTCGCCACGAACGTGGCCATGGTGACCGCATCCAGGGCGAAGAAGCGGCCCCGGGACATTGCCGAAATCGTCAAGCGCTCCCTGGAGACCCACTCAGACCTCTTCGAGAGGATCGAGATCGCGGGCCCCGGTTTCATCAATATCTCGTTAAACCCCGCGTTGTGGGTGAACGAGCTCAAAGACATCGTCGGGCAGAGGGAGAATTACGGGAGAAGCACCTATGGCGCGGGCAAAAAGGTCCAGGTGGAGTTCGTCAGCGCCAATCCTACCGGGCCCCTGCACATAGGCCACGGCAGGGGGGCTGCCGTGGGCGATACGCTGGCGCGGATACTTGCTGCCGCAGGGTTCGCTGTAGAGGCAGAGTACTACATCAACGACATCGGCAACCAGATGAACAACCTGGGCCTGTCCGTACTGGTCCGCTACAGGGAGCTTTACGGCCAGACCGTCCCCTTCCCGGAGAACGGGTACCAGGGAGACTACATCCGTGACATCGCCCTGGTCATGCGGGAGATCCATGGAGATGCTCTCCTCGCCGCAGAAGAGCCTGAGGCGATAGGAATCTGCAGGGAATATGCGGCTGAAACCATCCTCCAGGGGATACGGGAGGACCTGGCCCTCTTCAACGTCCATTTTGACCACTGGTTCGGCGAATCGAGCCTCTACCGGGATAAAAAAGTCGAGGCATCGCTCGAGGCTCTCGCCAGAGAGGGTCTCAGTTACGAAGAAGAGGGGGCGCTCTGGTTCCGCACGTCCCGGTTCGGTGACGAGAAAGACCGTGTGCTCAGGAAGAAGGATGGGTCGCTGACCTACTTTGCACCGGATATCGCATACCACAAGGACAAGCTGGACCGGGGCTTTGCCAAGATCATCGACATCTGGGGTGCTGATCACCATGGCTACGTCCCTCGGATGAGGGCTGCCATAGAGGCACTCGGCGCATCTCCCGACTGTTTCCACGCATTGCTGATCCAGCTGGTATCGCTCGTCCGAGACGGCAGCCCGGTGTCCATGTCCACCCGCTCCGGCGAATTCGTGACGCTTCGGGAGATCATCGACGAGGTGGGCAAGGATGTCGCCAGGTACTTCTTCATGATGAGGAGGTGCGATTCCCAGCTGGTGTTCGATCTCGACCTCGCCAAGAAGAAGAGCGACGAAAACCCGGTGTACTATATCCAGTATGCGCATGCCCGGATATGCTCCATCCTGAAGAATGCCGCAGACCAGGGGCTCTCCCCCGATACTTTTGCCATCGACCTGAGCCTGCTCGCCGCTGGGGAAGACCTGGAGCTGATCAAGACCCTGGCGACCTATCCGGATACCATCGTATCAGCTGCCGCCGATCTCGAGCCTCACCGGATAGCATTCTATCTCTTAGATCTTGCAACTGCTTTTCACAGGTTCTATAATAGGAACCGCGTGATAACGGAGAACGTCCCTCTCACGATGGCCAGACTGGTGCTCGTGGATGCGGTGAGGCAGGTGCTTTGCAATGCGCTGGCCCTTATGGGTATCGGCGCACCCGAAAGTATGTAGCGGGGCATGAGGAAGAAAAAGCGTCATTCCAAGCAGTCTGTTACGAAAAACGTGGCGTTGCTCTTTCTGTCTCTCGCCCTCCTAGCGGGCGCAAGCATGCTCTTCACGTCCATCAGCAGCCGCTCCGATCTTTCCCTGAAACCCATTCAGAGCACGATCACCGGCCTCGTCGCGCGGGACGAAAAGCCCCCGGTCATACCGGCAGCTGTGCCTGAGAAAAAGAAGAAGCCGGAGAGCACCTTCGACTACTCCTTCTATGATATCCTCAATCAGAAAGAAGGCTCGGACCAGGCGGTGGACCACTACTGCGTCCAGATCGCGGCTTTCAGGTCTGTGGGACACGCCGAGTCGCTCGCCAGGGAAATCAGGGAAACAAACAATCTCCGGTGCAGGGTCGAGCAGGCGGGTGGCTGGTCCTGCGTGCGGTGGGGCACCTTCTCCACTGCGGATTCCGCCGAGCAGTCCCGGATGAAACTGTCGGACAAACTCAAGCGTAACTGCAAGGTGGTGAAGATGTGAGCATGCAGCCCGGCAGGCCTTGCTTCCTGTAGTGGTCAATCGTATCAGGCGGAGGATGTAAGCCATTATCATACATGTCGTGGGGGCACGGCCCCAGTTCATCAAGCTCGCCCCGGTGGTCAAGGCATTCAAGGACCTGAACCTGCCCTACAAGATCCTGCACACGGGCCAGCATTACGACTACACCCTCTCCGAGATCCAGTTCACCGCCCTGGGCCTGGAAGAGCCGCACTTCAATCTCGAAATCGGGTCCGACAGCCATGCACGCCAGACAGCCCGGATGCTCACGGGCATGGAAGAGGTCCTGGTGGCCCAAAAGCCCAGCCTGGTCCTGGTGTACGGCGACACCAACTCCACCCTGGCAGGGGCGCTCTGTGCCGCCAAGCTCGGGCTCAAGGTGGGCCACGTGGAGGCAGGCGTCCGGAGTTACGACCGGAAGATGCCCGAAGAGATCAACCGGGTCGTGGCGGACCGTCTGAGCACCTACCACTACTGCCCCACCGAGGGGGCCATGAATATCCTCAAGTCCGAAGGCATCCCGGGCATCCTCACCGGCGACGTCATGTACGATGCGCTGCTGCAGGTGCCGCAGGAGGCGCTCCAACACCCCTTTCAAAGACCTTTCGTGCTCGTTACCATCCATCGGGCGGAGAACACGGATTCCCCCGAGCGGTTTGGAGCAATATGGGACGGCCTGAACCTTGTATCCCGGGAGGTTCCGGTGGTCTTCCCCGTTCACCCGCGCACCAGGCACAGGCACCTGGCCCTCCTGGGCCACGGAACAAAGGATCTTTCCCTGATCGAGCCGGTGAGCTACCTTGCAATGATCGCCATGATCAGGGATGCCGCGTGCATCATCACCGACTCCGGCGGCGTCCAGAAGGAGGCTTTCCTCCTGAAAAGCCCGTGCGTAACCGTGAGGGACACCACCGAGTGGCCCGAAACCGTTGATGCAGGGGCAAACCTCCTGGTGGAACCCGCGGCAAAGCCGATCCTCGAGGCCACGCTCACCATGATGCGCAAAAAGGCCTGGGTGGCGGACAACCCCTTCGGGGACGGTGCGGCGAGCTACAAGATCGCCCGCCATATCAGAGAACACTGTCTGTGAGCGTTTAAGCTCACGTATTGATCATACCCTCCACTGTTTCGCATATCTGCACCGGCAGGCCTTCATCCTTCGGCGATGAGGCGCTTTTAAGTCGGCACGCAGGTGCATTCGTTCTCCTGTCATGAAAAGAGTGCCCGGGGAAATCGTCATCGAAGCCCCGCAGGCACTTCCCATGACCCGGAGAACGCATTGAATGCACCCGGCATGGATATTCGGACTCGGCTCAGGCAGGTCACATGGCTCGCATCCTCAACCGGGCACTGCCCCGGTGATCCTGTCTGATTGAGATATGTCATGCAATGAAAGGAGGGATTCATGAACAAGCACGGAAATCAGAGGCCAGACCCGCGCGAGGTGCTCGCCCGGGCGGAGAAGGCGGCAGCGGGCAGAACCATCGACGAGGCGCTCAGGCTCTTTCAGGAGTGTACCGGGGAGTATCTCCACCGGGGCATGCCCTTCAAGGCGATCGCCGTGGCAAAGAGGGCCCGTTCCGTTCTCGGCCCCATCCCGAAGGTCCGCTCGCTCATCATCCGGCTCTACCAAAGCTCGGGCCTCCACGGTGATGCGCGTCAGGAATACCTGCTGGCGGCATCTTCGCTCAGGAAGGAGGAGGTCCCCCTCTTTCGTGCCCTCGATGAGGATGCCTTTATCGAACTGCTCTCGGCTATGGAGATCCTCCCTGCCGCGAAGGGAACTGCAGTGATGAAGCAGGACCAGAAGGGGGAAGATGTCTTTGTCGTCCTCACCGGAGCCCTCGAGGTCGTCCGGGATTCCGTGAGACTTTCCACCATGGAACCGGGCGATCTCTTCGGAGAACTCGGGTTCTTCTGCCAGGGGAGACGCTCGGCAACCGTAAAGGCTCTCGAGAAAAGCACCCTGGCCTGGATACCGTCGGGTCCGCTCCAGGAGCTTAAAAGTCGACATCCATGCCTCAGACACTATCTGGAGGGGGTCTATGGGGAACGCATCCTGAAGAAGGCCAGGGAAGACCTCGGCAACCTTTCACCCACCCCGGCGAGGCCGGACATCGTGGCCACCCTCCGGTACCCCAGGGGACACGAGATCCCCATGGACAGCCATCTCGGTATCGCAGTCGTGAAGCACGGCATTGTGGAGATCGACTATGATGACATGACGCTCAGGCGAAAGGAGTACCTGAGGCCCGGGAGCATACTCCCGGTCGGGAAAGGCAGGGCGCGGGCCAACACCAACGTGGTCATCCTGCTCACCAGCGCCGGTCGTTAGCCGCAGCAGGCAGGAAACAGCCGCGAACGCAAAAGGCGGAAAAGGTCTCGGCCGCTCTCTACTGCGAATCACCCGGTATCCCGGCCGCGGCCGCCATGACGATGCCCGCGGCCACTGCCACGTTCAGGGATTCCGTCCTGCCCTCCATGGGGATGTACACGGTGTCGTGGGAGAGCTCGATGATCTCCGGGCTGATCCCCGCCGACTCCTGGCCCAGGCAGACCGCGACCTTGGTGGTGAAGAGGCTCTTCGTAAGCCTCGTGCTTCCGTGAAGCACCAGGGAAATGATCCTGTGCGGCAGGGCCTTGAGCTCTTCGGTGGCGCACCTGGCTATCCTTAACCCCAGGCACGAGCCCATGGACGCCCTGATGGCCTTGGGAGAGAAGGGGTTTGCCGCCTCGTTGACGAGGATCATGCCGGAAAAACCGAAGGCCTCGGCTGTTCGGATGATGGTGCCCATGTTCCCTGGATCCTGGATGCCATCGAGGATGATGATCCTGTCCTGCTCCATGACCTCACGAAGATCGGCCCAGGGGATGTCGAAAAAGGCGAGGATGCCCTGGGGCGTGTCGGTTTCGGCCAGCAGCGCGAAGAGCCCCTCTGAAAGAACGACGTGGGGCGGTATGATCGGCCCGTGGGCCTCGAAATAGGCCTTCGTCACCGCGAGGGTTTTGGGCGTAATCTCCCTGGAGAGGGCATCCTCCACGAGCCGCCTGCCCTCGAGCAGCATGACCCCCTTGTCCTTCCTGAGCGCACAGAGCGCCCTGTACAGGGGGTTATGTCTGCTCGTGACAGTCTGCATGCATGTCGATCAGGGACGCTACTTCTTCATCCAGATCGAGAGAAAATCTATGGGGACGGGGATGATGGTGCTCGTCGAACCCGCCTCCGAAGCCATTTCGCGTACGGTCTGGAGGAACCTCAGCTGCAGGGCGATGGGCTCCTTGGCCATGAGGGAAGCTGCATCCAGGAGCCTCTGGGCTGCCTGGAACTCGCCCTCGGCATTGATGACCTTCGCCCTTCTCTCCCTCTCTGCCTCGGCCTGCCTGGCTATGGATCGCTGCATCTCTTCGGGCAGATCGATGTGCTTGAGCTCCACAGCAGACACCTTGATCCCCCAGGGGTCGGTCTGCCGGTCGAGGATGCTCTGGATGTGTGCGCTCACCTCCTCCCTCTTGGACAGCAGCTCATCAAGCTCCGCCTGCCCGCATACGGACCGGAGCGTGGTCTGACTGAGCTGGCTCGTGGCATAGAGATAGTTCTCCACGTCAATGATCGCCTTGAGGGGATTGATGACCCGGAAGTAAATGACGGCATTCACCTTGACCGTCACATTGTCCCGGGTGATGACATCCTGGGAAGGGACGTCCTGGACGATCGTCCTCAGGCCGATCCGGATGAACTTATCCACGAGAGGTATGATGATAATGAGCCCGGGGCCCTTGGGCTCTCCGAGAACCCTGCCCAGCCTGAACACTACGGCCCGCTCGTATTCATTCAGGATCTTCACTGCGGAAAGGAGAAAGAGGACCGCGATGACGACAATCGTGATTACTACATACCCGCCCATAGAACACCTCCTGTGCGGTATTTCTGACGATTAATCCACCTTGCTCAGCCGGAGCGACTTATCCAGGGAAACATCATCGAGCATGGAGAGCAGCTTGAGGCTCGTCTGCCTGAACCTGGCAAGCGCAGAGCCGCCGAGCGGCGGACCATTCACCGGCTCGAGCTTCAGCGGGTTGATGAACGCCCCCCGGTACCTCACCCGGAAATCGAGGTGCGGTCCGGTGGCAATCCCTGTCGCACCCACATACCCTATGACGTCTCCTTGAGACACGTGCTTTCCCTTGCGTATCCCTTTTGCAAACCGGGACAGATGACCATAATAGGTGACGTATCCTCCCGGATGCTTGACCTGAATGGACTGTCCGAACCCTTGTGCCCACCCACTTGATATAACCCTGCCTTCGCCTAAAGCAACCACCGGGGTGCCGGACGGTGCTGCGTAATCCACTCCCAGGTGAGGCCGCTGCACGTGAAAGATCGGGTGGATGCGGCTGCGGGAAAAGCCGGACGAGATCCGGCGGTAGTTGAGCGGGGCCTTCAGGAAGAGCTTGTGTATGGCTTTCCCGTGCTCGTCATAGTACCCCGGGGTACCCTTCCCGTTGTCGAAGTATATGGCCAGGTGCTCCTGTCCACGGTTTACGAACCGTGCGGAGACCACCCTGCCATATCCCTTGAACTGGCCCTGGACATAGTATTTTTCATACAGGACCGTGAAGGTGTCTCCTTCCTGGATCTCGGTGAAAAAATTGATGTCCCACCCGAAGATATCGGTGAGGTCCATCACGATCTCAGGGCTCAGGCCCGCCTGGGTGGCGGATTCGTACAGGGAACTCGTGACTGTCCCTTCGGCCCTCTCATAGAGAACCTCCAGGGTTCTCGTGTGCTTGCGTGCCTTGAAGATCCCATCCTCGGGCACCACCTCGATATATGTCACAGGGTCGATGTCGTAGGTCAGCTTCCGGAGATTTGCCGGAGACTCTTCCGTAACCCACACCTTCAGGGGTCGGCCTGGGGTGATGGCGGCGAGGTTGTAATCCGGTCTGATGGATTTGAACAAAGAATGGATCTGGGTGACATTTACCCCGCAGCCCTTCAGCAGGCTGAATATGTTGTCCCCCCGCCTCACCTCGAGCTCCAGCTGACGCACCTCGCCGGTGTATGCGGGTTTGGGCTCAACTATCCGGTCGATCTGCCGGGTCTGCGCTTCGATCCTGTCGCCCCGGATGCTTACCAGGAGCCTACTGCTGTCTGCGATCTCATACTCTATACCCTGGAGTACCTGGTTGTCCCGGCTGAACAGGAGGACAAGCTCATGGCCGGCCGCCACCTTGGAGAGGTTGAAGATCGTTTTGACTGCATGCATGATGTCGAGGGACTGCCGTTCGGAGAGTCCGTTTTCCTTGAGGAGTGCGGAGAACGTATCGCCGGGGGCGATGGTCAGGGAGACACTGTTGACGGTCCCGGGAGGGGCTTCCTGCGGACTGGAAAGGCCTGCGTATCCTTTCCCCGTCTCGAGGTCATGAACCGGATACACCTCGGGGTTGTTCCGATTCATCCCGAAAAATACCCAGGGAATGCCAGCGATTATGGCAACCAAAAGGGTTAAGTATATGTATTTTGTAGGGTTTATCCTCGTATGCCCCAGGGAAATAAAACCCCTCTTCCATTTCATACCCCTTGTCACTGACTTTTATAAAAGTATTTTCTTGCGTTATCAAGTCATATTGTCTTTTATCAGAAGATGCATGCCTTTGTAGCCGATGTCCACCTGCGGCCGGGTGCCGCAGGAGACGCTTCCCGCTTCCTGTCCTGGCTCACGGGCATCACGGCCGACACCGAGGCCGTTTACATCCTGGGGGACCTCTTCGATTACTGGTACACCGGTATGGAGGACCGATTTCAAGACGTGCTCCATGCCCTGCGTTCGCCCCAGGTGCACCTCATGAGGGGCAACCGCGACTTCCTCCTGAAGAACCTGTCCTCTCCTGTTATCCAGGTCATTCCCTCAGAAGAGACGATCATCCATGTGGGGGATACCCGGGTGCTGCTCGCGCATGGACACACCCTCACCCGGGCCGATATCGGGTTCAGGCTCCTGCACTCCTGCGGGTGGCCGGCCCTCGAGCACCTCGACCGGGTTCTCCCGAAAAGGCTCAAGCTCCGCCTTGCACGCTTCCTGGTGAGCTCCTCGGCCACGATCCGCCCCTCTCGTGCTGTCATCCGGGAGGGCGTCGCGGCTCATGCGGGGGTGGACACGGTCATCTGCGGCCACCTCCATCGCTCCATAAACCGGCCGGGTCTCATCGTGCTGCCGGCCTTCTTCGACACCGGGGGGTGGCTTTCATGGGACGCATCCGGGCCCAAGCTGCAGTATTTCCCCGATGAAGGGCGGATCACCCCGAAAGCATGATCTTGGCGAGTATGGGCGTCGCGATGAACACGCCCACCGTGCTCCCGAGGTTCGAGAACATCACCACCAGGAGGATCCGGGTGATGGGGTTTCTCCACCATCCCCTCACCTTGAGGATGTCGTCGTGGATGGTCTCGAAGTCCGAGACTTTCGGTTTCTTCAGATAGGCCTCGCTCAGGCCCGCAAACCACCCGGAGGCCAGCGCCGGATGAAGCGTCGTCAGGGGGGAGACAAGGGCTGCCACGAGCACGGTCAGGGGGTGGGCAAGGGCAAGGATGGTGGCGAGCGCGGTGCAGACCATGGTGACCACGACCCACCACTTGATCATGTCGTAGCCCTGCGTTGAACCGCCGAAGAAGAACCCGGACACCACCAGGGTGCCGATGAGCAGCGGGAACAGCCACTTCATGAACCCCTCTTTCTTCGGAGGAACCTCCTCCAGCACCGAGAGGTCTTCCACGGGATGCTCGATCTGCCCCATGATCCCCTTCATGTGCCCTGCACCGACCACGGCCACAACCTTGCGGGCGGGGATGTCGGCGATCTTCCTGGCCATGTAGGTGTCCCGCTCATCGATGAGCACCTTCTTGATGGTCGGGGCGTGCCGCGCCATCTCCTCCACCGCGGCGGTCAGCGCGTCGGTTTCCTTGAGCTTCTCGATGTCCTTCTCCTGAAGTTCTTCCACCTCGAAGATGGACATCATGGCCCCGTAGAGCAGCTTCATCTTCTCCCAGAAGGAGAGCCCCCTCCAGGCACGCGCCAGGGTGATCTGTACGGATCTGTCCACGAGCACCACCTCGATGCCGTTCGCCTGCGCCTCATCGATGGCTGCACGCATCTCGTCGCCGGGCTTCACACCGAACTTCTCTCCGATGCGCCGCTGGAAGGACGCCATCACGAGGTTCGCCATCAGGAAGCCGGCCTTCTTCTCCCTGATGACCTTGATGATATCCTTGTCCTGCCACGCCTTCGGGTTCTTCATGACATCGAATCTCGCCTGGCAGAGCTCCACTGCCACGGCGTCGGGCTTCATGTCACGGATGGTGGACCGAACCTCTTCCACGGAGTTTTTCGACACGTGGGCAGTGCCCACCATGAAGACCTCGCCGTCTCTCAACTGAACATGCTCAATCGGCATAGAATCCCTCTTTGTGCATCCGGCCGGATCTTATGCGGCTGGGGTTATTTTCTGAAAAAGACGAGCTCGCTCAAAGGCTTTCTCGCAGTCGGCCCGGGCTTCGGACCTGCCGGATGGCCCAGTGCGATGACTGCCATGAGCTCATAGGGCTCGGGCGCCCCCAGGAGTTTCTTGATCTCCTGCTCGCTCCGGAGGATCTCCCCCAGCCAGACGCCCCCGAGACCGAGGCCGTCAATGGCAAGGAGCATGTTCTCCATGCAGGCACCCATGGCCTGGACATCCTTGGTATGATGGTAGCCTGCCTCGCGGTCGAGGAATACGGCTATGAGCACGCCCGCCCCTGAAACGACCCCGCTGTAGCGCGTGAGGCGGCTCACCTGCCCCTTGAGGTCCTGGTCTCGGATCACGGCAAACCGCCAGGGCTGGTTATTCATGCCCGAAGGCGCCCACCTCCCGGCTTCCAGCACCTGGTCCACCATCTTGTCGCTCACCTCTGCGTCCGAGAAGGCCCTCACGCTCCTGCGGCCCTTAATGAGATCCAGCACCCTCGCCCCCCCTGGCGGTTGCCATCATGGAGAGATACGCGTCGATGAAGGCCGTGATATCGCCATCCAGCACCGAATCGACGTTCCCCATCTCCGTGCCGGTCCGGTGGTCCTTGACGAGCTGGTAGGGCTGCAGGACATAGGACCTGATCTGGGAGCCCCAGGTGATCTCCTTCTTCCCCTTCGAGAACTCGTTCATGCGGTCCTTCTGCTTGAGCACCTCCAGCTCGTAGAGCTTGGAAGCGAGGAGCTTCATGGCAAAGGCCTTGTTCTTGTGCTGCGAACGCTCGTTCTGGCACTGGACCACGGTATTCGTGGGCAGATGCGTGATCCTCACCGCCGAGTCGGTCTTGTTCACGTGCTGTCCGCCGTGGCCGGATGCACGGTAGGTGTCGATCCTCAAGTCCTTGTCATCGATGTTGATGTCGATGTTCTGGTCCACCTCGGGAGTTGCCAGCACCGAGGCGAACGAGGTGTGCCTGCGCTTGTTCGCGTCAAAGGGCGATATCCTCACCAGGCGGTGCACCCCTGTCTCGCCCTTGAGGTAGCCGAAGGCCCACTGGCCCGAGATCTCCACCGTGGCGTGCTTGATGCCCGCCTCCTCGTCCGAGGAGATGTCGATGATGCGGGAAGAGTAGCCGTTCTTCTCAGCCCACCTGAGGTACATGCGCAGCAGCATCTCCGCCCAGTCCTGCGCCTCGAGGCCCCCGGCACCGGCATGGATCTCGAGGAAAGCGCTCTTTGCATCGTCGTGGCCCGAGAGCATCTGGGCCTTCTCGATCGCGCTGATGCTGGCATGGAGACGGTCCACGGTGTCCTGGATATCCTTCTGCACGCCCTGCTCGTCTTCCCCGGCAAGCTCTATCAATACCTGGAGATCGCCCCAGAGCGCCTGGAGACTGTCCCACTGCGAGAGGATATCGACTATCCGGGACTTTTCGGACTGGATGTCCCGGGTCTTGTCCGGATCCTTCCAGAGACCGGGGTCGGAAAGCCGTTTTTCGAGCTCGGTTAGTCTTTTTTCCCGTTCGGGGATTTCAAAGAAAACCTCGGATGGTGGTGAGCTTTTCGCCAATAAGATCGTTCTGCTGCTGATAATCTGCTATCATGGGCCTTTGGCTTTAGCATCCGCCCGGAGCGTTGTCAATGCCCCTATGAGGGCGAGCAGACCCCACAGCAGGGGAAGGAGGGGGCCGTACCTCACATAGAAGCTCAGGGAGCTGTTCTTCGCCACCTCGTGCACGATCACACCCTCCTGGAGCAGCCCGATCCTCTCCACGATCTCCCCGTAGGGGTTCACGATGGCGGAGATGCCGTGGTTCACCGCGCGGATGAGCCAGCGCCGAGTCTCGATGGCCCTGAAGCAGGCAATCTGGAGGTGCTGGCCGGGCGTGGCCCAGGTCTTGAACCACGCATCGTTGGACATGTTCACGAGCAGCGTCGCGCCATTGATGCACAGCGTGCGGGAGATGTCCGGGAAGATACTCTCGAAGCAGATGGTCGCCCCGATGTCCCCCATGGGCCTGGCCTCCTTCCCGATGGAGAAGTCGCTCACCTCCTGGGTGAGGCTCCCGAAAACCGGTTTCAGAAGCCATGCCAGGGGGAGGTACTCGCCGAAGGGAACGAGGTGTGTCTTGTCATAGACACCGGTGATATCCCCGCGTTGCAAGAGCCAGGCCCGGTTGAAGAATCTGTCGTCCTCGTAGGCAGGGCTCCCCACCACGAGAGCTGCGTCGTTCCCGGTGCTCAGGTCGAGGACCCGTAAAGTCTGCGGCCACTGCCGGAAGAGGTAGAAGGTGCATGCGGTCTCGGGCCACACGATGACACCCGCCCCCTGCGCGAGGGCCTTCCTGGTAAGCGCGGAATAGGTGTCGAGGGTGGGTTCGACACGCTCCGGGTGCCACTTGACGTCCTGCGGGACATTGGCCTGGGCCGCGGCGGCCTTCACGGGCCGCTCGCTGAAGGTGTCATGGCCAAGCCGGTAGTGCCCGAAGGCTACACAGACGACAACCGCCAGGCAGGCCACGGCCAAAGGGGCAAACCGCACCCTGGCAGCCTTGTAGACGGCCACGTTCCCCATGATCACGATGCCGCTGATGAGGTGCACCCCTCCCAGCTCCGCCACCTGCACGAAGGATGTCCAGGGGAGTTGGGAATGGCCCAGCAGCGCCCAGGGAAAGCCGGAGAAGACCACCGTGGACTTGAACATCTCAAGCCCGATCCATATCCCCGGCAGGGTGAGGAAGGCATACCGGGTGGTGAGCAGCCGGGATGCAGCCCAGGAAAAGGCCCCGAAATAAAGCGCGAGGTACACGAGGAGCAGCAGGAGCACGACCGCTGCCGTGGGCAGGTTCATGCCGCCGTAGGTGTTCATGACAAAGGCTATCCAGTAGAGAATCCCTGCCCAGGCCACGAGGCCCGCTGCCATGCCCTGGAAGAACGCAGGCGCCGGCCTTTTCCCCTCAACGGAAAACAGCAGCGGCACGGCGAAGACCCAGGCCAGCGGCCACAGGTCGAACGACGGGAAGGCAAGGGCATAGAGAACGCCCGAGAAGGCCGGCAGAAGGATGCCCAGCCACCGATCGACGGCGGGCTTTGCCGCGACGGCCCTCTGCTCAGGGGCGGAAGGCTTCACTCCTCTTTCCTTGAGGGCGCATGGACCATGAGCTTGTAAATCCGCCTCTTGTCCGCCCCCACGATCTCGAAGACGAGCCCTTCATACTCGAAGGTCTCCCCGGTTTTCGGGATCCGTTCCATCCGGGAGGTGATAAAGCCCGCCACCGTGTCGTAATCCCCTTCGGGTATGGTGGTCTCCAGGGCCTCGGCAAACTCGTCGATGGCCATCTTCGGGTCCACGGAAAAGAGGCCGTCGCCTTTTGGTACGATGTCTTCCTCGATCTCCTCGCCTTCTTCGCCGATAAAGTCCCCCACGATCTCCTCGAGGATGTCGCCGATGGTGATGAGGCCGTCCACGCTGCCGTACTCGTCGATGATGATGGCGATCTTGGTCTGCTTCTCCCGGAACTCCTTCAGGAGATCGATGAGCTTCTTGCCCTCGGGGACAAAATACACGGGGTGCATGAGCAGCTTGATGTCCGTGACCTCGTCACGGGCATTCCAGTACTTCAGCAGGTCCTTGGCGTAGATCTCCCCGATGATGTTGTCCATGCTCTCTTCATAGATGGGGATGCGGGAGTACCCTTCCCTCGTGAACACCTCTGCGAGCTCGTCGAGGCCCACCGTGCTCGGCAACGCCACGATGTCGCCCTTGGGCACCATGATCTCGCTCACCGTGGTGTCCTTGAGCACGAGGATGTTCTGGATCATCTCGCCCTGCTCCTCGTCGATGATGCCCTGCTCCTCTACCTCGTCGAGGATCTTCTCGATCTGCTTCTTCGTGTCCGTGCTGCCCTCTCCCCGGGTGAGGAAAAGCCATAGCCGCTTCAAAAGAGTCTTGTCGCCCTCGCGTTCTTCGTTATTGCCCAAGCAGGGTCTCCTTCTCCCGTATGTTCAGGACCTTGGTTGTAACAAAAAACCGTCCCAACAGTCAATGCCACCCATGCCGGTTCCCGGGATTCATCAGGCTTTCGAAATCTCCCCCGGGCACTGATGACTGTTCACTGATCATTCATTGTATGCTATGGGAGATAGGCATACTTGCACAGGAGCCCATGAATGGAAGATCACGTGTTTACCGGCGGCAAGAATTACGTACTCGACCCCGAGCTCAGCAAGATCGTCAATGCGAGCATAAAGCTCGAGATGCCCCTTCTCATCAAGGGCGAGCCGGGCACCGGCAAGACCCTGCTGGCGCATGCCATCGCCCAGAACCTCGACATGCCGCTCATCATCCTGAACGTCAAATCGAGCATGAAGGCCGTGGAGGCGCTCTACCAGTACGATACGCTCACCCGGCTCAACGACAGCCGGTTCGGTGACTCCAGCCGGGACGTGAGCAACATCGAGCACTACATCAAGATGGGCAAGATCGGCCAGGCCTTCGTGACGGAGAAGAAAACGGTGCTGCTCATCGACGAGATCGACAAGGCGGACACGGATTTCCAGGACGACCTGCTGGACGTGCTCGACCAGATGTCCTTCGACATCATCGAGATCGACAAAACCGTCCGGGCAAAGAACAGGCCCATCATCATCATCACCAGCAACGCCAAGAAAGACCTTTCCGACCCCTTCCTGGGCAGGTGCGTGTTCCACCACATCGCCTTCCCGGACCCGGAGATGATGAACAAGATCGTGCAGGCCCATTTCCCGGACCTCGACAAGAAGGCCTCCGATGCCTGCATCGAGGCCTTCTACCGGCTGCGGAACACCCGGGGCATCGAGAAGAAGCCGGCCACCAGAGAGCTCATCAACTGGATCAGGATCCTGCTCATGGACAAGAACTTCGACCCCCGGTTCCTCTCCAAAAGCGAGATACCGTTCCTCGGCGTCCTGTTCAAGAAGAGCGAGGACTACAAGATCGTCCAGAGGCAGACTGCGGGATCCTATTGATTTACAGGGGTTGACCGGACATGTTCGCGGAATTCTTCTACCTCCTTCGGGATAAAGGCCTGTCCATCTCGCCCAAGGGGTTCCTCCGGCTCCAGGAGGCCCTGTGCAAGGGGCTCGTCTGCTCGCTGGACGACTTCTACTTCGTGTCCCGCGCCGTGATGATCAAGACCGAGCGTCACTTCGACATCTTCGACCGCGTGTTCGCCCATTATTTCAAGGGGGCGGAGATACCCCCGGACATGAATGCAGAGATCGACATCGCCATCCAGTCCCTGCTCGACGAGTGGCTGAAAGACCCGAAGACGATGGCCGATTTCCTGGGGATTGACGAGGAAAAGCTCTCGAAGCTCACCCCTGACGAACTCGAGGAGTACTTCAGGCAGAGGCTTGCCGACCAGGACGAGCGCCATGACGGGGGCAACCGGTGGATCGGCACCGGCGGCACGTCGCCGGTGGGGCACTCGGGTTACCATCCCGGCGGGATGCGTGTGGGCGGCCAGTCGCAGCACAAGTCCGCGGTGAAGGTGGCCCTGGAGAGAAGGTACAAGGACTACACCGAGGATGCACGGCTCGGCCCGGGCCAGATCACGGACGCCATGAAGAAGCTCCGCCACATGATGCCCTCGGGCCCCAAGGACAGGCTCAACATCGAGAAGACCATCTATGAGACCATGAAGAACGCCGGCGAGATCGAGATCGTGTTCGACCGCTCGCTGCGGGACAAGCTCAAGGTCATCCTCATGATCGACAACGGCGGATTCTCCATGGATCCGTACATCAACGTGGTCCAGGTGCTGTTCAACCATGCCAAGAGCCAGTTCAAGGACCTCAAGATCTTCTACTTCCACAACACCATCTACAACCGCGTGTGGGGAGATCCCCAGCGTGTCGAGAAGACCGTGTTCCTCGAGGAATTCTCGCGCTACGACCCGGAGACCAGGCTCATCATCGTGGGCGATGCATCCATGGCCCCCTACGAACTCTTCAACCGGAACGGGAGCATCTATTATTCGACCCAGTCGGAGCCCAGCATAAAAAAGCTTGAATTCCTCGCCGGAACGTTCAAAAATAGTGTGTGGCTCAACCCGAAATACGAATATTCGTGGTCGCACACCACGACCATAGATGCTATACGGGAGACATTCCCCATGTTCGAGATCACCCTGAACGGGTTGGAGAAGGCAGTAGAACACTTGACGAGCAAGAAGAAGTGAGAGTTGTGCGCTCGTAGCTCAGTCGGATAGAGCGTAGGCCTCCGGAGCCTAAGGTCGCAGGTTCGATCCCTGTCGAGCGCACCAGTTCCACCATACCGGCATGAGCCGCCGCCCGGTCGCCGCGAAGGAACGAGGGCGGCGGGACTCAAAAAAGGGAAGGATGCGGGCACGAGGGGATATGCCGGCACGCAGGAGCCGGGTATCCGGCACTTTCGTACAGGAAACCGATCGTCCGCAGCAGCCGATGATAAACCTGCTTGATCTAGACAGGCAAGAGCTCGAGATACTCTTCCAAGACAAGCCCTACCGAGGCTCTCAGGTGTTCTCCTGGGTATTCGGCAAGGGTGTGCGCGACATCTCCCGGATGAGCAACCTCCCCAGGGAGCTGCGCGAGGAGATCTCCCGCACCACAACCATAGCCTACCCGGCGGTCGTGGGGTCTCAGGTGTCACAGGACGGCACGGAAAAGCTCGCCTACGAGCTCGCAGACGGCAGCATCATCGAGAGCGTGCTCATCCCCGAGAAAGACCACTGGAGCGTGTGCGTCTCCTCCCAGGTGGGGTGCGCCATGGGCTGCCGGTTCTGCTACACCGCCACCATGGGCTTCACCAGGAACCTGACCTCGGGCGAGATCGTGAGCCAGATCCTCTACCCCATCCACGCATTTCCCGACCGGCACATCCGCAACGTGGTCTTCATGGGCATGGGGGAACCCCTGCTCAACTACGCCAACGTGATCAAGGCGGTGCGGGTCCTCACCGACGCAGCGGGGCCCCGGATATCCAAGAGGAGGGTGACCATCTCCTCCTGCGGCATCATCCCCAAGCTCCCCCTGCTGGCCAGCGACATGGAGGCGGGGCTTGCCATCTCGCTCAATGCCCCGACCGACGAGAAGCGCTCCTTCCTCATGCCCGTCAACAAAAAGTATCCCCTGGCCGACCTCATGAAGGCCCTGAAGGCCTACGACCTGCCGAACCGGAGGCGCATCACCATCGAGTACGTCCTGGTCAGGGGCATAAACGACAGCCTCTCCGATGCCAGGGAGCTCATCCGGGTGCTGCACGGGCTCAAGGCAAAGGTGAACCTCATCCCCTTCAACCCCTGGCCCGAATGTACCCTGGAGGCGCCTTTGCCCGCAGACGTCCTGGCGTTCGAAGAACGGCTCAAGGACAGCCCCGTCGCGGTGATGCTCCGGAAAGAGAAGGGAAAGGATATTCTCGCTGCCTGCGGGCAGCTTGCAGGGAGGAAACAATAATGGGCATGACATCTCTCGTCGATTTCCTTCAGGATCCCCACGCGTATCCCGAGGGCACCGGGGCTGTGGCGCTCGTGCAGACGCACATCTCGTGGGTGTTCATCGGCGACCGGTACGTGTACAAGGTGAAGAAGCCGGTGGACTTCGGGTTCCTCGATTTCACCACCCTGGAGAAACGGTTTTTCTTCACCCGGGAGGAGCTGCGGTTGAACAAGCGCTTCTCGCCGGATGTCTACCTCGCGGTGGTCCCCATCTCGGAAAAGAACGGGGCCTTCGCCCTCGGCGACGAAACGCACGTGGTGGAGTATGCCCTCAAGATGAGGCGCATCAGCGAGGACCACATGCTCTCCCGGCTCCTGAAGAAGGGGGCTGTGACCCGGGATGACCTGAAGCGCGTGGGAAGGCACCTGGCAAAAGTTTACCGGGGCATCGCAAGCGATGCCAAGGCGCGCGCCTTCGGAAGCATCGAGGTCATTTCCCACAATATCAGGGAGAACTTCGAGCAGACGGAAAAATACATCGGGGGACCCGTCTCCCGGCAGTCCTTCGACGCCATCAGGGCCTGGAGCATGGACTTCATGGGGGACAATCTCGCTGCGTTCGAGGAGCGGGTGCTTGGCGGGCACATCAAGGAATGCCACGGCGACCTCCACCTGCAGCACATCTGCCTGAACGGCGACGACATCACGGTCTTCGACTGCATCGAGTTCAACGAGCGGTTCCGGTACGGCGACGTGGCCTCCGACGTCGCCTTCCTCTCCATGGACCTCGACTACAACGGCAGGAAAGACCTGGCCGAAGCCTTTGCACAAGGCTACATCGCCGAGTCCGGAGACGCCTCCATGGCCCGGCTGATCAGGTTCTACAAGGTGTACCGGGCCTACGTGCGCGCCAAGGTCACCTCGTTCATGCTCGACGATGCGGGCCTCGACGAGACGACAAAGGCAACGGCGCTTCAGACGGCGAAGAGATACTACGATCTCGCTCACGGGTACGTGGGCCATGAAGATTGACCTCCACATCCATTCGAAGAACGGGTCCGACGGCAGGTGGGAGCTCGGCGACATCTTCGCCGAGGCCTCCCGGAGAGGCATCACCTTCCTGTCCATCACGGACCACGATTCCCTGAAAGGCCAGCAGGAGGCCATGGCGCTGGCAGCAAAATACACCCTGAGGTACATCTCGGGCATCGAGCTGAACGTCACTCTGACTCACCCCGCGTACACCGGGGGTAAGGCCGTGTCGCTGGACTTCCTGGGGTACGGGTTCGCCATCGACAACGATCCGCTGAACAGGAAGCTCGAAGAGCTTCGCGACTACCGGCAGAAACGCGCCTTGCAGATCCTCGAGAACATCAACCACGAGTTCAGGAAA
>JAJFUP010000042.1 GCA_021372395.1 Deltaproteobacteria bacterium
GGGCGAGAAGGACGCATATGCCATGAGGAGGAACGCCAGGGCAGCGACAAAGACCCTGACCAGCGAGCGCTCACGGCCTTTCGTGAAAACCAGGGAAAACAGGACGATGGACCAGGAGAAGAAGACGAGCGATTCGTAGAAATTCGACAGCGGGGCATGCCCGATGCCGGCATGATACGATTCCACCCAGCGCAGAGCGATGCCCGCACCCTGCAGGACAAACCCTGCGAGCACGATGAACTGACCGATCTTCTCCCACAGCCCCTTGTTGGAGACCGCCGCAACGAGCAGCACCACCCATGCACCGAGATACACGAAGGTCACGATGCTCAAGATCATGGTATTCATGACCGCCCTCCCCTGACTGCCTCGAGATGCTCCAGAATATGTGTGTCGAGACTGCTGCTCGCCGTGAATCCCTGCGACTGCACGATCTTCAGCCTGAGCCGTTTCCCGGACGGGTCGAGGCCGATCCATATCCGGTCGCGGGGTACGAGGAACACGATAATGATGCCGATCAGGAAGAGAACAGCCCCAACGGCCACGAAGGGCACCCCCGGGTCTTTGTTGAGCCCGAGCACCGTCGTGTACCGGGATGCCACCTTTTCGAGGGTGAAGGTGTAGGGGGCAACCAGTGACGGGTTGAACTCCGGCATGCGCTCGGTGAGGCCCGGGAAGCGTGCACGCATGCGATCGATCTCCTTGAACACCCACACCGTGTTGTGTCCCTGCGGAGTTTCGACCATGAGCCTCACTGCGGGGCCCATCTTCATGACGTTGTCGATCACCTTGAGGACCGTTGCCCGGTGGCCCTTGACTCCCAGCTCGATGACCGATCCTTCCTCTGCGATGGCCCGGCGCACGACGCCTCCGGATTTCACCGCAATGGTCAACTGCGGCGATGCGCTGTAGCTGCTCTGGGAGAACAGGATGCCCTCGACGCTCACCGGGTGGTTCACCAGGACTTCTGCCTTCCTGATGACCTGATCGTCCCGGATGAAGGTGAGGTCGGAGCGGAACTCCTTGGGCATGCCGTTGGCGTAGAATTTGGCGGAAAAGCCCTCGCAGCGGACCTTGAAAGGCAACTGCATGGGTGTCCCGTCCTCCTGTCTGACGGAATCGACGGCTTCTCCCTCGGGGACCTCCATGGAGGCCCTGAACCCGAGAAAGCCCATCATCACGCCGAGGATGATCAAGACGATGCTCAAGTGCACGATGGACGGCGCAAGGGCGCGTATCCGGCTCTTCTCACCGTACATCATCCATGAAGCGCCTCGCCGGCCCTGCTTCATGCGGTAGCCGGGCAACGGCATGGAGGCAAGTGCCTTCTTGACCTTCTCCTCGTCCATGCCGCCCGGCAGCGTCTCCTCGTAACTGCACCCGGACGGAAGGGCCGGGATGAAGTCCTGCCTCAGGGATGCCCTGG
The DNA here is from genome assembly GCA_021372395.1 of Deltaproteobacteria bacterium. Classification (GTDB taxonomy): domain Bacteria; phylum Desulfobacterota; class Desulfomonilia; order UBA1062; family UBA1062; genus MWEI01. The sequence continues at coordinate 1,427 of JAJFUP010000042.1, forward strand.
TCCAGCGCGACATGCACACCAGGGCATTGAGGCCGAGGACTATCGCCGGAACGATAAACCAGAGAGAATGGAACATATCCGAGATATTCAGCAGGTTGACGATTTTGGTTGTTACGGGCAGACCCCTGCCGGGGAACAGCGTCTGCTGGGGTATGACGGTAGCAATGATGCACATGACGGCGATCCACAGGAGGACCGCGATCGTGAGCCGCAACGAGGACAGGTTGTTCCTCGCCCTCACGATCAGTGAGCGTGGCGGGCTCCCTTTTCTTCTGCCCTGATCCATACTGCCCATGGAAAGACCTCCTCCGAGTGATGCAGATCCGCCCGGTATCCCGGGCCGGGGATCATGCTGCGTCTGTTATATCATCGCGTGCATACTTTCGCCAGATCCCCGTTCGCACACCGTCTCGAGGTCGATTGAGGCCTTTAGACGGGCACATCTCCGGGCTCATACCACTGTGCAGCCGACAAATACAGACTTTTCTCCACCGGTGAGGGGCAAGGGAAAACAGGATCAGACAAACGGGAAAAACTCCTGATCGTTCCCCCATACGGTGAAATGCCAGGGACGTACGCACCACTCCCTCAGAGCCTTTGCCTCAGCCTCTAAAACCTCTTCTTCAGAAGGAGCATCTCCATGAAGGCATCGGCGCGGGTCTGAAACTGGGCAAGGGAGAAGTTCCGCTGGTCCATGTGGTCCGCATCGATGGTGATGGAGGGAATCCCCAGCTCTTCGGCCAGCGCTTTACGGATGTCTGCCTGACCGAGCGTTATGGGCGCACATGACTTGTTCTGATGAAAAACGGCACCGTCGATCGAGAAGTCCCTGCATGACTTCAGGACCATCTCCTTACGCCGCTCGATGGACAGACAGGAAACCAGCGAATACGACATGAGGCTCTTGCGGGCAAGGGCCTCGATGGGGTCCGATGTATCCAGGCGGAGCGACCATGCAGCGGAGTACGTCTCAGCCACCACGACGCCGCCCATCTTTTCGAAGGAGTTGAACAGCCCCATGTTGTACCACAACGGGATATTGTCCCAGAAGAGCCGGACCTTCTCGTCTGCGATGACCCCCAGGCCGTCGGCAGCCCGCTGCTTCACCTCGTCGCGGACCCGGGTGAGGAAGTCTACGGCGATGGGTGTGCCCTGCCTGGTGACCATGACGAACATGATCCCGATCTCGCTGGCCGAGATGGGCGTGGGGACGAATTTCCGGTATGACATGATCTCGTCCCAGAGTTCGCACGCCCTGTCCGAGAGCTCCACCACCTCCCGGAGCCGGCCATAGTCCATGGTGCGCCCCGTTGCCTCTTCGAGGAAGCCGATGAGCCGGTGCATCTCGCTCACGGCATATGCCACGTGGTGATCCCGGATATCCTCCACCGCCACCTGGGGCCCATCGGCCCTGAATATTCTCGCCAGAGGGAACCGCTCCTCCAGGACCTGGAAGATCTTCATGGCCGGGATGCACCCGCCGCCGAAGGACAGGATCAGGTCAGGCTCCGGCAGCCCGCCGAGAGGAACGCCCTGCCCATGCATGTCGCCATACAAATACCCCACGATGTTGCGCAGGTACCCGCAGAGGTCCCGAGAATACCCCATGCCCTCGGAGACCTCGAAGTGAGCGGGGGTGAGCCCGAAGGCGGCACACACGGGCGACCAGTTTTCCGGGAAGACCGGCTGGAGGTCCATGGCATAGAAGATCTCGATGGCGCCGTTCATGGGAGGCATCCATCCCACGGGCTTTCCTTCGGCCTTTGCCCGGTGGCATTCCAGGTAGTACTCCGCCACCACGCCGGCCAGGTCTCTTGCCGTACTCAAGCGCTTGGTCGATTTCCTCTCAGCTTCCATCCGCTGCCTCCAGCATGCCCGAGAAGGTCTCGAGCCTGGTAGCGACCTGGGCATCCAAGAGACCGTCCTCGTCCATCTCGATGGATATGCTCGGGATGCCGTCATCCCGCAATGCCTGGGATACCATGGGGTGATCCGCGAGGTGCGGGGTGCAGAACTTCTGAAAGAGGAAGATCACCCCTCGCGCCCCGGAGTCTGCCACGAGCCCTTTCACGAGGGGTATCCTCTCGCGCGGGTGCGAGCGCGACGGGCAGGGAAACCTCTTCATGGTCCTGTCCACGAGGCGCTCCAGGGGGCTCTCGCCCATGCCCGATGCCGGGGTGAAGCTCCTCAGGCCGGTGCAGAGATCATCCGCCACGACGAGGAGCCCGTGCTTCCCGATGAGGGCCAGCACATTTGCATCCTCCACCACGCTCCCGGAGACGAGCACCGGGATGCCTTCCCGGGGAGAAACCCCGCAGCCCGGATCCGGGCTGCTCACAAGCTCTTTCAGCATGGTCAGGTACGCTTCGGGTTCCGTGACGAAACCCGCCTGGACCACGGTGACGAAGTCCGCGGCATCGAGATCGAGCCTGCCCTGGCTTCGCCTGCGGGAGAGATCGCTCAAGGCCCGCCTGATCTGCGTGTAGAGGTCCCACGAGGCACCGAGGGCGCCATCCGGGAAACTCCCCCCGATCTTCGAGAGCCTCTCCATGAGCTCGCCCAGCACGGACCTGAGGAATTCCCGCGACTGCAGGGTGTCGTTGTACGGCAGCGGCACGCTGTGAGAGATGATCATGGGAATGTTCCCCTTCCAGATGTTCACGAGCCCGCAGGCCACATCGCAGGTGTATCCCTGGACAAGGCCGGAGAGGAAATCGTACTCGTTGTTCAGCGCGTTCTCCAGGGAACGCTTCATGTAGGGGCAGATGAAGTTCGGCACCAGGGAGTATGCCTTTTCCACAGGCCCCCGGCCTCCCCAGATCCGGACAGGAAGAAACCCTCCGGCATGCAGGATCTCGACAGGAGTGTAGGTGCAGAAGTAGCCGAGGACCTTCTTTCCCCTGGAAGCAGCCTCCCGGAGGCGTTCTCTCTTCGTGCGCAGGGCATGGTCGAACGGTGCGACCAGCAGGTGTGTGTTCATTGTCTTATAATATTTCAATATTACCTTTTAAGTCAATCTAAAGGAGCCCCGGGGTGCTGGATCAATTCTTGTTCCAGGGAAGGTCCCGAGCGAGGAATTTCAGATGACTACGAGAACACCCCGGGGTTTTTATCAGCCTGTGCATTTTGGTCACCTGGGCCTGAAGTCCAGGTGACCAAAATGCACAGGTCAGGGTTTCCCCTGCCGTATCATGAGGCTCAGGCATGCACAAAGCCTCTTTCGCAAGGGATTCCCCCGTGCCCGACGGTGTGGGCGCAGGCAGATGAACTAAAAAAGGCAGGGTCACGCGCCCACCTGCTGAGTCGCGCATGACACCTGCCCGTGGATCTGCAAAGACAGGTCTTTACTTCTTCAGGCGTTCCTTGAGCTCATCCAGCTGTTTTTTCATGCGCTGGGGCAGCCGGTCTCCGAACTGGGCGAAGTGCGCCTCCAGGTTCGGGATCTCGGCGCGCCAGGCATCGATATCCACCTTGAGCAGCTCTTCGAGGTTTTCCTGAGGGATCCTGAGCCCCTTGAGATCGAGGTCGCTCTCGTTGGGGAGCAGCCCGATGGGGGTCTGTCTGGCGCTCACCTTGCCCTCGATGCGCTCGCACATCCACTTGAGCACCCTGCTGTTGTCGCCGAACCCCGGCCACAGGAACTTGCCTTCGGGGCTCTTGCGGAACCAGTTGACGTAGAAGATCCGGGGCGCCTTGTTTCCCAGCTTGTCGCCCATCTCGAGCCAGTGCTGGAAGTAGTCTCCCATGTTGTAGCCGCAGAACGGCTTCATGGCAAACGGGTCTCGCCTGAGGGCCCCGATGTCCCCGATGTTGGCAGCAGTTGTCTCGGAGGATGCCGTGGCCCCGAGGTAGACACCGTGATCCCAGCCGAAGGCCTCGCTCACGAGCGGGACCACTCCTGCCCTCCTGCCGCCGAAGATGAAGATGTCGATGGGCACGCCTTCGGGCTTCTCCCAGTCGCTGCAGATGCAGGGGCACTGGGAGGCAGGGGCGGTGAAGCGCGAGTTCGCATGGGCTGCGACCTCCTTGCCGGAAGGCGTCCAGTCGCGTCCCTTCCAGTCGACGGCATGCGCGGGCGGTTCCCCGCCCATGCCTTCCCACCACACGTCGCCGTCATCGGTCAGCGCGCAGTTGGTGAAGATGACATTCTCGTGCAGGGTGTCCATGGCCATGGGGTTCGAATCGTAGGAGGTGCCCGGTGCCACCCCGAAGAACCCGGCCTCGGGGTTGATGGCATAGAGCCTGCCGTCGGGGCCGATCTTCATCCATGCGATGTCGTCGCCGACGGTCTCGCACTTCCAGCCCTCGATGGTGGTCTGGAGCATGGCAAGGTTCGTCTTGCCGCAGGCGGAAGGAAACGCCGCACAGATGTGGTACTGCTTGCCCCCGGGGCTCGTGAGCCTCAGGATCAGCATGTGCTCCGCCATCCACCCTTCCCTCCTGGCCATGGCACTGGCGATGCGCAGCGCCAGGCACTTCTTCCCGAGCAGGGCATTGCCGCCGTAGCCCGAGCCGAAAGACCAGATGAGGTTCTCTTCCGGGAAATGGCTTATGTACTTCTTCTCCATGGGTGCGCAGGGCCAGGAAACGTCTTTCTGGCCGGGCTCCAGGGGAGCGCCCACCGAGTGGAGGCAGGGTATGAACTCGCCGTCTTCACCCAGGACTTCCATCACCTTCGTGCCCACGCGGGTCATGGTGTGCATGTTGCAGACCACATACGGGCTGTCCGTGATCTCGATCCCGACCTTGGAGATGGGTGACCCGATGGGGCCCATGGAGAAGGGGATCACGTACATGGTCCTGCCCTTCATGCAACCCTGATACAGGACCCTCATGGTCGCCTTCAGCTCGTCCGGATTCACCCAGTTGTTGGTGGGGCCCGCATCGATCCGGTCCCGGGTGCTGATGTAGGTCCTGTCCTCGACCCGTGCCACATCGCTCGGATCGGAGCGGAAGAGGAAACAGTTGGGCCGCTTCTTCAGGGGAATCGCGCTTCCGCTATTGACTGCCAGAGTCATGAGGCGGTTGTACTCCTCCCTGCTGCCGTCACACCAGGAAACCGAATCCGGCCGGCACATATCGGCCACTTCCTGAACCCACTGCAAGAGCTTTTCGTGTTTGACGTCTCTGTTCATGTAAGCGCTCCCCCTCATCTTCAAAATGACGTTTTACTATATAGAAGCGTGCCCGGTTTTTCAATATGAGGATTCACGAAACATAAAAAAAGGAACGTTGCCTGCCCTGTGCAGGATGGAGTCTGAAGACGTTCCCGAGATCTATCTCACCCTCCGGATCATCCTGTCGAGGGTGCCGCGCCTCGACCGGCATTCCGCGACCCGGTGGGGGTCGCAGAACGGCATGATGAACAGGAGCCCGGCGAGGAAGCCGCCCACGTGGGCCCAGAAGGCCACACCGCCCGTGGCGGATCCCAGGGTGAAGAACCCCCCGAAGAGCTGCAGGATGAACCAGTACCCGAGCATCAGATATGCCGGGATCACGATGCGGGTGAAGAAGAACCCGAAGAAGATCAGCATGTGCACCGGGGCTTTCGGGTACAGCATGATGTATGCGCCCATGACGCCGCTGATCGCGCCGGAGGCCCCCACCATGGGGATGGGGCTCGAAGGGCTCGCTATCATCTGGATGGCTACGGAGACGAGCCCGCAGGCGAGGTAGAAGAGGATGAACCGCACCGAGCCCATGGAGTCCTCGATGTTGTCGCCGAAGATGTAGAGGAACCACATGTTGCCGATGATATGGAGCCACCCTCCGTGCATGAACATGTGGGTGAAGATGGTGTACCAGTTGCCGCTGCTCTCCACGATGCATGATATCCCGGGCCCCAGGGGGACGGCGGTACCCGGGGCCACGGTGCCGAGGAGCTCGCCGGGGTTCGCCCCGTACCGGCACACCGACATGGCGAGTTCCGGTTCCATGCCGAATCCCTGCAGCCATACCCATGATGCGATATTCAGGCCGATGATGAGGAACGTGGCCCATGCCGTGCTCAGTGTCGGGTTTTCATCTCGAATGGGGAACATGGGCCGTCAC
>JAJFUP010000043.1 GCA_021372395.1 Deltaproteobacteria bacterium
CGTGCTCATGGGCTGGATCGCGGTCATCGGCATCGGCCCCATGGTCAGGATCCTCCAGCCGGGCGCGATCTTCTGGCTCTTTGCCGGGGGGGTGCTCTACAGCACCGGAGCCCTCATCTACGCCCTCAAGAGGCCCGACCCTATCCCGAACTTCTTCGGCTTCCACGAGATCTTCCACCTCTTCGTCATGCTGGGGAGCCTCGCCCACTTCTGGACCATCTACCACTACATCAGTGCGTTCGCTTAAAAATAGACACACCCCGGTGAGGGGACTTTTCCCCGGGGGGTATGAGCTGCCATAAGTCTTGCACGGGCGGCGGATGTCCGGTATCCTGACGCTACGTACGCAGCGCTTTCATGGGGAGGCTCCATGCCGCCTGTAGAGAAGATATTCTGGGAAGACCCGTACCTTTCAGAGCTGAAGGCAATGATCACGAGCGTCTCCAAAGACATGGTCACGCTCGACAGGACCATATTCTATGCAGCCTCCGGCGGGCAGGAAGCCGACACGGGGACCATCGGCGGCGTTCCCGTGTCGGATGCGCAGAAGCAGGGCACCGAGATCTTCTACACGCTCCAGTGCCCTCACGGCTTCGACACGGGCGACGAGGTGCTCGTCCGGATCGACTGGGAGCGGCGCTATTGCCTCATGCGGCTCCACTTCGCGGCCGAGATCATCCTCGAGCTCGTGTACAGAAGCTTCAACCGGCCTGAAAAGATAGGCGCGAACATCTCGGCGGACAAGGCCCGGTTGGACTTCCTGTGGGACGGTCGCATCTCGGATGCCTTTCCTGTGCTTGAGGCAGAGGCGAAGAAGCTCATCGGTGCCGACCTGCCCATCGTGAGCGCCTACAGCGACCGCGGGCAGGAAAAGCGCTTCTGGGAGATCGAGGGGTTTGCAAAGGTCTCCTGCGGCGGAACGCACGTGAAGCGCACGGGCGAGGTGGGCTCCATCAGGCTCAGACGCAACAACATCGGCAAGGGCAAGGAACGCATCGAGATCACCCTCGGGTGAGCCTCGGGCAGCATCCCTTCCATCCAGGCCCCTGTCTGTCAGAGAGACTTCTCCGGGGGGTTCCCGAAAAGAACGAGACAGTGGTATAGCAGGATCCATGACAACCGATGACAAAAATCTCGCGCGGTCCGCCGGCTTTCAAGGCATCCTGCGCGCGTTGCGCCACCGGAACTTCCGGCTCTTCTTCATCGGCCAGGGATTCTCGGTCATCGGCACCTGGATGCAGTCGGTGGCCATGAGCTGGCTCGTGTACCGCCTGACCGGGTCCGCATTCCTCCTGGGTTTCATCGGATTCGTGAGCCAGGTGCCGAGCTTCCTGGTGGCACCCTTCTCCGGCGTACTGGCCGACCGGTGGGACCGTCGGCATGTCCTCATCGCCACCCAGGGCGTGTCCATGGTGCAGGCCTTCATCCTTGCCGCGGTCGTGCTGACCGGGACCGTCCAGGTCTGGGAGATCATCGTCCTGAGCGCGGTGCTGGGCATCGTGAACGGGTTCGACGTCACGTTCCGCCAGTCGTTCGTGGTGGAGATGGTCGAGGGGAAGGAAGACCTGGGCAACGCCATTGCCCTGAATTCCACCATGTTCCACGGGGCAAGGTTCATCGGGCCGTCGCTGGCCGGTCTCCTGATCGTTGCAGTGGGGGAGGGGGCGTGCTTTGTCATAAACGGCGTAAGCTACCTCGCAGTCATCACCTCTCTTCTGCTCATGAAGACAGGGCCCAGGACCTCGCCGGCCGGGCAGAGACGCATCCTGCCCGAGCTTCGCGAGGGGATTTCCTATGCCTTCACCTCCGCACCCATCCGGTCCGTGCTCATGCTGGTCGCGCTCGTCAGCCTCGTAGGCATGCCCCATGTGGTCCTGATGCCGGTGTTCGCCAAGGAGATTCTCCACGGTGGGCCGCACACCTTCGGCTTCCTCATGACCGCTGCGGGCATGGGCTCGTTCACCGCGGCCCTCTATCTCGCCTCGAGGAAGAGCGTTGTCGGGCTCGGCCGGATCATCGCCATCGCCCCGGGTATCCTGGGGGTGAGCATTGCCGCCTTTGCGTTTTCCCCGTACACCTGGCTTTCCATGGCGCTCCTGGTTTTTGCAGGCATCGGCATGATGCTCCAGATCGCGGCGAGCAACACCTTCCTGCAGACCATTGTGGACGATGACAAGCGCGGGCGGGTCGTGAGCCTCTTCGCCATGGCGTTCCTGGGTGTGGCCCCGTTCGGCAGCCTGCTGACGGGCGCCCTGGCCAGCAGGATCGGCGCGCCCCTGACCGTGCTGATAGGCGGGCTCTGCTGCATCGCGGGGTCCGCGAGCTTCGTGTGCTGGCTTCCCGGGTTCAGGAAGATCGTGCGGCCCATCTACGAGAGGATGGGAATCATACCGGGCGCTGCAACCGGGATCGAGGCGCCCTCAGAGCTGACCCTGCCCCCGGACGAGCACTAGAGCGCCCAGGGGCTGCACCCGGCGGAGAGGCTGAAGCGTCTGCCCTGCATTGCCATCACCTGGGGGCTCACTCTCCGGGACAGCCGCTCATCTTTCTCATCCGCTCAGGCCCGAGATCAAGCCCCAGCTGGGCGCCCGGGTTCATGATGTTCCGGGGATCGAAATGCCTCTTCAGCGCGCGCAGGACATCGAGCTGCTCGTTGCCGAGGTGCAGCTCCATCCAGGGGGCGAGCATGCGGCCGATGCCGTGGTGGTGGCTCAGGGAACCTCCGTTGGAAAGGATCTTGTCGATGATGCCCTTCTGGAACTCCCCATACTCCTTCAGGTCGCGCGTCTTCATGAGAAAGATGAAGTACAGGTTGGTCCCCTGGGGGTAGAAGTGGGAGGCGTGGGTCATGCACATGGTGCGGGGACGGGAGGTGATGTACTCGCGCACGCCCTTGTGGAGACGGTGGAGGTTGTCCCAGGTGACGGATGTCTCCAGCGTGTCGATCTGGATGCCGTAATCCTGGAGGTCTTCGCGCATGTAGGGCTCGGTGAAGCGGGTCTTCTCCCACTTCCTGCCCGCATAGCCGCCCAGGCTCATGCCGCCGTGCTCCCCGGCGATGCGGGCGATCTTGCGTTTGACCAGCCGGGTGTAATCCCTGTCACCCTTAACCGTGCCCAGGCAGAGGCACCGCTTCATGGGCCGCAAGCCCTTTCTGATGAGAAAGGCATCGACGAACTTTGGCATGCCGTAGAGCTTGAGACCCCGGTCGGTCTCCTCAGGGTCCGAGATGCGGTAGACCGCGGGCAGACCGAACTCGCCCTGCATGATCTCCCGGCTGGCGTCCACCGCCGCCTCCCACGAGGGATACATGAAGCTGAAATACCTTGTATTCTCGGGCATATAACGGAAGATCTTCATGGTGAGCTCCACCAGGATGCCATAGGTGCCCTCCGAGCCCTTCATGATGTCGTTGACCTTCGGGCCGGTGGCTGTCCCGGGGAAGTCGAGGGTTTTGAAGCTGCCGCCGGGGGTGACATACTCCTGGCTGAGCACGAGGTCGTAGGCATCGCCGTAATAGGTGGATTCCTGTCCCGAGCCCAGCGTCGCCACCCAGCCGCCCACCGAGGAGTACTCGAAGGACTGGGGAAAATGGCCGCAGGTGTAGCGGCGCTTCGTGCCGAAGCGTACAGGAGCCTGTTGGAGGGCCTCCTCGTATGCCGGGCCGAACATGCCCGGCTGGACCGTGGCGGTCTGATTCTCCTCGTTCACGCGAAGGAGCCTGTTCATGTGGGTGCTCAGCACCAGGGTGACCCCGCCCTTTTCAGGCCGGCAGCCGAGGTTCACCGAGGACCCGGCGGAAAAGACCGTGACCGGGATCCGTTCTTCGTTGCACAAGGCCACGATCCGCTGCACATCCTCCTTGTGGCGGGGGTGGAGCACCAGGTCTGCCACCTCGCGGACAATGCCTTTCCTGAGCTCCATGAGCTCTTCGGTGGTCTTGCCGTACGAGTATTTCACCCGGCTGTAATCGTCGGTAGCCACGTTCTCGGTGCCCACGATGGCTTGCAGGCCTTCGATCTGGCTTTCGGTGAGGCCGACCGGCCGGTTGAGCGTCACCGGTTCATGCCCTTCCTCGGCCTTGCGGGAGAAATCGTCATCGCTCATGGCGAACTCGCTCTTCATCATGGCGACCCATCCGTCGCTCGGGTGTTTGAACCCGTGGGGGTCGCCATACTTGACGATGGAGCGGAGGGTGCCCCGGGCCGGGGCGGTTTCTGTCCAGGCTGGCCTGGAGTGCCTTTTTCCGTGCATGGTCATCTCCTTTGCGAGGGCTGCGGCCGGAGCCGGCGGGGCTGCTCCGACCGGGTATGTGCCTAGTCCGTCGGTACGCGAAGGATCGAGAGCGTATCCGCCAGTTCCCGTGCGACCCTGTCCTGATTCCACCCGAGCTCATGGCCGGCCTGGTGCGCAACCTTTTCCAGCACCTCGCCGCCGGGATTGCCCAGGGTCCCGATCCCGGTGCGTCGCAGCACGATGTCGGGCAGGGTCAGGGCCATTTCATCGCGCACTGCATGGACGACCTCTGCCAGGATCTCTCCGTCGTGCGTGACGACCTCGGAGAGGTCACGGTCCTGCCGGGCCAGAGAGACGATCTTCCCGTACTCGGTGCCATAGTTGCGGGCGAGGTACTCCATGGTATCGGGCGCAAAGTCGGGATGGTCCCTTTTGGCCTGAGTCACGAAGGCCTCTACATCCCTGATCCTGCTTCCCTGGAGATAGCGGCGGCCGGAGACGGACTGCCCCATGGCCCAGCCGGTCTTCTCCCGGACGAGGTTCAGGGTGTTCTCTGCCAGGTTGCGGCTGGTGGTATATTTGCCTCCTTCCACCGTGATGAGGCCGTCCAGGCCGTCTGTGGCATTGTCATAGATCTCGTACCTGCGGGACGAGGTGTAGGTCTCTGCGGTCTGTTCCTCCACCAGGGGGCGCAGGCCTCCGTAGGCGTACTGCACGTCCTCATAGCACAGCGAGCCGTCGCCGAAGGATGCATTGACTTCGTCGATCAGCTCCAGGATGCTGGCCTTGGTCACCCGATAATCGTCAGGGTTGCCGGTGTACTTCTTGTCGGTGGTCCCGATCAGCGTGTGGCCGCGCCAGGGTATCAGGAAAAAATGCCTGCCCTTTGCCGTCATGGAGCCGACCACGTGGCTGTCGCGGATCAGCTCCTTCTTTGTGATGATGTGGATGCCTTCCGATCTCACAAGCTTTTCGCCGATGCCCTCTTGCCGGGCAAGGCCGAGAATGAGGTCGGCCCACGGGCCGCCGCAGTTGATGACGATGCTTCCGTGCACCTCGTGATCCTTGCCGCTCAGCAGGTCTTTTACCTTGACCCCGGTCACCCGGTGCCTCCCGCTCAGGAGGAATTCCTCGACGCGGGCGTAGTTCGACACCCTGGCTCCCCACGCCAGTGCGGATTTGACGAATGCCAGCGTCAGCCGTTCGGGGAAGATGCTCACGCAGTCGTAGAACACCGAGGCCCCGGTGAGGTCCTCTCGCTTCAGGTTCGGCTGCAGCGAGAGCGCCTCCCGGGCTGAAAGCGTTCTGTGATTGGGGATTTTCTTGCTCGCATCCCAGGTTCTGGCCTTGTCGAACGCCAGGAGATCGTAGGTGATCATGCCGCTCTTGACGACCCACTTGTTGTTCTTGAGCGGTGAGGCGCTGTGCGCCATGAGCATGGGGAAGGGGTAGACGAAGTTGGGCGCGATGTTTTCCATGGTCCTTCGCTCCCGCAAA
>JAJFUP010000057.1 GCA_021372395.1 Deltaproteobacteria bacterium
CCGCCGTCAGCGCTCCATGCATAGGTCATGGGAGGGTTGTCGGAAATGGCGTAGACCTGGGCAAGGATACGCTGACCCGTTACGACATCTTCGCTCGAGATGCTGGTGGAGCTCACCGTGGGATCCGATGCCGAGCACCCCAGGAAGAAGAGCGCCAGCAGGCACATGCAGAGTATTTTTTTCAATGGTACCTCCGGCCTTTGATCACTGCGTATACATGCAGATCCATGTCCTACCAGATCCTCGGGATCCGTGCAAGATATCCCGTTGCACAGGGATTGGTTTCGAGCGGTTTAGGCAGGCAAAGGTGGAGCCCCGGTGCTTTTGAAGGGATCTCTGCAGAACTGTTTTTCAGCTCCTTGGCATTGCAGGGGAAAACCGTACCTGTTCACGTTGGTCATCTCGCCTGATCCCGGGCGAGATGACCAACATGAACAGGCCGATATGAAAGACTTCCTTCGTGCAATTACGGGTCCTGAAAGATCGGGTGGGCGTAAAAATTGCTCTCCCCGGGTGTCACCCTCCGGCACGCGGTCGCACGTGAGCAGGATTGCCTTTTTAAGCACTTGTTGATATGATTGTTTCAGGCCCCTTCCTGATCGAGAGCAGTCGGGATGTGCTCATGATCCAATCATGGTGTGAAAGCATTCCAAGAAGATCGGTGGGAATCGTATTCTTGTGGGATGGCAATCTTTGTCGGTGCAGCCCCCAACAGGTGCCCCGGGATCCGTGAGGAGCCTTTATGATACTGGGAATCGATATCGGCGGCACACATACCGATGCGGTCTGCCTCGACGGCAGGGGCATCCAGGCGACGGCAAAAGCGGCAACGGGTGAAGATCTCGTGGATTCCATCCTCGAGGTCGTTCATCGTCTCGGGATCGATTACACCGCACTCTCACGGGTGGTGTTGTCCACGACCCTGTCCACCAATGCCATTGTCGAGAAAAAGTATGCGCCTACCGGCATGATCGTCTCCGCAGGCCCGGGGATCGATCCGAGGGGCTACTTTCTCACTGATGCGTTCCTGCTCGTGAAGGGTGCCATGGATCACCGGGGCCGCGAGTACGTTCCCCTTGACCCGGAGCAGGTGAAGGCGGCGGCCGGAACGCTGAAGGCAAAAGGCATCCATGGCCTCGGTGTCGTGTCCAAGTTCTCGGTGAGAAACCCCGCACACGAGACAGCCATGGCGGCCCTTCTCGAGAAGGATTTCCGCTACCTCTCCATGGGGCATACCATGAGCGGGAGCCTCAATTTTCCCCGGCGGATGAGGACAACCTATTTCAATACCGCGGTGATGCCTGTCCAGGAACGTTTCGTTGAGTCCGTACAGAAGGCCCTCACGAAGCTCGGCATCCACGCGCCCCTGTTCTTCCTGAAGGCTGACGGCGGCACGTTCGCATCCTCGGCTGCCGACAGGCTCCCGGTGGAGACCATCCTGTCGGGTCCGGCGGCGAGCATGATGGGTGCCCTGGCCCTCAACTCGCACACCAAAGGGGCCGCCTTTGTCTTCGATGTCGGCGGCACCACCACGGACATGGGTATCCTCGTGAACGGGCTGCCCATCCTGGAGCCCGGCGGCGTAGACATCGGCGGGGTCAAGACGCTGGTGAGAGGGCTCAAGGTGATGTCCGTAGGCGCGGGCGGCGACTCGTGCATATGTCTCGAAGAAGGCGCGTTGCGTGTTGGCCCTCACCGGAGCGGACCTCCCGCATGCATGGGCGGAAACTCCCCCACGCCCATGGATGCCTTCACCGCCCTCGGGGAGTCCACCCCGGGAGACGCCCGAAAGGCCCTGGAAGCACTTGCACCCCTTGCCGGGCAGAGGGGTATAGCAGTCGACGAGCTCTGCCGGGAGATCATCTCCGTGATGGCAGAGAACATCAGGCAAAAGGCCATCGCGTTTGTCGACGAGGTCAACAGCCACCCGGTCTATACCATCTTCGAGATGCTCCACCCCGAGATCGTGAAACCCGAACGGGCGATTCTCATCGGTGGGCCGGCAAGGCTGCTCAAGCCATTCATGGAAGAATCCCTGGGCATGGAGTGCGAGGTGCCCGAGCATTTCATGGTGGCCAATGCCCTGGGTGCAGCCCTGGCCAGGACCACGGCACAGATCACACTGATGGCCGACACCCAGATGAGGAGGATCGTCTGCCCAGAGCTCCACATGGAGAAGGAGGCGCCATCCACGTTGAGCATCGAGGACCTGAAGTCGATCGGGATCAGGGCCCTCCATGATCATGCGCACATCCTGGGCATAAGCGATGAGATCGAGATAAACGTCATTGAGGAGCAGAGCTTCAACATGGTGAGGGGCTTCAACACCGTGGGCAGGAACATGAGGGTCAAGATACAGACCACCCCCGGCATCCTGCCCCTGTGGAGAGAACAATGATGGAGGCCAAGAAGAAGACAGGTCTGATTTTTTTCCCGGCGTACGACTGGGAGATCTCTCCCACCCACCCCGAGCGCAAGGAGCGGCTCCTGTACACCCAGGATCAGGTCCTTGAGGAGGGGGTCCTCGACATCGAGGGCATCCGTGAGTTCAAGGCAGGGCTCGCCACGGAACACGACATCGGCAGGGCCCACTTCTGCGTACCCGATGTGGGCTCGCGGATCACCGAGTCGCACAATGTCTCGGCCGGCGGGTGCATCGAAGCCGCACGGCTCGTGCTGGAAGGGGTGGTGGACAATGCCTTCGCCCTCGTGAGGCCGCCCGGTCACCACGCCATGAGGGTCGTGCATGGATCCCGGGGGTTCTGCAACATCAACATCGAGGCCGTGATGGTGGAGTGGGTGAGGAGGCACCATTCCCGGATCAAAAAGATCGCCATCGTGGACACCGACTGTCACCATGGAGACGGCACGCAGGACGTCTACTGGCACGACCCCGATGTGCTCTACATCTCCATCCACCAGGACGGCCGAACCCTCTACCCGGGATCGGGCTTCCCGGACGAGTACGGCGGGCCGAATGCCGCGGGCATGACCCTGAACATCCCCCTGCCTCCCAGGACCAGTGACGAGGGCATGCTTCATGTCATGGAGGAGGTCGTGATGCCGGTGATCGATGACTTCAAGCCGGACCTCATCATCAACTCCGCCGGCCAGGACAACCACTACTCCGACCCCATCACCAACATGTCCTTCACCGCGGGAGGTTACGCCAGGCTGAACGACATGCTCTCCCCGCATATCTGCGTCCTGGAGGGCGGCTACTCCATCGAGTCGGCGCTGCCTTACGTGAATACCGGCATCATCCTCGCACTGGCGGGGGCGGACTACTCGTATGTGCGGGAGCCTGATCTCGATCCCGAGAAGATCCGGCAGGACCCCCGGATCACCGAGTACATCAAGCGGCTTTCCGGACAGATCCTCACCCTGTGGCGGACAAGGGCGGGCCTGCGGCCCGAACGCCGCGAGTTCATGGAGAGGTCCCGGAGCATCTACTACGACACGGACGGCATCTCCGAGAACCAGAACGAGGTCTTCCGGTTCTGCGATGCATGCCCGGGAGTCTTCAAGCTCGACTCTGCCGCCTCCACAGGCTACCACATCCTCGGAATCCACATACCCCACGGCGCGTGCCCGGCCTGCCGGGACCGGGGGCAGAGCTGGTACGAGAAGCCCGGAGGGCATTACTACGCCGTGTACCTCCAGGACATGGACCAGGATCTGTACATGGTCAGGCGTATGTAATGCCGAGGAGAAAGGAGAGGGAGGTGTGTGCTCCCCCTCCTCGAAGATTTCCCGTAAGGTGGTTCGTTCTATTTTGCGGAAAGACCGCCGTCCACCGGGATGACGGCACCGGTGATGAAATCGGATGCCCTGGATGCAAGGAAGACCGCGAGCCCCTTGATGTGCTCCTCCTCCCCGTACCTGACGAGCGGGATCTGGGCCAGGGTCAGGTCGAGGATGGGCTTCATCTCAGGCTTGAAGACGTATTCCATCATGTCTGTCCGGAAAAACCCGGGCGCAATGGCATTGACGAAGATGTTGTACCGGGCGAGCTTCACCGCGAGGTTCTTGGTGAGCACCTCGACGGCTGCCTTGGAAGAGTTGTAGGCAACCGCGGGGTGACCCTCTTCGATGGACCCGCGGGAGCCGAAGATAGAAGATATGTTGATGATCTTGCCGCCGCCGTTGTCCTTCATGATATTGGCGGCCTTCTGGGTAAGTATCCACACGCCGCGCACGTTGACCGCGAAGATCTTGTCCCACTTGTCCAGGGGAAATTCCAGGGTGGGGGAACCCCAGGTGATGCCCGCATTGTTCACCAGGATGTCGATGGTTCCGAACTCCTTCATGGCGGCATCCACCAGGGCAGCGATATCCGCCTCCACACCCATGTCGCACTTGACGGCCAAGGTCTTCACGCCGAGCTTCGAAAGTTCGCCGGCCACCTGCTCGCAGTTCTGTACCTTTCTGGAACCGATGACCAGGTTGGCCCCGGCCTCGGCAAGACCCGTGGCGATGAATTTGCCGATGCCTCTCCCGCCTCCGGTGATGATCGCAACCTTGCCCTTCAAGCTACACATCTCGCTAACGTTCATGGAATATCCTCCTTGTGATGGGATGGTACGTCTCAGTCATGCCCTTCTTTCATGAAGGGGTGCGCATATGCAGCCTGAAGCTGCTTGAACGATTCTTCCCGGATGAGGCTGTGCAGGGATCTGCCCTTGGAGTCCATGGTCACCAGGGCGGGAAGGTTCTCCACGTTGAGGATCCACATGGCCTCGGGCTGTCCGAACTCGGCCAGGTACACGCCTTCGACGCGGGTGATCCGCTGCGCCAGGTATTGCGCGGCGCCCCCGGTTACCTGGAGGTACACGCACCCATAGGTTGCACAGGCCTTCGATGTATCCTCGCCCATGCCCCCCTTTCCCATGATGGCGCCGGGATGCAGCCCGGCGATGATCTGTGCTTCGTACGGCTCTTCTCTCATGGAGGTGGTGGGGCCTGCCGCAATGATCTTCCACCGGTCGTTTTCCTTTATCACCACGGGCCCGCAGTGGTAGATCACCAGGCCCGTGAGATCGACGGGAGGCTTCCCCCCCGAGGCGAGGTATGTGTGGACCCGGTCGCGCCCTGTCGCGATGCGGCCCGTCAGGCTCACCATATCGCCTGCGTTCAGGGTTGCGATGACGGAGGGCTCCAGAGGGGAGAGGATGTGCTTTACAGCCATCGGCAGATGTCCCCCTTGCCCGAAAGCTCCGCCGTGTAGCGCCTGGTGGCCCAGCACGAGTAGCTCACGGTCACGTAGTAGCAGGCGGGGTGACGGCCTGCGATGCCGATCTTCACTCCCAGGACCGTGGTCTTTCCTCCGAGGCCCATGGGGCCTATGGAGAGCTGGTTCGCCGTAGTGTGCACGGTGCGCTCAAGGGATGCCAGCACAGGCGAGGGGTTCGTGTCATCGAGGGTGCGGAAGAGCTGCCTCTTGGCGAGCAGGTACCCGGACGCCCTGTCCCCGCCGATACAGACGCCGAGGATTCCCGGTGCGCACCCCTGGCCCTGGGCCTGATAAACCGCGTCCAGGATGCATCGTCTCACCCCTTCCAGATCCCTTCCTGCCTGCAGACTCTGGAGCGGGAGGCTGTACTGGGTGCTCATGTTCTCGGACCCGCCTCCCTTGAGCATGACGCTCACCCGGGTGGGTCCGTCGTGAGGTTCGAAGTGGACCTGGGGTACGGACGGACCGATATTGTCGCCCGTGTTCTTCTCCGTGGAAGGGTCCACGCAGTTCTGCCGCAGGATCCCCTCATGCGTGAGGGATCGGATTGCATCGTGGATAGCGTCCTCGATCAGGAAGACCGTACTGTCGGGGCGTGCCTGGACAAAGGCCAGGAGGGCGCCGGTATCCTGGCAGAGGGGCAGCCTTGTCTCGTTCGAGAGCGAGGCGCTTTCGAGAATAATCCCCAGGGTCTCACGGGCGATGCCCCCCTCGTCTTCAGAACGGTATGCCCCCTGGAGCGCCTGGAGAATGTCCTGGGGCAGCACCGTGCTCGTCCGGCGGATGAGTTCGTACATGCTTTCCCGGAGCAGGCTGGTTTCCATGCCCTTTCTTATACCACAATGGACCAAGGTTTTTCAAAGGTTATGGGGTCGTCACCGCTTCAATTTCCGGTAGGAGCCAACAGGGGGAATGCCGAGGGCGTCAACCCCGGCCAGGGGCCATCCGGTCGAGGTCGCCAAGGGTGTTGACATTCGAGAACATCACGAAAGGGTCTCCGAAGGAGCGCAGCACATCTTCGGGGATGGTGAGCGTATCCACCTGCTCTATGAGGGAGAACACCCTGAAGTTGTCCTTGGCGATCAACGATTCGACCACCGGGAGGACCCTCCTGTGGTAGATGGCATGGAGAGGCTCCCTCCCCTGGGACCAGACCGGGATGACGATGTCGTGGTCGTCTGTCCTTGAGATCATGGAGGAGATGAGTTCCCGGCTGAGGTTGGGCATGTCGGCGGCAAAAACGAAGCAGTAGTCGTTCGAAACAGCGCCGAGGGCGGTACAGATCCCGCCGAGCGGACCGCACCCCGGCCTGACATCCTCCACCACCCGGAACTCCTCGAGGCCTTTGCGCGTGTGCCCCACGAGGACGATCTCATCGAAGAGCGGGTTGATGATGTCGACCACGTGCTCGACGAGGCGTTTCTGCCCCAACGGTGCGAGGACCTTGTCACTCCCGAACCTTCTGGACTTCCCGCCGATCAGTACGACCCCTGTCATGACGATGTCTTGTTAGGTTCAGACGCTTCTCCAGTCAAGCGCAAACTCAGGGAACTGTGCAAAAAATTGATGACAGTGTCCGTTGGGCACCATGCCGTTCATGAGAAATTTGATGAATGTTCGATCCATATAGGATAGGGGATACCCCATGAACCGCATGAAGGGAAACGAGCAGAGGTGATATTCAACTATCAGATGAACAACCGGTTCTTCGCCCAGGTCGCCGACGGGATGGAGGAACTGGGCGGTGAAGAGCTGACCGGGTTCGGGGCAGAGGAGGTAATGCCGACGTTCCGCGGGCTTTATTTCTCGGCCGACAGGGGGGCGCTCTACCGCATCAATTACGCTGCACGTATCATAAGCAGGGTGCTCGCACCGCTTTTGACCTTCGACTGCCACAGCACCAAGTACCTCTACAAGACGGCCTGCACCATACCCTGGACCGACCTCTTCACGCTCGAGGACACCTTCGTGATCTCTGCAACCGTATCCAACAGCATCATACACCATTCCCAGTATGCAGGGCTCGTTCTGAAGGATGCCATCGTGGACAGCTTCAGGGACAGGTACAACGAAAGACCGAATGTGGAAAGGATCAACGCGGACATCTGCTTCAATCTCCACATCTCCCACAACAAGGCCACGATCTACCTCGATACGTCCGGAGGGTCGCTGCACCGCAGGGGGTACCGGCAGGACTCGGTCGATGCGCCCATGCAGGAGACCCTCGCGGCCGCCATCATCCGCCTGAGCGGGTGGAATGGCGAAACGTCCCTGTATGACCCCATGTGCGGCTCGGGTACGCTCCTGTTCGAGGCGCTCATGCACTACTGCAGGATCCCCTCCGGATATTTCCGGGAGTCGTTCGGGTTTCGATTCATGCCCGACTTTGACGAGCACGCCTGGAAATCCATAAAGCACGAGGAAGACGGGAAGATGCGGCCCCTCGCAAAAGGACTCATTGCAGGCAGCGACAGTTCTTCCCGGGCTGTCGAAGCGGCCAGGATGAACAGCGGCAACCTTCCCTCGGGCCGGAATGTCCTGCTGTCGAAACGTCTGTTTCAGGACATCGATTCCCTCAAAGACACGACCATTGTCTGCAACCCGCCCTATGGACTGAGGATGAAAAGCGGCCAGGACATGGGGGCGTTCATGAAGGAGTTCGGCGATTTTCTCAAGCAGCGCTGCACCGGATCAACGGCCTATGTCTATTTCGGCAACCGGGAGCTCATCAAGAAGGTGGGGCTCCGGTCCGCATGGAAAAAGCCATTGAAGAACGGTCAGCTCGACGGCAGGCTCGTCAAGTACGAACTGTACTGAACACGGGAAAGGCATCCTGCCGGTAATCCCTCCATGTCTTCACCCTGTGCCGCATCCAAATCATGTGGCAATTTGCACGTCGACTTTTTCACGGGTTCCTTCGTCTTAGGGAGTAACATGAAGTCAGGGATGAACCTATGAAGGAGACGCTGTTTTCTGCAGGTTTGGCAACGGTTTTCATGCTCTGTGCGCAACCGGCCGCAGCCGGCACACAGATTTACGTGAACTTCATTCACCGCAAGGTCCTCACCAGGCAGGTTCGTCAGGTCCGCGGGGATTGACCGGCCAATCCCAGGACCGGGGTTCAGGGATGGTTGGGAGAAGGTTGGCGATTGAGTCAAAGCACGAGAAGAGGAGGAAACACCCATGAAAAAAACGCTCGCTGTTCTGGTAATGCTCTTTCTGGCATCGACTGTTCATGCCGAATCCGCTGAGGTCAGGTTTCTGATGAGCAACCTGACCCCCCAGGGCTTCGATGATAACTGGGAAAGCGCCTATGGTCTCGATGTTCAGCTGGTGAACTGGCTCTCCCCTGCGGTCGGCGTGGCCGCTTGTGTAGGTGTCAGCCAGTGGAATGCGTACGATACAGGTCTTGCCGCGTATTACCCCGGCTCCGGGACCTCGGTCTCCGCGCGCATCGATGGCGACGCCACGGTGTTCCCCATCGGCCTGTCAATGCTTCTCCGGCCCATATCGAACCGTGCAGCGGAGGTGACCCTGGAGGCGGGTTTCCGGTATGCGGTGGTAAGCTCGGATGTGTCTGCAAGGTACAGGATTGATGACGAGTCGGGTACGGTGTATGGCGAGGACCGCATCGATCTGGAGGACGGTTTTTACGGACTGGTCGGCCTGGACCTGGCCTTTCCGCTGTCGCGTTACGCAAAGATCGGCGTCGGAGTCGGGTACCAGTTCGACATCTCCAAGGGCGATGCCGAGTTCTATGGCACCAACATCGGGGAGAACGAGTTCGAGGCCTCGATCGTGAGGATCGGTTTCCAGGCCGGGTTTTAGTACGAACCGACAATGGTCATGAAGGCCTCGGGTCATCCCGGACAGGAATGACCCGAGGCCTTTCCCTGTTTTCATAGACCGTTGTGCATTCCCGCATGTGTTCGCCGGGAGCCCCTCAGGAAAAGACGCCGAAGGATTGGTCGGCAAGGGGGAAAAGGCATGAGGTGCCGGACGGAAAAAATCGATCGCTCAGAAGGGTATAAAAAAAGATTCTTTTTGGGTACTCTCCGTACATTACAAAAATATAATTAATATCTTGCACAAGATGAGGTGAAATATGAATCAGCATTCTGTTTGCCCTTGATACGGGAAAATATGCATGGTAAGGACGAATAGTAAAAAAGTCGAGAGATCAACACGACTAAATAACCAACAGGAGGGGTTAACCGTGGCAGC
>JAJFUP010000063.1 GCA_021372395.1 Deltaproteobacteria bacterium
GCCCTGGTCGTGCTCCTCTTTTCCAGCATGCCCGTGGGATTCGTCATGGCCTTGATCGGTTTTGTCGGCTTTGCCCAAATCGTGTCCCCTGACGCTGCGCTGAACCTCCTGTCCAAGGACATCTTCGGGACCTTCTCCTCCTACAGCCTCACGGTGATCCCGCTCTTCGTGCTCATGGGGCAGATCGCCTTTCACTCAGGGATCAGCACCAGGCTTTTCAATGCGGCCTACAAGTTCATGGGTCATCTGCCGGGCGGACTCGCCATCGCCACCATCGGGGCATGCGCCTTCTTCGCATCCATCTGCGGATCCACCAATGCCACGGCAGCGACCATGGCCTCGGCCACGCTGCCCGAGATGAAGCGGTACAACTACAAGCCCGAGCTGGCCACGGGCGTGGTGGCTGCGGGAGGAAGCCTGGGCATCCTCATCCCGCCCAGCGTGATCTTCATCGTGTACGGCATCCTCACCGAGCAGTCCATCGGCAAGCTCTTCATCGCAGGGATCCTGCCCGGCATTATCCTGACCATCTTCTTCGTCGCGGCCATTCTCATCTGGGTCACGTTGAAGCCGGAGCTCGGGCCGAAGGGTCCGAGGTTCTCCTTCAAGGAGCGCATGGCATCGCTCACCGGGATCTCCGAGACGCTCGTCATCTTCGTGCTCGTCATGGGGGGGCTCTTCATCGGGTTTTTCACCCCCACCGAGGCCGGCGCCATGGGTGCCTTCTTCACCCTTCTCATCGCCGTCATAAGACGCCAGCTCACCTGGAAAGGCTTCTTCGATGCCCTCAGCGAGACCACGAGGATCACCTGCATGATCATGGTCATCGTTGCCGGCGCCACCGTGTTCGGCCACTTCCTGGCTGTCTCGCGGATCCCCTACGATATCGCGGGGTGGATCTCGTCGTTCAATCTGCCGGCCTGGGTGATCATGTCCTTCATCATCTTAGGGTACCTCATCGGAGGCTGCTTCATCGACGCCCTGGCACTCATCATGCTGACCATCCCCATCTTCTACCCGGTGATCATCAAATTCGGGTTCGACCCCATCTGGTTCGGGGTGATCATCGTGCTCGTCACCCAGATGGGCGTCATCACGCCGCCCGTGGGGGTGAATGCCTATATCGTGAGCGGGGTTGCGCGCGATGTTCCTCTGCAGACCATCTTCAGGGGATGCGTGCCGCTGCTCATCGCCATGGTCATCCTCACCTTCCTCCTCATCCCGTTCCCCTGGATCGCCACGTTCCTCCCCAGCCTCATCAAGTGAGGGTCTCCACGGGCAGTCGTCGCAGGGGATGTGTGCAGAAAGGCCTGCAGGAGCAGGGCAGTGAGGCGTTTCGCGGGGAAACGCCCTAATACTTCATGTAATGGAACGGCTCGATGGTGGCCAGCGCCTCGGCGCTGATGGTCTTGAATTTGTTCTCCTTGAGAACCTTCTGTGCACCCACCAGGTCGGAAACATCGACGACGAACACCGCGGTCTTGTTGCTCTCGAGAACGAACCCGTAGGCGTTCTCGATATTGATGCCCTGTTTGGCCAGGAGCTGTACGAGCCGGTCCATGCCGCCCGGCTTGTCGTCGATGACAACGGCGATAATCTCCCTGAGGGTTGCGGTGACCCCTTCCCTGGTCAGCGCCTTCTGGGCGAGCTTCGGGTCATCCACCAGGATGTTGAAGAAACCCTTGTCCCCGTAGGACGAGATGGTGATGGCCCGGATGTTGATCTTCTCCCGGGAGAGGATCGCCGACACCTGGGCCAGTTTTCCGGGCTTGTTCTCGGTGGGGATAGTGAGTTGATACGCAATCATGGCTCACCTTCTTTTCATGCGAAATTTCAATTCGTAAGAACACGAGAAGTTCATTTCTCCGCATATTTGAATATGCATCGGGACGTTCTGTCAAGCCATATCTTGACCTCGGGTGCGCACGCTCAAGGAGCTCATTGCCTGTTTTCCCCTGTTTCCATCCGCACCGGGAAATGATAGATTGCAGGAACAGGGCTTCAAGAGAAAGTTCGTCGGGTCGGCGAGTTGAAGTGAGCTTTTTACACAAGGTGCGCGGTGCATGGATATGTCGGCATTCATGGATTCGTCGCTCTACACGTGGGGGCTGCTGCCCTTCCTCATCTTTCTTGCACGCATAGGGGATGTGAGCCTCGATACGGTCCGCATCATCTTCATCTCGCGCAACCTCAAGTACTACGCGGCCGTCATCGGTTTCTTCGAGGTGATGATCTGGCTGCTCGCCATACGCCAGATCTTTCAGAATCTGGGCAACCCGGTCTGCTTCGTGGCATACGCGGCGGGTTTCGCCACCGGCAACTTCGTCGGCATCATCATCGAGAACAAGCTCTCCATCGGCAAGGTGATCATGCGCATCATCGCGAGGGAATGCGCCGATGATCTGGTGAGCTTCCTCCGCAGTGCCGGCTACGGCATCACCATCATCCAGGCGGAAGGCTCCACAGGGCCGGTGCGGCTCATCTTCTCCATCGTCGAACGGCAGAACCTCGAGCACATCGTGGACATGATCAAGAAGTACAACCCCCAGGCTTTCTACTCCATCGAGGACGTGCGCTTCGTGAGCGAGGCCGTGACCCCCTTCCGGCTCCCCACGCTCCCGAGGTGGCACCCGGGCAGCCGCAGGAAGGTGAAGTAGGGCACAGGGTCAGGCCTCAACAATCAACACAGCGAGCCATGATGTCACAGGCAGAGATACGACGGCCCCGATCGGGGTCGATGCTCGTTCAGGATAGCTTCAGGCGGCTTGCCGTGGTCACACCGCGCACTTGAACGCCCGGCCGGGTATGTGGCCGAGCTTCAGGCGTCTTGTCGGGAGCTTTCCCTTGTCCAGAGAGGATGCGAGGTCGTCGAGCCGGCGGATCCGGTACCCGAGCGAGGCCGCCTTCTTCAGGATGCCCTGGAATTCTCTCATGTAGATCATCCCCTCCACCTCTGCATGCACCGGCAGGACCTGGGGTACCAAACTCCCGGAGCGTTCCTGCAAGGCGGCATGAACGCCCGAAACCCCCACCTCCTCGATGCACGGCAGGTTGGACGGGACCTCGAGCATGGCGTTTTCCGCGAAGATAAACGGTGCGTCCGCCCGGGTGCAGCTCAGATAGCCGAACCCGTAGGCCGCGGCGGTCAGGAGCGCCCTGTCATCCATGACCCAGCCGGGTGCGCCGAAGGCCCGGGGCGGCGAGCCTGTCACGTCGTGGTATGCCTTCACCATCTTCGCGAACCACTCGTCGATGGACGAGGTGCTCATGAGCTTGAGCCAGTCCTGCCACACACGGTGGTCCCATGCGTGGCAGGCGATCTCGTGGCCGTCCTCGATCAGATCGCGGAGAATCTCGGGGAAGGCGACCCCGATCATGGGTGCGGGCAGAAGCGTCCCATAGAGGGCTGTCTTGAGCCCGTACATGCCCGGGGCATTGGTCCGGATCATCTTCCAGAGGAAGGAAGGCCGGAAGAGCTGGAGCACGGCAAGCCCCGAGCGGTCCGGGCCGAAGCTCACGAAGAAGCTCGCCGGAGCCCCTTGGTCCCTGAGGATGCCGGCTATGCGCGGGACACCCTCGGCCATCCCCCGATGGGTGTCCACGTCAACCTTGAGAACGAGATCAGGCATTGCTGTTCCTGATCTCCTCCAGGAAGCTGTCCATGGTGCGCTTCAACGCCTCCTCGAGCCCCACCGTCGGTTCCCAGCCGAGCAGCTCGTGAGCGTTTCTGATGGAAGGGACCCGGGTCTGGATGTCCTGGTACCCCTCGCCGTAGAAGTCGCCGGCAGGCTGGATGACGATCTCGGAGTAGGCCGGGTCCTTGATGTGGTCGGGGTGCTGCTTGAACATCTTCAGCAGCGTGTCCGCGAGCTCCCCGATGGTGATGTTGTTGGCCGGGTTGCCGATGTTGAATATCTGGCCCGACGCCTTTCCCCCTTCGTTCTTCAGGATCTTCATGAGCGCACTGATCCCGTCGTCGATGTAGGTGAAGGACCTGCTCTGCATGCCGCCGTCCACGAGCACGATGGGCTGCCGGTACACGAGCGAGGCGATGAACTGGGTGACGACCCGTGAAGAGCCTTCCTTTGCGGTCTCCAGGGAGTCGAGCCGTGGGCCGATCCAGTTGAAGGGCCTGATCAGGGTGAAATCCAGATCGCCCCGGGAGCCGTACGCCCAGATGACCCTGTCCAGGAGCTGCTTGGAGCACGAGTAGATCCAGCGCTGCTTGGGTATCGGCCCCAGTACGAGCTTGGAGGCGTACTCGTCGAAGGCCTCATCCGGGCACATGCCGTAGACTTCCGAGGTGGAGGGAAAGATCACGCGCTTGTGATACTTCACGCACTGCCTGATGATCCGCAGGTTCTCCTCGAAGTCCAGCTCGAACACCGAGAGCGGGTTCTCGATGTAGGTCTTGGGGGTGGCGATGGCCACCAGCGGGATCACCACGTCGCTCTTCTTGATGTGGTACTCGATCCACTCCTTGTTGATGGAGATGTCTCCCTCGAGGAACTGGAAGTTCTTGTGGCCCTTCACCTCCTTGAGCTTGTGATCTCCCAGGTCCATGCCGTAGACCGTCCAGTCGGTCTCGCCGAGTATCCTCGTGCTCAGGTGCGAGCCGATGAAGCCGTTCACTCCCAGTATCAGTACTTTCATGAGAATCTCTCTCCTTTGTGATTTTTGAAATACATGCACATGTCTTCCGTGCCGAGCACGGTTCCGCTCACTTCGATCTCGCTGGGTAGCAGGCAGCCCCGGCCTGTCCCGATGAGTATGTCGGGCCCTTCCTCCACGATGGTGCCGGGTCCCGGGGAGGGGGCATCCACGGCCGCCGCCTGCCAGAAGATGACCTTGGCTTCCCCCAGGAGCCCGAAGGCGCCGGGGTAGGGCCGGGTGACGCCCCGGATGAGGTTGTAGATCTCTTCGGCGGGCTTCTCCCAGGAGATGCGGCCGTCCTCCGGCTTCCTCCCCCCGAAGTACGACCCCTTGCTCAGGTCCAGCGGCACCTTGGGGATGACCCCGGTGTTCATGCGGGGCAGGATCCCGGCAAGCATGGCATCGGATGCCTCTTCCAGCTTGCGGAACAGGGTCAGTGCCGTGTCGTCGTGGGTGATGGCCACCTTTCTCCGGGCCACGACAGCGCCTGCATCGGGCTTTTCCACCATTTCGTGCAGCGTCACCCCGGTCTCGCGTTCGCCCCTGATGATGACCCAGTTCACCGGGCACCTGCCGCGGTATCGGGGCAGGTACGATCCGTGGAGGTTGTAGGCGCCGAGGAGGGGGATGTCGAGGATCCTCTGGGAGAGCATGTGCCGGTAGTAGAAGCTGAAGATCATGTCGGGCATGGCTGCACCGATGGAGTCCACCCACTCGGGGAGGTTCGGGTCCTTCGGGCAGACGCAGGGGATGGAAAGCTCCCTGCACAGCTCGGGGACCGATCCGAACCACACGTTCTCGGCCGGGTCGTCCTCGTGCGAGAACACGAGCGTTATGGTGAAGCCCGCATCCAGCAGCCTCCTGATGCCTATGATGCCCATGTTGTGGTAGGCGAACACCACCGTCTTCACGGGTATATCCTCCGGATGGTGTAGGCAGGCCGTTTCTTTACCTCCTTGTAGATCCTTCCCACGTACTCGCCCATGACGCCGAAGGCGAGGAACTGGGCACCCACGAAGAAGAAGAGCACGGCGAACAGGGTGAAGATGCCCTCGGCTGCCCATGCGGCGCCGAAGGCGAGCCTGGCCACTGCCAGCAGGGTGCCGAAGCCCATGCCGAGGAACGCCAGCAGGAGGCCGGCATAGAGCATGAGCTTCAGAGGGAAGTCAGAAAAGGAGGTCACCAGGTCGAACTGCAGCGAGATGAGCTTGGAAAGCGAGTACTTGGACTCGCCGGCGAACCGCTCCTCGTGCTTCACCTCGATCTCGGCGATGTCCTTGGCAAAGCTGGTGGCAAGCGCTGGGATGAAGGTGGAATGCTCGTGGCTCGCCACCATGTACTCCACCACGTGCCTCTTGTAGGCCCTGAGCATGCAGCCCCAGTCGGAAAGGTGCACGCCGGTGATGCGGCGGGTGAAGGCATTGACGACCCTGCTCGCGGTCTTCCGGAAGGCCGTGTCCTGCCTCATCATCCTCACCGAGCCCACCACCTCGTACTCGCCTGTCTCCATGACCTCGACGAGGTGCGGGATCTCCTCCGGCGGGTTCTGGAGGTCGGCATCCAGGGTGACGATGATCTCGCCCGTGCATGTCTCGAACCCGGCGAACACGGCCGCGTGCTGGCCGTAGTTCCGGGAGAGCTCCACCACGATCACCTTCTGTGAGGCGTGGGAGCGCATGATGGTCAGCGAGGAGTCGCGGCTCCCGTCGTCCACGAGGATGACCTCGTAGTCCCTCTCCATGCCCTCCATCACCGGCATGAGCCGCTCGAAGAGCTTCTCCAGAACGAGCTCCTCGTTGTACACCGGGATGACCACCGAGATTTTCGAAGCGCTCATGATTTTACCACCTCCTGCGGGTTGGCGATGAGAGCGTTCCTGTTGAGCACCAGGAACAGGCTCCCGATGGACACGGAGAGCCACAGCGTGCATATCCGGGCCATGATGGCTGCAATGGCGGCTCCCGGTGCGGGGATGCCGGCCTGGACCATGAGCCCCATGAGGCTTGCATCGGTCACCACGAGGCCGCCGGGAAGAAACGAAAGCACTCCCACCAGTGTGGAGAAGCCGAAGATGACGGTGGCTTCCAGGATCCCCAGATCGTAGCCCAGACCCGAAAGGATGAGGTGAAGGGCCACGCCCTCGCTCGTCCAGGCGACCAGTGTTATGGCGAGCGAGACGGCGAGCACCCCGGGGCCGAAGAGACCGAACATGTCATCGAGGGCATCCCGCAGGGCGGGGCCCCTGCTCTTGAGCACCGGGACCCGGGAGAGGAGCCCGATGATTCCGTGGGAGACCGCCGGCACCAGGCCTGCCAGGGGAAGCAGACAGACGAGGATCACCCACGTGCTGCTGCCCAGAAGGGCGAGCCCCATGAGCGAGATGGTGCACAGAGCGATGAGGTCCATGAAGAGCTCTGCCACCACGGCAGGGGACGAGGCGATGAGGCCGCGGCCGGTCTCGGTCTTCAGGAGCTGGCTCTTGAGGAGGAAGCCCACCTTGCCAGGGGTCGCGCTCATGGAGAGCCCGGCAAGGAAGATCTGGAGGCTCCGTATCCGTGGAATACCGAATCCCATCTTTTTCAGGTAGAGATCCCACCTGAAAAACTTGATGAGGTCGTTCAGGAAGCCGAAGATCAAGATGGCCGGCAGCAGCGCCCAGGGGAACCGCACGAGGGCGGGCAGGGCCTGCGTCACGTCGCCCCACATGGCGAGCGAGGTGAACGCCACGATTGCCAGCAGTGAGGTGAAGAAAAGGCCCTTCCTCACGAGAAGATCTCCCTGAGTGCGGCAATGACGCGGTCTACCTGGTCGTCCTCCATGGAAGGGAAGAGCGGGATGCTCAATATCCGCCCGGATGCCTCCTCGGTGACCGGGAGGTCGACCCGGCCTATGAGCCGCTTCACGTAGCTCAGGGTGTGGCATGCAGGGAAGTGGAGGCCGTAGCCGATCTCGCGTTCCGCCAGCTCCTGCATGAGGGTCTTTCTCTCCACGGAGCGGGCCTTGATCACGAAGAGATGCCAGGAATGCACGTGGTCGTAGGCGGGCAGGCCCGGGAGGTCCAGGCCTCCGACGGAAGACAGGGCGTCCAGATAGCGCCTCGCGATACGGGTCCGCCTGGCGTTGATCTCCGTGATCTTTTGAAGCTGTGCGATGCCCAGGGCGGCCTGGAGGTCGGTCATGTTGTACTTGAAGGCGGGCTCCTCGATGTCGTAGGTGGGATCGGAGGCCTTGCCGTAGCGCTTCCACGCGTCCCGCTCGATGCCGTGGAACTTGAGAAGCCGCAGGTGCTGCATGAGCGCGTCCGACCCGCCCGTGACCATGCCGCCCTCGGCGGTGGTGATGTTCTTGATGGGGTGGAACGAGAACACCGAAGGGTTCGCGGCGCTCACGTGCCTGCCCTTGTAGAAGGTGCCGATGGCGTGTGCGGAATCCTCGATAACGGGGATGTTGCCGCACGCGGCCTCTATGGCGTCCATGTCGGCCGGTGCGCCGGCGAAGTGCACGGGGATCACGGCCTTTGTGCGGTTCGTGATGAGCCGCCCGATCTCGGAAGGATCCACGAGCAGGGTGTCGTAGTTCACCTCGGCGAACACCGGCTTCGCCCCCGAGAGCACGATCTGGTTCACGGTGGAGGCGAACGTCATGGAGGGGGTGATGACCTCGTCGCCCGGGCCGATGCCAAGGGCCTTGAACAGCAGGTGCATGCCTGCGGTGCCGGAGGTGAGTGCCAGCGCATGGTCCGAGCCCACGTAGCGGGCAAAGTCTTCCTCGAACCGGGCGCACCGGGGGCCGGTGGTGATCCAGCCCGACCTGATGACCTCAGTCACCGCATCGATCTCTTCCTGGCCGAAGAACGGCCTGCTCATGGGGATGAATTCGCTCATCTTCCCTCCTCAAGATTCGTGCCGCTCCGGGCGGACAGCTTCCAGAGCTGGGTCTCCCTGCGGGCAAGGCCTCCAATCTCCAGCACCTTTTCCCCCCGGGATTCGAGTATTCTTTTCAGGCCCTCGTCCGCCCTTTTCGGCAGGATCATGGCATACGGGGCAGCCCCGGCAAGGATCGTCTGCTCGAAGGCCTTCCTGTCCGTGATCGTCTCCACCATGAAACCGCCGTAGAAGGGGCTGAAGGCGTCCACCGTCTCGGTGAGGTTGTTGCCGATGACCCTGTCATGACCCACGATGGATCCTGCCGCCCGGAAGAACGGCTGGTACGACTTCATGGTGTCTACCTGCGGGAAGACGAGCGGGACCCAGGTGAGGAGCAAAAGCGCCAGGGCCACGGGAAGCCATTCGGGAAGCGACCTGGCAACGGTGCGTGACGCCCAGAACAGCATGGCAAGGGATACCACGAAACCGGCGACGGCAAGCGGCCACGCCCCCCCGATCTTCACGTAGCCTGCGGGAAGCAGGAGCGAAAGAATCGCGAGCAGGGCCAAAAGGGCCTGGAGCACTATCTTCTCCCACCTTGCCGGGGCTTCCGAGACGATCCTCCCCATCCACCCGCCCACCATGACGGCCATGGCCGGGTACAACGGGAGCAGGTAGAGCCCCCGTTTCGTGGATGCGAAGCTCAGCAGGATGAGGCCGCCGAAGAACCAGGAGCAGAAGAACCGCATCCCGTCGTCCATTTTCCGGGTCGCGACGAGCGCGGCGATCAGCATGAGCGACCACGGAGAGCCGCCCCCGAGCACGGCAGGGAGGTAGTAGTAGAAGGGCTTGATGTGACCCCCGTCGTAGATGCCCGAGCTCGCGAACCTCCCGAGGTTGTTGTAGAGGAAGAAGGTGGAGAGAAACTCTTTGCCTCCGCGGATGTACAGGCCCCACGCCCAGGCGAGGATGACGGCCGCCACGAGGAGGACGCCGGGGACCACCCAGGCCTTCCTGATGACGGAGAAGTCCCTCTGCCAGAGGCAGAAGAGGGCTGCGGCCACGCCCGGCAGGGCAAGGCCGATGATCCCCTTGGTGAGGAAGGCTCCGGCAAGGCATGCCCAGAAGAGCACGTACCCTTTTTTCTGGATGCCCCGGTAGGCGAGGATGAAGGAGAACAGGGCGGACGTGATGAAGAAGGCCAGGGCGTTGTCCACCACCATCTTGTGGGAGGTCATGAAGAAGTCCGTGGTGGTCGCGAGGATGAGGGTCGACCACGCCGCGACACCCTCGGAGTACAGTGCCCTGGTGCCGAAGAACACCACGAGCAGGGTTCCCGCTGCGAACAGCACCGAGGCGAGCCTCCCGAAGCCTTCGTTGCCGGTGCCCAGCACGCGCCAGAACACGCCGGCTACTGCATAGTACAGGGGGGGATGCTCCAAAAACGGCCTGTTCGACAGCGTGGGGATGAGGTAATCGCCGCTTGCGGCCATTTCCCGGGCGATCTCCGCGACCCTCGGTTCGTCGGATGTCCACAGGGAGTGGTCAAAGGTGCCCACGAACAACAGGAGCAAGGCGGTCAGGAGCAGGATGAATGTCTTTTTCTCCATCATGACGGCAGCATCTCAGTCCTTTCCTTTTCTGATCTTGGCGACCTTTTCCCAGAAGAGCTCTTCCTGCACGGTGCGCTGCCGGGAAAGTCCTTTGAGACGGTGGATGCCGGTCATCGCGATGTCTCTTTCGCCGAGGAGTGCACCAGCCCTGCCTTCATGAGAAAGGGCGATGGCCACGGCAATCCGCGGGCCCACGAGGTGGGAGAGCTCCACGGGACGGGCCGTCACGGCGAAGGGAATGCCTTTCTCTCCCAGGCTTGCCACGGCGAGCTTCGCCTCCTTCCTGTCCGGAAATGTCACGATGCAGGTTTCGTCGTCGCCCACCTGTCGGCTGAACTCTCGGAGCATCCTGACCGCATCGGCCGCCACGTGGGCGGTCCTGACGATCTGGGCGCTGGTGTTCTCCCACCCCGGGCTGAACCGCACGCTGGAAAAGGCGAGGTCGGCAGGGATGCCCATGGCGGTGAGCACGTGGGAAGGGTGCCTGGCGAAGAGCGAGGCGCTTGTATCCACCGTGATGCCCTCGAAGTCGAGCCAGGCGGCCAGGGCGTCGCCCTGGATGCCCTCGAAGGACATGCTCAGGATGTGGGGGGCCCGGCTGATCCCCTGTGCATTCACCCTGGCACCGGGAATCCGCTCCAGCAGGGACTGCTCGAGGGCGTCCCGGAGAGATGCGGTGAGCAGGGCATTTTTTTCGAGGTCTTTCCCAGCGATCTCGCAGGCCTTGCCGAACCCCACGATGCTCGGCACGTTCAGGGTGCCGGGCCTGAGCCCTTTTTCCTGACCGGCGCCGAAGAAGACGGGCGAGATGGCGGTTCCCTTCCTCACGTACAGGGCCCCCGCGCCCTTGGGGCCGTAGAGCATGTGGGAGGAGAAGCTCACCAGGTCCGCCTGCAGGACGTCCACGTCGATGGGCAGCTTGCCTGCGCTCTGGACGGCGTCGCAGTGGAACGTGATGCCGTGGCGCTTCGCCAAGCGGCCGATATCGCGGACGGGCTCAAGGGTGCCCACCTCGTGGTTCGCGTGCATGATGGTGATGAGGATCGTGTCATCCCGGATGGCATCCTCCACCGCAGCGGGGTCCACCAGGCCGGAGGCGTCCACTGGCAGGCAAGTCAGCCGGAACCCTTCCTCTTCCAGGTGGCGGCAGGACAGCAGAACGCAGGCCTGCTCGACTGAACTGGTGATGATGTGGCCGGACTTCCTGGCACGGGCCGCACCGAGGATTGCCATGTTGGCCGCCTCGGTCCCGCCCGAGGTGAAGACGATCTCCGCGGCATCTGCGCCGATGAGGCGTGCCACGCGCTCCCGCGCATCCCGGACTGCCTGCCGCGGCGTGTCGGAAAAGCACGACGGGTTGCCGGGAGTGCCGTAGTGGTACCCGAAAAAGGGCATGATCAGGCCCATGACATCGGGGTGCAGGGGGGCCGTGTCAGCATGGTTGAGATATATTTCGCGCATATTGCTCCTAAAGGCGGGTCAGGCCCGCCCGAGCTTCATCGCGGGCAAGGCCGGGTGCCTGCCCGGTTTCTTTGCATTGCCGCTCCTGGTGAGGCAGAGAATGAGGGCGTTCACGGATGTTTCCCTCCCATTCCTTGATATCCCTCCCACACCACGGGGAGAGACGGTACCTGGGCACATTCCTATACCATGACAGGGGACGGTTCAAGAGCGTATTGAGCGGGTTTGTATTACAAATTAATCATATTAGCCGGGGTTCCCCTTTTCCTCAGGCAACAGACAAGAAAGATCCGATCAATTTTATTTTGTGCTTGTGATCTTGAAGCAGGTTGTTTTTAATACACAAGCCTGCCACTTCAGGCGACTTCTGACAGAGCGAACTGGATGTCCCATGGTGAAGACACGAACAGGAGGAAAGACCGTGCTCGTTCTCGGCGGCGGTATTGCAGGCCTTTCTGTGGCCTACTTCCTGAAGCACCGCGATGTTCCCGTGACGGTCTACGACACCATGGACAAGCCGGGCGGCAACTGCAGGACCATACGGATTCGTGATTTCTCATTCGATACCGGGGCGCACCGGTTCCATGACAAGGACCCGGAGATCACGGTCCAGGTGAAAGGTCTCATGGGGGATGAGCTGAAACGCATAAGCGCCCCGAGCAAGATATTCGATGAAGGCCGGATGCTCTCCTTCCCGCTGGAACTGCGGGATGTTTTCATCAGCATGGACACCTCTTTCATGATAAGGGCCGGAATCGATTTACTGAAGAGCCGCTGCGGGAAAAGAGGCGCCGACGACTTCGAAAGCTTCGCCGTCTCTGCCTACGGAAGGTCCATGGCCGACAGGTTTCTCCTCAATTATTCCCGGAAACTCTGGGGGATACCGTGCCATGAGCTCTCCAGCGAGATCTCGGGGGAACGACTGAGACACATGACGTTCGTCACCCTTCTCAAGCACTTCATCTCGAGGAGATACGCCGGGAACGCCCACTATGAAGGCGATTTCTATTATCCTGAACGCGGCATTGGACAACTGCCCGAGATGATGTCTGCAAGGATAGGTTCCGAGAACATTCAATTGAACAGCAGGGTCACCGGCATCTTCCATAACGAAAAGCGCATGGAGGGGATCGAGATAAACGGGACTGCATTGGTCAACGCCTGCCAGGTTGTGTCGACACTGCCTGTCGTCGATTTCATAGCCATGATGAGACCTGCTCCGCCGCAGGATATCCTGGAGGCGGCAAGAGCGCTGAAATTCAGGAATATCCGGCTGGCCGTGTTTTTTATCCGGGGCAGGGGCATCAACAAGGCTGCCACCATGTATTTCCCTGCAGGCAGGTACATCTTCACCAGGGGGTATGAGCCGAAGAACAGGAGCGGGTTCATGTCGCCGCAGGGCATGACCTCGTTCGTTGCCGAAGTCCCGTGCTTTGCGGATGACTGGGCATGGAGGGCAGACAGTCCCGCATTCACGGAAAAGGTCCGGGAGCAGGTCCTGGAGACAGGACTTGTCCGTCGGGAAGACATCGTCGGGTGTGCGGATGAAAGGATAGCCCACGCATACCCTGTCCTGGAAAGGGATCACAGGGAAAAGATGGTGACGATATCCGGGTATCTCTCCGGTTTTGACAACCTGGAGATATCGGGCAGAAGCGGCCTGTTCAAGTATCTCTGGATTCACAACCTTGTCAGGGAAGGCAGGAATATTGCCGGGCGCGTGGCGGTGAGGATGTGAACGTGAAGTCGGCCTGCAGGACCCTGCTGCAGGGGAAGATGAACCGGCGGCTTTTGCCCCTTATTTTCCTGGCTGCCGGTTTCGTGTATCTCCTCTTCCTTGCCGCGCTGAATAAAGCCTACAACATGGACGAATTCGAGCACGTGCACAGCGCCTGGTATATTGTCCACGGGTTCGTGCCCTACCGGGACTTCTTCCAGCACCACAATCCGCTGCTCTGGTATCTGATCGCCCCCGTGATAGCCCTGGCAGGCGAGAACGCCGGCATCCTGATCTGCCTCAGAATGGCCATGTTCGCTCTTGCCCTCTCCACTGCCGCTGCAGCGTCCGCCATCGCAGGGAAGGTGTCTTCCCGGAGAGAGGCGCCATGGTACTGCCTCATCCTTCTCCTTTCGTGCACGCTGTTCGTGGAAAAAGCGGTTGAGATACGTCCCGACGTTCCCATGACCCTGTTCGGTACCCTTTCGGTATATTTCTTCATCCGCCACCACGATTGCGCGAACCCCCGGGAGATGGTCCTC
Source organism: Deltaproteobacteria bacterium (assembly GCA_021372395.1). Lineage (GTDB taxonomy): Bacteria > Desulfobacterota > Desulfomonilia > UBA1062 > UBA1062 > MWEI01. Next base: position 13,853 of record JAJFUP010000063.1, read on the forward strand.
AGCGGGCTGAGTGCGGCGCTGGCATACCTCTTTCTCCAGAAGGCGGTGTTTCTCTATGCAGCACTGTCCGTCCTCGTCGTCGTCAAGGCGGCAAGGAAAGAGATGCCCATGAAAACCCTCCTCTTGTTCTTCCTCTGCCTCATGGCAGGTCCTGTCCTCATCTTTGCGTACTACGCCTTCCAGGGCGCCCTGTACGACTACTCCCTGAACGCGTATGTGCTGAACGTATCGAAGCTCTACTCCTTCTCTGCGTGGAAGTTTCTTCTGAGCACTCTGCGCTGGAACACGGGTTTCTGGGTCCTTGCACTGGCCGGTATCCTGTATGGAACGGCCACCTTCAGGAGAAATGAGAAGCTCGGCTCCCTTTCCCTCCTCGGCGTGATGCTCTTTCTTCCGGTTCTTTTTGTCAAGACGCCCTGGAAGCAATACTATCTGCCGGCACTGGCCCTCTTCTCTGCGGTCGGTGCGTGTTTTCTCGCCCGCGTGCTGGAAAAGGCGAGGTCGGGCGCGCTGCTGGGGTTCATGCTCATGGCGGTGATCGTTTTCAAGCCCATGCTGTTCCTCGCTCAGTACCGGGAGAACCGGAACCGGTCGCAGATCGAACTGGTCGAGTATGTGGCAGAGAACACCCGGCCCGATGATCTCGTGTACGACGGGAGGAATCAGTTCAATCTCTTCAGGCGGGACCTCCATTACTTCTGGTATTCGACCGGGGAAAACCGCAATCTTTTCGTGTATAACGCTCTGACGGGCAACAGGTACGGCGACTATGACGTGTGCTCTCTGATCCGCGAGAAGAGACCTCGCGTGATTTCAGACTACCTGGTTGATAGGAAAGACTGCAGCGTGCTGAACAGGTATAAGAGGATCGACGGGTTCAACGTGTACATGGAGACCAACAGGCCATGAAGATACTCCTCATCAATCCCCCGTTTACGGTAGAGAAGCCATGGGGCGACCTGTACAAGGCAGGGGGCGGGAACAGCGTGCCTCTGGGGCTTGCGTATCTTGCCGCATGCGCAGAGCGGCACGGGCATGAGGTGTGCGTCATCGACTGCGTGGCGCTTGCCTGGGATGTCGGAAGACTCAAGGCCGGGCTGAAGGGGAGAGATTTCCAGGTGGCCGGGATATCCGTGATGACGCCCATGGCCACGGCAGCGTATCGAACCGCAGCCCTGGTCAGATCCGTGAACCCGGCGGCACGGGTCGTCCTCGGGGGGCCCCACGTGAGCGCGCTGCCCATTGAATCCCTGAACGAATGCCCCGAGGCTGACTTCGTCGTGGTGGGGGAGGGGGAGGAGACCTTCATGACCCTCCTTTCCTCACTGGAGCACAATACCCGGACAGGCGAGATCCCCGGCCTTGCGTACAGGGAGAACCGGGAAATTTTCAGGACCCCTGATGCCGGGCACGTGGCCGACCTCGATGCATTGCCCCTGCCTGCCTACCACCTTTTCGCCATGGATCTCTACCGGCCTCCGGTGACCAAGTACCGGAGGCTGCCGGCTTTTTCCGTTGTGACGGGCAGGGGGTGCCCGTACAGCTGCAGCTTCTGCAGCAAGGCCGTGCACGGGAAAAGGCTGCGCCAGAGGAGCGTGGCCAACGTGATGCAGGAGCTTTCCCTGCTGAAAGAACGATATGGGGCAAAGGGCATCATTTTCCAGGACAGCTCGTTGTGCCAGGACAGGCAGTGGGTCCTTGACCTGTGTGAAGCCATGATTTCATCGGGAATCAACCTGGAGTGGTCCTGCCTCTCGCGGGTCGAGCAGGTGGATTACCCGCTGTTGCGCAGAATGGAGCAGGCCGGGTGCTGGCAGATCAGTTACGGGATAGAGTCGGGCAGCCAGAAGACCCTGGACCTTTTGAGGAAGAACAATACGCTGGAGCAGACAGAGGCCGCCGTCGTCGCCGCTCACCGGGCCGGAGTCCAGGTGAGGGCGACCTACATGGTGGCGGTGCCGGGAGAGGCGAGAGAAGACGTGCTCAGCACCATACGGTATGCAAAGAAGCTGGGCACCATGTATGCCTCCTTCCAGGTGACCGTTCCCCTGCCCGGCACGGTGATCTACGAAGAAGCCCGTGGACGGAAAGGCACCGCCTGCCTGCCTTCATGCTGGGAGGATTACCACTTTTTCAACAAGGACATGCCGTTCTTCATCCCCGAAGGCATGAGCCGGGAAGAATTGAGAACCATCTGCGAGAAGGCATGGGTATCGTACTATCTTTCCTTCCGGGTAGTACTCAGGCACCTCTGCTCCTTGCGGAGCTTTGCCGATTTTCAGAAATACCTCGGCGGAATGAAGGGCTTGGCAAGGATGATCCGGTAGGGGCCTTCAGGAAAGGCCTCTTTCCCCCCTCACCCGATCGAGACTGCCTCGTGGTGGTATGCGGCTTCGAGCCTGTGGACACGCCTGAGCCCCTCGAGCACGGCGCTGAAGTCGGGCCTGTTCACTTCGGAGGCATCCTTGAGGGCCAGGGCAAGGGCGGTCCATGCGCCACCGATCTCACGCATGCTTGTGGAAAGGCCGCGGGATTTCACCTCGGGGCAGGAAGCTGACGCCTGTTCGAGGAAGTCCGCGTACATGAGCCGGAAGCCACCGCCCCCGGTGCCCCTGCGCTCGATGACCTGGTAGGCGAAACGCGCCGCCCACTGCCAGTCGGCCAGTTGCGGCCACTCTTCCGTGATCTCCCGCATCCACTTCTCCAGGCCGGCTATGCCCTGGAAATCATACCCCCCAGACAGGATCACCCGGCTGTTGTGGCTGATGGCCGCGCGGATGATGGCCGGCAGGTCAGGGGGGAGGTCGAGGCTCTCAGGGGAGAACAGGTTGCCCTCCAGGGTGAAGAACCCGTCACCGGCGTAGAGGGCGCGCCGCATATTCTCGAAGGGGACGCTCAGCAGCACGGTCCGCTCGGTGTCCGTGATGAGGAAGACGCCTTCTGTAGGATCGTAGCCCCACACCGTGATGTCGTGGCCCGGGAAATGGGTCTTCGACCCGTAGTAGGGCAGATAATAGATGTCCGTCTGCACCAGGGCGGGAAGGCCCTTGTCCAGGGTCCGGCACAGGGCCTTCTGGGCATCCAAGGGGTCTTTGAACTGCTGCCAGGAAAACGCGCAGCCCATCCGATTGAAGAACTGCGCCTCGATGTCTGCGGAGCGGACATGGACCATCCTGCCGGGCTTCAGGGAACCGGTGTCCAGGTACCAGATTCCGAGCCCGGCCCCGATGCCGAAACACAGGGCCTCGGAAAACGCGATGCCGTGGAAGTTGACCACGTTGCAGATCGCCGTGCTCGCACAGTGACGCCCCGGGCGGTGCCTGACCGGCAGCAGTACCCTCTTCATGAAGACATCTTTACATGAATCGCTCGAGGTTGCCAATGGATAGGGACTTGCATGTGTTGACGCCGTCATGATAGTTTTGTATAAAACCGTTATGCAGATCACCGAGGCCAACTTCCTGTACACCCTCACCAACATCCGCCAGCGGCTCTTCAGGTTCCTGGGCAGCGAGCTTGCGAAGAAGGGCATCGAGGGCATCGCGCCCTCCTATGGCGATATCCTCTTCGTTCTGGACCAAGAGGGTCCGCTCACCATGCAGGAGGTGGCGCAACACACCCTCAAGGACAAGTCCACCATTTCATCGGTCATCAACAAGTTGGAAGCGCTCGGCTACATCGTGAAGGAAAAGGATGCCGTTGACGGCCGCTACACGAACCTGACGCTCGCGCCCAAGGCGGCAAGCATGAAACCCGTGCTGTTCGAGATATCGAAGAAGATGAATGCCAGGCTGTTCGAAGGGTTCAGCGCCGAAGAAAAGCAGACGTTATTCAGGCTCATGGGCAAGGTTTACAGAAATCTGTAACAGAGTTTTTTATTCCCTTATGGTTTGGTGCAAAACTAATGCGGGGGAGTGCGCTGCAGAACGGGGGTGACACGTGATAGAGACGGCATCGTTTGAAGAGGTAACGCAGATACGCATGAGCAGGGAGCTCGACGGGAGAGCAATCTACTGGGTGGCGGCCTACCTGGTGGACGGGCTTCTCATCGACACCGGGTGCAGCCACACGTCGAGAGAGCTTGCCGCATTCCTCGAGGGCAGGGGGCTCAAGCTGGCGGTCAACACCCACTACCACGAGGATCACACGGGCGGGAACCACGACCTCATGGAGCGCTTCGGCGTGGATGTGTACGCACACCCGGCATCCATCCCCCTGATCTCTCGGCGGTTCGACCTCTACCCCTACCAGGAGATCGCCTGGGGCTA
>JAJFUP010000068.1 GCA_021372395.1 Deltaproteobacteria bacterium
TTGGTCAGGGTCTTCAGTGCCCTCACCCCCTCGGGGAGGTGCTGATAGAGCCCGAACTTGTCCCTGTCCTCTATCTCGATGATGGCCACACTCAGCGGGAAGGACAGCCTCTTGGCCAGTTCCTCGTACTGGTGCAGCACATCGAGGAGGATATGACGCTGGGGGACATCCACCCGAATATCGAGGGCATCGTCAAAGTCATGATCGGGGTTCATGACGTCTTTGAGCACCTTCTCGGAGCTGAGCAGGAGGTGCTTGATCAGGATGAGGTCGTTGATGCTGAACGCTTCCCCGCCCTTCCTGAAAAGCTCGATGCATCCGACAATGTTGGTGTCCTTGTAGATGGGAAGACCGATCATGGAGGTGGAGGTGATGGGAAGCTCCTCGGGGGCGAAGCCCGCCCGGCTCATGTCCGGGACGAGAATGGGCTTGGCCGTATCCCGGATGGCGGAGGTGAACATGTCCCCTTTTTCGATGTTGCCCGGCATCTCTCCCTGGACCCCCCTGCAGAACCATGCGTCCTGGGGGTCCCAGACGTACACGAGCGCAGCGTCATACTCGGTGATGTACCCGATGAAATTGAGGAACAGATCCGAAACCTTCTCGATCCTTACCTCCAGATCGGACAGGAGAGATACCTGAAAGAGCAAGGGGATGATCGGTGCATTGCTCCTGATAAATTCCGGGGAGAGGTCCAGCGTCTGATCAACAACAAATCGGTTCAATCTGTCAGGCCACATAGCAGTTCCCGTCTACTCCCCCCAAAAAGATTCCGTATCACAGCAAATAAAAAGGAGACGCTTACACCCGCTGCCGCTGGCAATCCCAGTATGCCTCGAATTCCCTGCAGGCCTTCTTCAGATCCTGTATGGTTCTGATGCCAAGCCGGCCGAGCTGCTCGAGAATTTCTCTGCGTGTAAGCCACATCGATGCCGTCCCCCATGCATTTCCCTGTACATCCGGGAACAGGTGCAAACATGATGCCACGGGGTGATATTTCCCTAAGAGGCCAAGTTTACATGTGGATATGATAAATGGCCTGAGTGAGGATCGATTCAGAAATAGAAATATTATTACCCTTGTAAGAAATAAATTTCATACAGTATTCCAGCAACACTGTCATATGTAATTTTCAAGAGTTAGGCCTTCGTTTCCCCTGCCGCACCCCGGCGCCTGAAAGCAGGGATGGGAGATCCTTTCACCCGGAGGAGATCCTCTGCTCTTCGCGGCGTGCGGAAGGCATCGATGCGCCTGTGCTCACCTTTTTCTCAACCTTTGCGGCAGGCCCCGCACACCCATGACCCACAGGAGCCCGAAATACAGCCCCCCTCCGCATACCACGCATGCCGTCAGCAGGGCCCCGCTCGAAGGCGTGAGACCCCTGCTCCACAGCCCCATGCGTGCAACGGGCACGAGCATGACTCCCATGGCCACAGACGCCGCGACCATCTTGAGAAACTGCCGGTAGTGCTCCCTGGGGATGCGAATCCCCGCACGCACGAGATACCTCTGGAGAATGAAGAGCTGGAAGAACACCGAGATACTGCTGGCAAGCGCGATCCCGGCATGCTTCAGGAACGGCATGAGGACGAGGCAGAACACCAGGTTGACGACCAGGCTCATCCACGCGACATTGACCACGAGCCTCGCCTTCTGCATGGCATAGAGGGCCTGGGTCTGGATCCTTGCCCAGCCAACTGCCCAGAGGCTCAGAGAGTACATCTGGAGGGCGTAAGCCGAGGCCAGGGCGTCGGAAAGGGTGAAGGCCCCGCGCATGAAGAGGATGGTGAAGATGGGCACTGCCAGCACGAAGGTCCCCACGGTGGCCGGGACCGTGAAAAGCAGCACCGTGGAGAGCGATCTGCCCAGGAGAGAAGACAGGTTGTCCGTGTCCATGCG
>JAJFUP010000083.1 GCA_021372395.1 Deltaproteobacteria bacterium
TTGGTCACATGGCGAGAGTAGCTTTCATCGGTTGGCGCGGCATGGTGGGTTCGGTCCTCATGGACAGGATGATCGCACAAGACGACTTCCACGGGTTCGAGCCGGTCTTCTTCACGACCTCCCAGGTGGGCGGAAAAGGCCCGGACATCGGCACGGCCATACCGACGCTCAAGGATGCATACGACCTCGAGGGGCTCAAGGCTGCGGATATCATCGTCACGTGCCAGGGGAGCGATCACACGAAAGAAGTCCATCCCAAGCTGCGCGCTGCCGGATGGAAAGGCTGCTGGATCGATGCGTCTTCCGGGCTGCGCATGAAGGATGACAGCATCATCATCCTCGACCCGGTGAACCGGGACGTCATCGATGCCGGACTCAGGAAGGGCATCAGGGACTACATCGGCGGCAACTGCACCGTGAGCCTCATGCTCATGGCCATCGGAGGCCTGTTCAAAGAGGGCCTTGTCGAGTGGGTCACCTCCATGACCTATCAGGCGGCATCCGGCGCCGGGGCAAAGAACATGCGCGAACTGGTCGAGCAGATGGCCTTCATCGGCAAGGCTTCCGGGAAGCTGCTCGACGAGCCTGCCACCGCGGCCCTGGAGCTCGACAGGCTCGTGCTCGGAGCCCTGCACGACGACGCCTTCCCCCGTCAGGTGTTCGGCTACCCGCTGGCGGCAAACGTCCTTCCCTGGATCGATTCCGCCATGGAAAACGGACAGAGCCGCGAGGAGTGGAAGGGGATCGCGGAGACGAACAAGATCCTCAACACAGAAAAACCCATCCCCGTCGACGGCATCTGCGTGCGCGTGAGCTCCATGCGCTGCCATTCCCAGGGTCTGACCATCAAGCTCAAGAGGGACCTGCCGCTTGAGGAGATCACCGACATCATCGGCAGCGCCAACGACTGGGTGCGGGTGATCCCCAACACCAAGGAGGAGACGCTCGCGCATCTCACCCCTGCCGCGGTGACGGGCAAGCTGGAGGTTCCGGTGGGCCGCATCAGGAAGATGAACCTCGGCCCGGAGTACCTCACCTGCTACACCGTGGGCGATCAGCTCCTCTGGGGTGCTGCCGAACCCATCCGCAGGATGCTCAGGATCGTGCTGGACTTCATCTGCTGACAGCGCTTTTCCCCCGGCTCGGCAGGCAAGGCGGGGAGGCATCGAGGACCATGACATGGATGGACGGAACAGGGCGGATATAAGCCCGGGAGCGCATGTGCGCGTTGTCCGGAAACCCGACCAGCGTTCCGGAAAACTGACGGAAGGATTCGTCCGGGATATCCTCACCCGCTCTCCCACCCACCCTCACGGGATCAAGGTCCGCCTGGAAAGCGGCATAGTGGGGCGGGTGAAAGAGGTCCTGCCGAAAGGTTCCTGAGCACGTTCCGGGCGGTCTTAGTGGAAATCTTTTGAGATTCAAGTTATTATATGGATATCCATGAAAGTCCACAACGAAAGGACGGCTCCCCCCGGGACCGTGAGCCTCAGCAGCCCTGATGTCGGGGTGGTGCTCGTCCGCCTCAGCGGGGCCTGGAAGAAAGACCTGGAACTGCCTTCGGCGGACGGGGTCATGGACCGGGTCCTCGAGCGGCCCGATACCCGCCTTGTCGCGTTCGAGCACACAGGGCTCGATGCCTGGGACAGCAGTCTCCTGACCTTCCTCGTTCATCTGCGGAACCGGTGCGTTCTGGCCGGGGTCCGGGTGGAGACCGAGGGGCTTCCCCATGGCGTGGTGCGCCTGTTGATGCTCGCCTCGGAATCCAAGAGGGCGAAGGGGTTGCCCGGGGAGGCTGTCGAGGCATCCGTGCTCACCTCTATCGGAGAGCGTGCATTCAACTTTGCCCGATATTTTTCCCATGTCCTCGAGTTCACGGCCGAGGCCTGCACGGCCTTTCTCCGACTCTTTGAGGGAAAGGCCCGTTACCGGAGGACGGACCTGGGGCTTCTGATTTATGAGTGCGGCGCCCAGGCACTGCCCATCGTCTCCCTCATCAGCGTGCTCGTGGGCCTCATCCTCGCGTTCGTCGGGGTGGTCCAGCTCAAGATGTTCGGTGCGCAGATCTACATCGCCAATCTCGTGGGGATCGCCATGACGCGGGAGATGGGCGCCATGATGACGGCCATCATCATGATGGGCCGTACCGGCGCCGCCTTCGCCACCCAGCTCGGTACCATGGAGGCGAACGAGGAGATCGATGCCCTGAAGACCCTGGGCATCTCCCCCATGGAATTTCTGGTCATGCCCCGGATGCTCGCATTGATCCTGATGATGCCGCTTCTCTGCGTGTATGCGGATGTCGTGGGTATCCTGGGGGGTGCGTTCGTGGGCGTGGGCATGTTCGACCTCCCTGCTAACCTGTACTACGAGCAGACCCTCGCGGCCCTGAAGCTCAAGCATTTCGCCATCGGCGTGGTGAAGAGCGTGTTCTTCGCCGTCCTCATTGCCACCTCCGGCTGTTTCCACGGGATGCAGACCGACCGGAGCGCCTCTGCCGTAGGATATGCGGCCACCAGGGCGGTGGTCGTGGGGATCGTGCTCATCGTGGTCACGGACGGTATTTTTGCCGTCATCACGAGTTTTCTGGGTATCTAAGGTATGGAACGGTCACAGGAAGAACCTCTCAGGACCGAGGCCCACATCACGGTGCGCGATCTCACGCTGGCCTATGAAGGCTACACGGTCCTCAAAGACCTCACCTTCACCATAGACCGGGGGGACATCTTCATCATCATGGGCGGCAACGGCTGCGGGAAGAGCACCCTGCTGAAGATCATGACCGGTCTCAAACCCCCGGTGAAGGGACAGGTGTTCTACGACGACATCAGTTTCTGGGATGCGGGTCCTTCCGAACGCAACGGTATCCTGAGGCGGGTCGGCATCCTGTACCAGAGGAACGCCCTGTGGAGCTCCATGACCCTGGCCGAGAATGTGGCGCTCCCCCTGGAAGAGTACACGGGCCTTGACAGGAGACAGATCGCCGAGATCGTGTCCCTCAAGCTTGCACTTGTCGGCCTGGCCGGGTTCGAAACCTATTATCCGTCCGGGATCAGCGGAGGCATGCAGAAGCGCGCAGCGTTGGCACGGGCCATGGCGCTGGACCCCGAGATCCTGTTCTTCGACGAGCCCTCCGCCGGGCTCGACCCGGTGAATGCACGGCTGCTGGACGATCTGATCCTCGAGCTCTCAGACAGCCTCAAGACCACGGTGGTGGTCATCACCCATGATCTGGCGAGCATCTTCGCCATCGGGAAAACATCCATCTTTCTCGATTCCGAAACGAAGACCCTGCTGGCTGCCGGGAATCCGGGCCGACTCCTCGAGGATTCCCCTGACCCGAAGGTCCGGGCATTCCTCACCCGGGGGCACCTGGATGAGACATAGAATGCGTGCGCACAGAGCTTCTTTGTTCACGAATCCCGAGAAGGAAAGGAAGACGAGAGATGGTCAAGAAACCGAATAAAACAGCCATCGGTGCCTTTGTCCTGGGGGCGGCGGTCCTGATCGTTCTCGGGGTCATGACATTCGGCGCCGGAAGGTATTTCAGCAAGCAGCCCACCTTTGTCATGTATTTCGAAGGATCGGTCAAGGGGCTCAACATCGGTGCCCCGGTGGTGTTCAAGGGGGTGAAGGTCGGAACGGTCACCGACATCAGCCTGCGCTTCGATCCGGACACCAAGCGGGTGCAGATCCCGGTGCTCACCGAAATAGACCCGCACAGCATAACCCGGGGATCGGACGGTGACGACACGCAGGGATTCGTCAAGCTGCTCATAGGGCAGGGTCTCAAGGCCCAGCTCCAGCTGCAGAATCTGCTCACAGGGCAGCTTGTCATCGAGCTCGACTTTCATCCGGAAAAACCGGTGAAGATGGTCCAGTCGGACATCAAATATCCCGAGATCCCGACCATACCCTCGAGCCTCGAAGAGTTCACCCGGACCATGGCGAAGCTTCCCCTGGACAAGCTCATCACCAACCTGACATCGGCCATCGAGGGAATGGAGCATGCAGTGACATCTCCCGAGCTGATGCAGAGCATCCACTCCATGAACCTCGCCCTCGAAGAAGTCAGGAAGCTGGCCGAGAACCTGAACAGCACCGTGCCTCCCCTGGCATCGGACATCAAGGGCACGCTGGCGGACTCGAGGAAGCTGGTGCAGAACTTCGACAGACAGTCGGCGTCCCTGCAGGCAGACATCGGGAAGGCGGCCGATGCGACCCGTGCAGCCATGGTGCAGGCCGAGAAGGCATTCGGCGCGGTGGAGCGTGCCGGCTCGAAGGATTCGCCCGTGATGTACCAGATGTCCCGGACCCTCGAGGAGATCTCGGCTGCCGCCGAATCGCTGCGCGCCCTTTCCGACTACCTCAATCGTCACCCCGAAGCCCTGCTGCGCGGCAAAAGGGAGTAAGGAGGGATCAATGATCATGAAGACACGAGGCTTCTCTCTCTCGATTGCGGCCTGCATCGTTTCGGCGATGCTCGTGGGATGTATAGCCACCCAACCCTCTCGGTTCTATGTCCTGGATGCCCTTCAGGCGTCTCACCAGGGGATCGACAGGACCTGTGAGAAGAAGGACCGGATCATCACCATAGGGCTCGCCCCCATCGACCTGCCGAGATACCTCGACCGGCCTCAGATCATGACCCGGATCGGCGAGCACGAGCTGGGGCTCTCGGAAGTCGATCTCTGGGCCGACCCGCTCAAGGACATGATCCCGCGTGTCCTTGCACGGAACCTGGGGGCCCTGCTGTGCGCCGATGTCCAGGTCTACCCGTGGAGAGGGCCGGAAACCTTCTCCTACCGGCTCCTTGCAACGGTGACCCGTCTCGACGGCAGCCCCGGGGGTGAGGCCTTCCTCCATGTCCGGTGGACCATCCTGGACGAACAGGAAAACAGGGTGCTGCTCACAAAAGAATCACGGTATGTCGAGCCTGTCGGATCCCCTGACTACACTGCACTGGCAGCGGCCTACAGCCGGCTGTTCGATGCCTTCAGCCGGGAGATCGCAGAGGCGTTCGGATCTTTTTCCCGGGGCAAGCAGCCTCAGCAGAAATAGACGGGCAGACCCATCATCCTTGCCTCCAGCGTCATCCGCCTGACGGCTGCTGACACGCGGTGTGTAAAAAAACGGTAAACTATCCGGATACCTGCATCTGTCGATTGCAATTGCCGCAGGAGAGGTTTAGTGTCACCAGCGAGATCAGGTCTTGCCTGAACCCTTTGCCATGCAATCATCCGGGAATGGGGGCCTCACGTAATCTTGAATGCCCGGATGAGCCCGAAGGAGACACGCATCTGCTCCCGAGAAGAAGACCCAGCGAGACGTAAGATTCGTGTGTCCAAATACCCGGAAAGGATAAGGTGAGATGAAAATTGCTTTGATCATACCCATGAACAGCTCGGACAGTGGAAGGAGCTTTTACGATTACAAGTTCTACTCGACCTTTCTGTTCTCCCGGAGATACATCTCCTACCTTCTGGCGATTCCCACGCTGGCATCCCTGACCCCGGCCTGCCATGAGATCAGGGTGTTCGACGAAAACATAGAAGCCATCGATTACACCTGGGAGGCAGACCTCGTGGGGATCAGCGTCAGGACCATGTATGCCGGAAGGGCCTATGCGATATCCGAAGAGTACCGGAAAAGAGGGGTCAGGACCGTCCTGGGGGGTATCCACCCGTCCATGTGCCCCGAAGAGGCAGCGCAGTACTGTGACAGCGTGGTAACGGGCGAGGCGGAGGGCATCTGGGCAACGCTCCTGAAGGATGCCGAAGCAGGCAATCTGAAGAGGCTCTACGAGGCTCAAGGATTCACCGACCTGAAGTCCGCCCCTGCGGTTGACCGGTCGGCCCTCTCGAGGGACAGATACCTCCAGAATATCGTGCAGACCACGAAGGGGTGCCCCTACCACTGCGAGTTCTGCTCGGTGTATGCCTTTGACGGGCAGAAGATCAGGAACAAGACCATCGAGCAGGTCATAGCCGAGATCCGGGACATCAACAGCACCGGATCGAAGTACAAGAAGAAGAACGCCATCTTCTTTGCCGACGACAACATCATTGCCGACAAGACGTTCGCCCGGGAGCTGTTCAAGGCCCTCAAACCGCACGACATCAACTGGAGCTGCCAGGCATCCATCAACATCTCCCAGGAGGACGAGCTCCTCGGCCTGATGAGGGACAGCGGGTGCGGGGCCATACTGATCGGCTTCGAAACCATATCCCGAAAGAACCTGGAGGCCATGCACAAGGAGATCAACCAGCGCTACGATTACGCAGAGGCCATACAGAAGATACAGTCGTACGGGATACTGGTACACAGCGCCTTTATCGTGGGCTATGACTACGATTCGGAGGCGATCTTCGATGGGCTGATAGACTTCATAGACGAAACCAGGCTCCTCATGCCGCTCATCAATGTCCTCACGCCTTTTCCGGGGACCGAGCTGTTCAAGCGCCTGGAAAGCCAGGGGCGGATCCTCCACAAGGACTGGCGCAGGTATGACGCCAAGCATGTCGTCTTCGCGCACCCCAGGCTGTCTTTCGAGGAGCTCTCGAATGGGTACAGGAAGATCGTGAGAGCGGTGTACTCGTTCGACTCCATCTGGAAGAAGCTCTCCTTCTACTGGGAAACCGACTTCTGGAAACGCTCCAACGAGCTCGACCCGGTGAAGTTTTCCTACCGGCTCATCTTTGCGCTCCGTCTGTGCACCATGCTCTTTTCCCGCAATACCGGGCGTTCGCGGTTCATCCTGAAGATTCTGCCCAAGGTTTTCAGCAAACGGGTGAGAATATCGACCATCCTCACGCTGATGGCCTACAACGATTTCGCGTACAGCCTGGAAAGCATCCCCGATCACGGGGTCATCACCAGGGCGGTTCGGGCAGAAGCCTTCCACAGCCCGGTTCTTCCCTGCGCAGGCCCTGCACGGGCATCCGTCGATCCCTCCTGACAGCCCAGGGCCGGCGGCGACAGGGCATCTTCCTCCGGGGTGTTCCGGCCGGGGTTGTCTCGGTCCGGCTTCTCACGGCAGAGCAGCACCCTTCCCGGGACCATGTTTCCCGCTCTGATTGACTCCGGCAACGGCTGTTTTATTATTACCATACCGGGTGCGGATGAAAAGGTGTTCCCGGCTCTGCCGGTTATCCTGAACACCGACGATGATCTGAAACGAGCGTCACAAGGAGGAAACATGGACGAAGATCAAAGGCTGGATGCGCTGGAGGTGGCACTGAACAACGAGATGAAGGAGCGGGAGTTCTACCTGAACCACGCCGACAAGACGCGCAACCCTGTGGGCAGGGCCATGTTCAACCAGATCGCCGACGATGAGCTCGAGCACTACGAGAGGCTCAAAGATCTCCACGAAAAGTGGCGGACGAAAGATACATGGCCCGAGACCATCCCCTTGACGGTGAAGCAGACCAACGTGCAGACGCTCCTCAAGGACCTGATCAGGAAGGTCGAGGACATGCCCGAGGCAGATGACGACGATTTCGAGGCCATCGAGGTGGCTACCCGGTTCGAGGCCAAGGGAGCGGAGATGTATACCGAGCTGAGCACTGCCTCGAAGGATCCGAAGGAGAAGGCCTTTTTCGCCCTGCTGGCAGGCATCGAGCGTGAGCACTTCCTCTCGCTGAAGGACACGGAGGAGTACCTGAAAGACCCTTCGTCGTGGTTCACCCGCAAGGAGCATCACGGTCTCGATGGTGCCTGAGGGGGCTGCCGGAGGGTGAAGAAGCACGGACATACAGACTGCGATGATCGTGGGCAGGACTCAAAGGGTGCCTGTGCCACGCCCGTCTACATCGTGTCCGGCGGGATGGGCGCCAGCGGGAGGCAGCTCGTGAACACCGTGCTGGCCCAGTTCCCGGGCGCCACTATCCCGGTGGTGATGGTTCCCCACGTGAGCACCCAGGTCCAGATCGAGGAAGCGCTCGCACGTGCCGCCAAATCCGGCGGCACCATCGTGCACACCCTGGTGAACGTCCGCCTGAGGGAGGCCATGAACCGGCTCGCCAAAGAACGCGGCGTGCCTGCCGTCGATCTCATGGGCGGGCTGATCGGGAGGCTCTCGTCCCTTCTCGGCATGGAGCCGGCCGGGCGGCCGGGGATGTACCGGCGCCTCAACCGGCAGTACTTCGAACGCATCGAGGCCATCGAGTACGCCATTGCCCATGACGACGGGCAGGACATCGGGGAGCTCTCCCGGGCCGAGATCGTTCTGGTGGGCGTATCGCGGCTGGGTAAGACGCCGCTTGCCATGTACCTGGCCATGCTCGGGTGGAAGACGGCGAACGTGCCTTTCATCTCGGGGCAGTCGGTCCCTCCGGGGCTCGAAGGAATCGACCGTGGACGCGTGATCGGGCTCACCATCGAGGCGGAGCGCCTCGTTTTGCATAGGAAGCAGCGCTACGGCAGGCTCGGCATGAAGGGCCAGGCAAGGTACACGAACCTCAAGGACGTGTTCGATGAGGCGGAGCAGGCGCTACAGTTTTTCAGGAAAAAAGGCTATGCCGTGATAGACGTCACGGACAAGCCCCTGGAGACGAGCGCCGACGAGGTGGTGGAGATTATCACCTCCCGGTTCGGTCTGAAGCAGGACGAAGCGATTGGATGCTCCGACAGCTGATGACCGGGGCCTACTCCTTCATCCACCTGTCCTTGAGCTGCCCCTCGATCCCTTTTGCCTTCACCGCCTGGAGGCCCTTGTTGATCAGGGCCAGCGTCCCGGCATCGCCTTTCTTCACCACGACCCCGTACTCTTCCCTGGGCGATTGA
>JAJFUP010000092.1 GCA_021372395.1 Deltaproteobacteria bacterium
GTGAAGTTCTCCAAGGTCATCAGCTTCGGCAACGGTGCCGACCTGCGGGAGACGGAACTCCTTGAGTACCTCGGCAACGACCCCGAGACAAAGGTCATCGCCATGTACATGGAGGGTGTTTCGGATGGCCGGGAGTTCTTCAGGACTCTCAAGAAGGTGGCTGCGGTCAAGCCCGTGATCATCAACAAGGGCGGGCTGTCCGAGGCAGGGGGCAGGGCCGTTGCGAGCCACACGGCCTCCATGGGCGGGAGCAGGGTAATCTGGGAATCCGCACTGCGCCAGGCCGGGGCTATCCAGGTGAACGACCTCTGGGAGCTGGCCCAGACCGCACTGGCGTTTTCGTTGCTGCCGTGGAAGGCTTACCGCGGCATCAGTGTGGCCGGAGGCGGCGGTGCCCTGGGCGTGAGCGCGTGCGACGTTGCCGAGCAATACGGCCTGGCGCTGCCGGCATTCGATGAGGACCTGAGCGAGAAGATCCTGTCCGTGCTGCCCAGGCCGGGCTCCAGCGCGAGAAATCCCATCGATGCCGCGAACCCCTACGTCGGCCCGGATGCATACCGGCAGGTGTTTCTCCATGCCGGGAGCGACTCGCGGGTGGACGGCCAGGTCCTCATCCAGCTTCTGCATCACTACAAGCCCCTGGCCTTGAGCTTCGGGCTCGATTCCGTCAAGCAGGCCTCACCCTACCGGGATCTCGCCCAGGTAATGCACGAGGTCATGGATACAACGAAGAAGCCCATGATGCTCGTGCTGCCGAACTTCAGGCAGGGACAGGAATCCATGGACATCGAGGATCTCATCCGCGATGCGAGGCAGACCTTTCTCAGCCACGGCATCCCTGTCTTCGACGAGCTGACCCCTGCGCTCAGGGCACTCGGCCACGTCTCTCGGTTTGCCTTGCGCAGCCTTGGTGTGGTAGAGAGTTGACCTTGGTTCTCCAGGTATCTGGGGGAAGGAGGTCGGCACGGTATGGAGATCGGAACGATACGAAGGCAGTTCGCCAGCGACAACTATTCCGGGATATGCCCCGAGGCGCTGCGTGCCCTGGAGACGTCGAACAGCGGGCACTGCCTGCCCTACGGAGATGACGAGTACACGGCCAGGGTCTGCGACATGCTGAGGGATTTCTTCGAGACCGACTGCGAGGTCTTCTTCGTGTTCAACGGCACTGCCGCCAACTCTCTTGCCCTGGCATCACTGTGCCGGTCGTACCACAGCATCGTCTGCCACAGCCTTGCGCACATCGAGACGGACGAGTGCGGTGCGCCGGAGTTCTTCTCCAACGGCACCAAGATATTGCTGGCAGGCGGCGAGCAGGGCAAGATCTCGCCTGAAGAGGTGGAGCAGATCGTCTTGCGGCGTTGTGACATCCATTACCCCAAGCCGCAGGTGATCAGCATTACCGAGGCCACGGAGGTCGGCACCGTGTACATGCCCGAAGAGCTGAAAGCCCTGGGAGAGCTCGCAAAGCGCTTGAATCTGCGCGTGCACATGGACGGCGCGCGTCTGGCCAATGCCCTGGCCGCCCTCGGGGTGGCCCCCAAGGAGATCACCTGGAAGGCCGGGGTGGATGTGCTCTGCTTCGGCGGGGTGAAGAACGGCCTGGCTGCCGGGGAGGCGGTCATCTTCTTCGACCGGAAGCTCGCCTCCGAGTTCGACTACCGGTGCAAGCAGGCAGGTCAGCTCGCATCCAAGATGCGCTTCCTCTCCGCGCCGTGGATCGGGCTTCTGACCGACGAGACGTGGCTGCGCAACGCACGCAATGCAAACCGCTACGCCCGGATCCTCTCGGAGAGGCTCTCGAAGATCGCTTCCATCCGGATCATGTTTCCCTGCGAAGCCAACTCCGTGTTCGTGCAGATGCCGCCCAGGATGATCGAAAGGCTTCATGAGATCGGCTGGCACTTCTACACCTTCATCGGAGAGGGAGGCGTGCGGCTCATGTGCTCGTGGGACACCACCATGGAAGACATCGATGCCTTTGTCCTCGATGTGGCTGCTGCAGCAGAAGAGATTGCCGGCACGTAAACCGGGGTTTCTCGTGCGGTTGTGAAACCTGGTTTTTAAATTTCGCCTCGACAATTTGGTTGTCTCGCCCGAAAAGGGCGAGACAACCAAATTGTCGAGGCCAGGTTTTCCCCTGCAGCATCATGGTGCTTGGAGCGGACATCAAGGTGCCTCTCATGCCCGGGGGATTCTTCAGGCGGGTCTTCCCTGCCGGAATCCCTTTTTCAAGGCGTCAGGACAGATACCGAAGGAGAAGGGAAAAAATGAGGCCGGGCAGCTTCGATTGCCGCCCGGCCCTCTATGGAGAAGTCTCACTGATGTGGAGTCTTCGATAGTACTTTTCTTATCGACACGAACCCTAACAGCTTAACCCCCCGGCATCAGGAAAAGTAAGAGCGTAAGCTGTAATACAATAAGAACAAAAGAATACCAGATGGCATACATATATTGACACGTGCCCGAGGGTGTGATATTTTATTATAAAATATGGTCAGAGAAACTATCTTGATGAAAGATAATGCAGGGGCACCCATGGAAACTGACCAGATCATCCTCGGCCTTCTCATGTCCGGACCAAAGACCGGGTACAAGATCAAGAACATGACCGGCAGGCTCATGATGTCTTACAACCTGAGCCTGAACCAGATCTATCCGGCCCTGCGAAAGCTCGAGGCATCCGGATTCGTGAAGAAGGAAGTGGTCTACCAGACCGGGAAACCGAACAAGCACGTGTACACCCTCACGGATACGGGAAGGGAAGTGTTCCACCAGTCTCTCACCGCCCCGCCCGTG
>JAJFUP010000130.1 GCA_021372395.1 Deltaproteobacteria bacterium
GCAGTTCATTGACATTCCGGCGCAGAAGAAGAGAAAGCTATGGTACACTTCTTCCGTGATCTGTGCTAAACAGAACCGCTGTATCATCCCGAGGAGGAGTACTGAATATGTTGAAGGTCAGAGACCTCATGGTAAAGGATGTTATCACCATCGGGCCGGACGAACCCTTAAAGAAAGCAATTCATAAGATGGTTGCAGGGAAATTCAGACGGATCCCGGTCATTACCGATGGCGCACTTGTGGGAATTATAACTGATCGGGACATTCGACAGTCCTTGAATTCACCGGTCGTTTTTCATGAAAGATCTCACGATGAATATCTGCTGAATACCGTGAAGGTTGAAAGCAGCATGACGAACTACCCCTTTACCATCGGCCCGGACGAAGATATCCTCACTGCTGCCGAGCTCTTGAAGCAGAGGAGGATCGGAGGCCTTCCCGTTATTGAAGACGGAGTATTGGTAGGGATCATCACCGTCACGGATCTCATGAATTATCTTATCAGGTGTCTCAGCGAACAAGAAGGAAAGGGTAACGGTTAATCTTCTAGTATTCTTCCTTCTCCTCCGCCTCGAGGAAGGGAATTTCGATCTCGTACACGCCGTATTCCAGGTGAGTCTTGAGGGGGTGTCCCACCTTTGAGAACACCTTCATCATGGGGGTGTTGCGTGCCAGTACATCTGCCGTGAATCCTTTGATGTTCTTCTCCTTGGCGATGCGCACCAGATATTGCAGGAGGAATGTCCCGATACCCCGGTTCTGCCAATCCTGATGGGTGGTGAAGGCGACCTCGGCAAAGTTGGTGTGTGGGTCGCGGATGTAGCGACCCACGGCAACTATCTGCTCCCGGCTCTCCGGCTCCTCCTTCCCGGTGACTGCCGCGATGGCCATCTTGTCGTTATAGTCGATGGCAGCAAGGGGCATCGCGATCTTGTGGGAGAAGGATTTGAGGTTCTGGAAAAACCTGGTGTAGATATCCTGGTCGGGAAGGTCGTAGATCATCTCCTGAATAGCCCTTTCGTCGGTGGACTTCACCGGACGGAAGAAGACCCTGGAGTTCTTGCCGTCTATCCAGTAGGTTTCGTACTCCTTGGGATAGAGCACCACCGGCAGGATCTGATCCTTGTATACATAGCCTTGCTTCTTGGCAGCCTCCAACAACTCTTCGCGGAACTTGGGGTGCGCTATGTTGATGAGCGCCATGGCCCTCTCCCGTATGGATTTGCCATGCACATAGGCCACCCCGTATTCAGTGACCACGTAATGAATATCGCCCCGGGTGACGACCACGCCGCTACCGGGATAGTGAAACGGCACGATCCTGGAATTTTTCCCGTCATCGGTGGTGGAGGGAAGCACCATGATCGATTTCCCCCGTTTAGACATGGATGAACCGCGCACGAAATCCACCTGTCCGCCAATGCCGCTGTAGAAGAGGAAGCCCAGGGAGTCGGAACATACCTGTCCGGTAAGATCAACGGTGAGGGCGGAATTGATGGAGATCATTTTGTCATTCTGGGCAATCACATAGGGATCATTGACATACCTGCATGGGCGGAATTCGAAGAGGGGGTTGTTGTCGACATAGTCGTAAAGGCGTCTTGTTCCCATACAGAAGCTTGAGATGATCTTTCCCGGATGCAGGGTCTTTTTTTTACAGGTGATCACATCGGCCTCAATGAGGTCGATGATGCTGTCGGTGAATGCCTCCGTGTGAATGCCCAGGTCTCTCTTGTTTATGAGGTAGGGGAGCACCGAACTCGGGAGCCTACCCACACCCATCTGAATGGTGGATTCGTTCTCGATAAGGTCGGCGATATGCTCGCCGATGGTTTCGGCGATGTTCCCCGGGGCCTTCTGTTCAAACTCAAGCAGCGGTATGTCCGATTCTACGAAGGCATCGATCTCACTGACGTGAAGGAAGCTGTCACCCAGCGTCCTCGGCATGTTGGGATTCACCTCTGCCACGACATATTCGGCTACCTCGGCAGCTGTCTTGCCGATGTCCACTGAGATACCGAGGCTCACGTATCCATTTTTGTCGGGTGGGGATACGGTGATGAGCGCCACATCAATGTGCATGCTTCCCCTGAGTATGAGTAGGGGAATCTCCGAGAGGAAGATGGGCGTGTAGTCTGCCCTGCCTTCCTTGATGGCGTTCCTTGTGCTTGAACCGATGAAAAGCGCATTGTGGCGGAAGTTCTGATTGAACTTCTCATCAGTGTAGGAGGCGATGCCGACATCCAGAAAATGGATGATCTCGGTATCGGCAAGGTTGTCGGCGACATCGATGAGCGTCTTTATGAGAAGCTGTGGCTCACCGCACGCAGACCCGAGGAATATTCTCGCCCCTCTCCTTATTTTTGAAAGTGCCGTCCTCGCGTCGGTAAGCCTGCTGCGATATGTTTCAAGCCAGTTCAGTATCATATGATTCAGGTGACCTCATCGTTTCATCGAATATTCCGACCATCCTGCCCGTGTCGGACGGTCCTGTCCACAAAATCTCCCCCTCCGAGCCCATCAGCTATACCGGTATCATACAGGACACCGAAGTATTGTGATTATTTTTTGAATATGTTTGTTGGGAGGGTCCTCTTGCTGCCTGCCTTGTTGCATATCTTCCCCTGCTCGATGAGATTCATGAACTGTTGGAACATTATCCTCGCCTCCTCGAAGCGGAGATTCAATATTGGTAAGAATAAGGTGTATATCGAATATTGTCAACAAAAGTGAGGCACTCAAAAGGTTCTCTGCCGATCATCCGGGAAGAGGGAAAATCATGCAGGAAGATTAATTCTTGTTTAGGCTTTTCTGGTATGAGGCGCAGGACCTCTTCATGTCATGCCATATTTTTACGCCCATGCTCCTGTGTTCATTGAGAATCTGCTTGAGCATGTATCGCTCCGTGTTCGGGTTGATGGTGATGGCGCGGAGCACGACGACTTTCCTCGGCGCATACCTGGTGGATTCAAGCCTCGTTCTTGATACGAAAGACATGTCGTGTTCCCTGATGGTCTTATGGAGCTCTATATTTACGGTGTTGATGACGTTGTTGATCAGCGTGATCTGGTCAGAGTTTTTCCGGGGATCTGTCATCATTTCATCGAGCATTTTCTTCAGTTCCTGAGGGACAAACCTGTAATTGATGATGAAGAGCTCAGGCTTGTTCAGGATTTCGAATAGCTTGTCGCGTTCTATGAGATCTGCAAATATTCTCTGAAGATCGCGTGCGTGGTCGAATATCAGTTTGTAGCCATGCCTGCCGATGATCTTTATGGCGGCCCAGGGCTTGAGGCAGGAGAAGGGCCGGGAACCCTCAAGGGTGAACCTCCCCTGATCTACCGAACCCTCTCTGATGATATAATTTGAGGTATGGTAGAGCCACTTAGAGTCTTTCACATCCTTGAACAGGCAGATCCCCATGGAGTTCGGGGCGTACAGGAGCTTATGTGCATCAAGACTCACGGTGTCGGCCTTTTCGATCCCCTCCATCATATCCCTTGCTCCATCCATGAGGAGTGCTCCTCCTCCCCATGCAGCATCGACATGGAAATGGGTGCCGAGTTCGGATGCAATTTTAGACAAGGCATCAAGATTGTCGATATTCCCTGTCTCAGTTGTGCCGGCAATCCCGACAAGGGCAACGATTTTTGAAGGCATACCAGCGATCTTGTCTTCTTTTTTGGTCTTTTCGATGAGGGAAAGGAGTTTTGATATATCAATCCTGTTGATGTACTGGTACACGGGCACGCGGATTACTCCGGACTCACCGAGACCGAGAAGTGCGCCTGCTTTGCAGATCGAGTAGTGACCCCTCTTCGATACGAAGAACAATGCTTGCCGGTAGCCGTAGTGCTTCAGTGCCTTGGAGAGCCCTTCAACCCGCAAGCCTCTGAAGGCGTTGCCATCCGGCGGGAATGCCTTGACCATGGCCATGGTGAGCGCCGTGAGGTTGGCGATAGTCCCATCGGAGGTGATGTTTCCGAGGGCTATCTTGTGATTCTGTATATTTTTCTCATAGAATTCCGAAGTGTTGTTATAGATGAGCCGGTGAATCCAGCAAAGAAATTCGCGTTCAACAAAGGAGGATGCCTTGGCGCTCTCGATCTTGACCTGATTCTGGTTGAGGCTTACGGCTATCATCTCCAGCAGGATCATGAAGTAGGGGACCGCACTCGTCATATGGCCGATGTAGTAGGGGTTGGCTACCTTGACCGAGTGATTAATGATGTTGTTCTTGATCTCGTCGAGCACATCCTTTATGAGCTTGGGGTGGGAGGGCATCTCGATGTTCTTGAAAATCTCGGCAAGTTCCTTCATCGAGATGGATGAATGGATTCCACCCTTTTCCTTAAAGAAGTCATGTATCAGGTCTATCAGGTGAACGCCGAATTCAACGAACCTGTCAGAGGAGTCAGGCATGATGAAGAGCTTTCTCATGTATTCAGGAGTGCTCTCGATCCTCTTGTCGCTCTTCGTGCTGTCAAGTTTCAGTGACTCCATGATAAAGGGCCTCTCCCTTTCAATTACAGTAAATTTTGTATATAGCATAGTTGGATATCCGTAAAGAAGGAGAAAGTATCTTTATCCCATGGAAAGATCGACCCTTTATCTTGTTCCTACCCCTATCGGAAACCTTCGGGACATTACGCTGCGGGCCCTCGATGTCCTGGGCGCTGTGGACCTGATCGTCTGCGAGGACACCAGGCAGACGAGAAAGCTCCTCAGTCATTATCGTATCGGAAAGCCCCTTGTCTCATGCGAACGATTCAGCGAAGCCAGGAAGGTGGAAGGCATCCTTGAGCAACTTCAGTCCGGGAAAAATGTTGCCCTGGTAAGCGATGCCGGGACACCTGCGGTTTCGGATCCCGGGTTCAGACTCATAGTCCGGGCGCGGGAGAGGGGCATCAGGATCGAAGCCCTTCCCGGGGCCTCGGCATTGATCACCTCTTTTTCCGCGTCCGGTTTCGAGCCGCCGTTCCGGTTTATTGGGTTTTTCCCGAGGCAGAAAGAGAAGGGTGAAAATGAAGTCATGAAGATGTGCGTATCGAACGACGCCACCGTGTTCTATGAATCGCCGAGGAGGTTGTTGAAGACCCTCAGGTCGATCTCGGAACGGTTACCGGAAAGGGCAATATGTGTGGCACGGGAGATCTCCAAGATCCATGAGGAATATCTCATCGGAACCGTCACCGAGGTCCTTTCTCAGGTCGAGGACAGAGTGCTCAAGGGAGAGATCACTGTGATCGTAAAGGGTTCAGAAGCCCTCGACTTGCTTGATGAGGAAACACTCAAGGAACTAGCGCGATCTCTCTTGAGCGCAGGGCATTCGAAAAAGGACATCCTATGCATCCTTTCCCAGGAGAGTGGGTTCAGCAGGAATGAGATCTACCGGATTCTTGTCGGATTGGATTAAAGTGTCATGCAGAGCTGCCGATAAAGAAGGTGAAGAACTCTCGAAGGGGGAATGAGATGAAGGTCAATCCTGAAATGGCTAATGTAATCAATATTGTGAATAAAGAGAAGGACGGGCAATACCAGAAAAAAACACAGGATTCACGCTTCCAGAGCAGTGTAGCAGACATCGTGTCGGTGGAAAACAAACAGGCGTCACAGTCGCGCATCGAAAATGTTGAAGAGGCCAAACGGTTGCTCGCGCATGTAACCGATAACCTGGACAATGTCTCTTCAGGGTTGTATACCCTCAACCAGCAGCGTATAGCGTCACTTCTCAGCTGAAAATATACTGCATGAGGAGATCCTTGGTTTCTTGATAATCCGTAACCTCTGTTCCGTGATTGTCCGCTCAATTTTCAAGCGTATGCATTCCTGCCTTGTGATGCCGCGTCTGCGCGTACTTCGGTCGGTGACAGACTGATCCAGAGTAGAATGATCTTCTGTGGCCCTGGGGGGAGTAGAATGGAATACCTTGAGAAGATAAAATGAAGTTCCTGAAGTCTGGAGCGGTAACCTTATTTAGCCGCGTTTCCTCTCGGTCAGAAGCGCCTAACTGAATGGGTCACGTCGCCATGCCCAATGTTTCTTCGCCTTCGTGAATGTCATCTAACATCACCCGGTGAATGCGCTTCAGGTCTTTGGTGATCTCGGGAATGAGGATCCCCTCGATCTTCGGCTGTTTTTTGATGAACCGGTAGTAATCGTCGCCGATGTATGGACCCGTGATCTCCTGAGTGAAATTTCTTGCAGCGATGTCCGAGATGCTCAAGATGGCGAGTTCTTTGATGGTATCCGGGCAAGCCTGACCGATCTCCCTCAGGGGCCAAAACATGGGCCAGTGATGTTTCTCTATGCATGTAATAAGCTTTGCCGGCATGCCCCATCGTCTGGCCAGGATTCCGCCGAGTGTGGCATGGTCGATGCCGTAGAGCTCGACTTCCTGTCTCAATCGTTGTCTCAGATCTAAGGCGAACCCCCCTTCAGGCTGGGGCAGAGACTTGAGCATGATCGTCTTTGCGATATCATGGAGCATGCCCAGTGTCACCATGGTACCACTCGGTACGCCTATTCTGGCAACACTGGCAAGGTATGCCGCGATGTTCGAGGTGAGGTTTGCATGCACCCACTCAGCCTTGTCCGGCTGGATGCCGATCTTCCTCGATCTTTCTTCCATGACTATCCGGTAGATTTCGTTATATCCGAGAAGCACGATAGCGCTGAAGATGTTGTCCACCTTCTGGGCAAGCCCGTAGTAGGGAGAGTTCACCCGTTTCAGGATAAAAGAGGTGAGTCCCTGGTCCGTGATGATGAGTTTGCTGATCTCCTGGGGATTGATGTCGGGATCGCTCAGCTTGACGGATAGGTCTGTCACGAGTGGAGAGATATTCTCAATCTTATCGATGACCTTTTCGATGTCCGGCGGAATCTCTCCAGCCAAGTCCTGTTGAGGCTTCCACTCGAGGTTGTAGATTTCCATGAACGTCTGGATATCTTCTTCTGTTGCTACCGTGACATAGCGTGCAGGAGATTTCTTGAGCACAGGTTTCTTTTCCATTGCCTTGCGGTTTGTGAACGCAGCATAGGCCCCGATCGCCATGGCGGACGAGATGATAATCCACATGAACACAGAAAATTCCATATCAGAACGTATCGGGATATATCATGATGACCTTTAAAAAAACTGTGCGTAACCAAGTCATTGGCAGGTTCTTTTCTTCCTGTTCAGCACTGCCCTCTGGAATACATTCAACCCTTCGTTTATCCGCATGAATTCGAGAGATCGTGCAGGAACCCGGGAGAGGAGTCCGGTTCCCGTAAAGAATACCCTCCTTTCTTCCGAGTGAATTCTATGTGGATGGAAATGCAGACCTCAAGAGCGAACGAAAGCGCATCATAGAGATCCTGGGAAGGGCTCCTGAAATACTTACCCTTCCAAGTGTCGTGAACGATGTCCTCGATGTTGTGTCGAGGAAGACGTCATCTTCCCTGGAACTCACGAAGATTATCGAGAGTGACCCGGCGCTCACGACCAGGATCCTCGCGGTCGCGAACTCGGCTTATTACGGATTTGTGAAGAAGATCTCGACGATATCACATGCAGTCGTGGTGCTGGGATTTCAGGAGATACAGAATATCGCCCTCAGTATGTCCGTGGTTCAGTTATTCGACCGGAAGGGTTCGGAGTTTTCGGAAGATCTCTGGAGACACAGTTTTGCCGTCGGTGTGGCGACGAAGATGATTGCGCAGTATCTGACGAGGAAGATTGACGGAAAGTACTTTGTAAGCGGACTCCTGCACGATGTAGGAAAGATCTTCCTGTCCCAATACATGCCCGAATCCTTCACCAGGCTCCTTTCCGTCATGGATGAGAAAGGCAACAACTACACCTATCATGCGCTCGAAGAGACGATCTTCGGTATCACCCACGCAGAGGTAGGAGAGATCCTGCTTTGTTCCTGGATGTTCCCCTCCGATATCGTGAATGCAGTGTCCTTCCACCATACCCCTTCAAAGGCAACCGTGGACCAGATCTTCCCTGCCTGCATTCATCTGGCGGATCTTCTCTGTACCATAAAGGGCATCACCCCCCTGAAGGACCATCATTTTGCCGCCATCGATCGCGATGTCATCCCCCTCATTCAAGAAGTAAAGCAAAATTTCTGCACCGAGGACATGACGGCACTGCTCTCGCAACTGGACATCGAGATCGAGAGACAGGGAAGCTTCGTATCTGCCTTCAAGAAAAAATAGAAGACAGCTGCGGCCGTTTATTGCCCGGAAATGACAGGTGACCTGAAATATTCGATCAGGAGGGTCCCTTCACGAGTCTTGCGAGCATGGTGAATCCTTCATCAATGAAGAGACCCGTTGCCTGGGCTTCCATCTCGGTGAAACCCCTGACTTTGTCGGTGTGGGCTGTGCTGTCATAGAGCACAAAGGGTACCGGATCGGGAGTGTGTGTCCGTTTCATGATAGGGGTCGGATGATCCGGCATGATGAGGAGACGGAATGGATTTCCCGAACGTTCAAGAGAGGTGAAGACGTGTCCTACGATATTATGGTCGAAGTCTTCGATAGCCTTGATCTTTTCCCGTGTGAGGCCGCCGTGGCCGGCCTCATCGGGAGCCTCTACGTGCACGTAGACGATGTCGTGCCGTGAGAGGGCACCAAGCGCAGCCTGTGCCTTGCCGTCGTAGTTGGTGTCGATCCAGCCTGTGGCGCCGGGCACGTCGATCACCTCCATGCCCCGGAGCCTCCCCAGTCCCTTCAGGAGATCCACTGCCGATATCATGGCGCCCGAGATCCCGTATTCTTTCTGGAGTGTTGGAACGTTGCGGGCCTTTCCTTCGCCCCAGGGCCACAGCGACGTGGCCTCGCGCTTGCCGTTCTTTCTCCTGAGCATATTCACCGGGTGGTCTTTCAGAACTCCCATGGATCTGGATATGAGATCGGTGAGAAGACTGTCATTCGGGAGGTATGGGTCGATGTATCCGCCGATGATGTCATGCGGCGGCGTGGTTCTCAGATCGGGTTTGTCATACCCGTGGATGACCATGAGGTGGCGGTATTCGAACCCCGGATACATGTCGATGAACGTATTGTCCCCGGCTATCTGCTTGAGGTCCTCGATGAGACGAGCCGCCTCTTCGGTCGTGATGTGGTCCGAGCAGTAGTCCTCCATGATAAGCCCGTTTTCTCCAGGGGTTATGGTCACGAGGTTGATCCTGAAGGCCGTGTCTTCCTCGGTAAGCTTAACCCCCAAGCTCACGGCTTCGATGGGAGCCCTCCCGGTGTAATATATCGCGGGGTCGAGTCCGAGGACGGTCATGTTTGCCACATCGCTTCCTGGAGGAAAACCCGCCTTTACGGTTCTGACAAGACCGAACTCGCCCCTTGATGCCAGGTAGTCCATGAAGGGAGTCTGTGCAACCTCGAGAGGTGTCTTCCCGCCGAGCTCTCCGAGGGGTTCATCCGCCATCCCGTCGCCGAGCAAGATAATGTATTTCACCGTTTATTCTCCTTTTTCCAGAAAAACACAGAAACCAGCGTACTCGTTTCCACCCGGGATACCACCCTCGACAACAGCCTAGGCAGTCTTGTTCTTGAGCTTCTTGTCCTCAACCCTGAGCACCACGGGCGTCCCGCTCACCTCTTCCATTGCAGAGATCGCAACGAT
The DNA here is from genome assembly GCA_021372395.1 of Deltaproteobacteria bacterium. Lineage (GTDB taxonomy): Bacteria > Desulfobacterota > Desulfomonilia > UBA1062 > UBA1062 > MWEI01. Next base: position 9,635 of record JAJFUP010000130.1, read on the forward strand.
GGCGCTCTTGACGTTCGACTCCCTGGCCTCGTGGGTCAGCAGCACCACGGGCACGAAATCAAGATCCTCCCTGCCTTTCTGGATGACGGAGACGATGCTGATGTCCCGATCGCCCAGGATTCCCGCTATCTTCGCGAGCACACCGGGTCGGTCCATGGCGTTAATTCTGATGTAGTAATTCGTGTAGATGTCGTCGATGGGCATGTAGCTCTTCGGCACGGAACTGCCCTTCCGATACCCGAGATGGGGAATTCTCCCCGCTATACCCGCCCGGATGTTTCTCCCGATATCAGCGAGGTCGCTCACCACGGCCGAGGCCGTGGGCATCATGCCTGCCCCCCGGCCGTAGAAGAGGGTGGAATCCACGATGTCGCCCCTCACGTAAAAGGCGTTGAACACCCCGTCCACCTTGGCGAGCAGGTAGTTGACAGGGACCAGGGTGGGGTGGACCCGTGCCTCCACCTTGTCGCCGCGGTCGATCGCCAGTGCCAGAAGCTTGAGTTTGTACCCGAGCTCGTGCGCAAACGTCACATCGAGGCTGTCGATGTTCGTGATCCCTTCCACATACACGCTGTGCATGTCCGGCGGCACGCCGTAGGCAAGGCTCGTGACCAGCGCGAGTTTGTGCGCTGCATCGATCCCCTCGATATCCAGCGTCGGGTCGGACTCCGCGTAGCCGAGTTCCTTGGCCTTTGCCAGGGCCTCCTGGAATGTCGATCCCTTCTCGCTCATCTCGGTGAGGATGAAGTTGCAGGTGCCGTTCAGAATTCCGTAAATGAACGTGTAGTTGTTCGCGATGAGGGCCTCCCGCAGCGTCTTGATGATGGGGATGCCGCCTCCCACCGCAGCCTCGTAGTAGAGGTCCTTGCCGTAGGTCTGGGCTGCGTCGAAGAGCTCCTTGCCGTGAGTGGCCAGCAGGGCCTTGTTGGCGGTGACCACGTGCTTGCCTTTCTTCAGTGCATTGATGATGAAGGTCCGTGCCGGCTCGGTCCCCCCGATGAGCTCCACGATGATGTCGATCTCGGGATCATCGATGAGCAGGCTTGTATTCGTAGTGAGCATGCCGCGGGGTATGTTCACCCCCCTGTCTTTTTCTATGTCGAGGTCGGCGATGGCCTTGAGAGAAAGGGAAAACCCGAGTCTGTCCTCGATGAGTGACTCGTTCTCGAGTAACGTCTTTGCAACCCCGGTCCCTATGGTTCCTAAACCGATGAGTCCGATTTTGATCATATCCATGATCACTCCTTCGTACACGCTGATGTCGGTGCATCCAAAGACGCGCGAATCTCCTCCAGGACCTCTTTCGAATGGTACGAACTCCTCACAAGCGGCCCTGCCACAACATACCGTATGCCGGTGGACTTCGCAAGCTCTGACCACGCCTCGAAACGGCGGGGTTCCCAGTAGGCGCTCACCGGTATCTGAGCCCTGGTGGGCTGGAGGTACTGTCCTATGGTCACACAGTCGCACCCGGCATCGCGCAACTCTAACAGCAGGTCCTTGATCTCCTTTTCAGATTCGCCCAGCCCGACCATGAAACCCGACTTGACGATGACATCCCGGGAGATATCCCGAGCCAGCCTCAGGAGTGAAAGGCTCCGTTTAAGACTGGCACCGGGCCTGATGCTTTCATAGAGCCTTTCCACGGTCTCCACGTTATGGCCGAGCACGTCCGGTCTTTCTTCGAGCACTGTCTCCAGGAGGTCTCTCCTGCCCGCGAAGTCCGGGGTGAGCACCTCCCGGGTGGCTCCGGGCAGCAATTTCCCGATTTCGCTCAAGGCCGATGCGAATCCGCGGGCGCCCTTGTCCGGGAGGTCGTCACGAGTGACGGAGGTGAGGACGACATGGGTAAGGCCGATGTCCCGGGCAGCTTTTGCCACCAGTGAGGGCTCCTCCACGTCGAGCGGCGACGGAGTGCCTTTGTGTACGGCGCAGAACCTGCAGGAACGGGTGCAGACATCACCGAGGAGGAGAAAGGTCGCCGTGGGCCTGCAAAAGCACTCGGCAATATTCGGGCACCGAGCCTCCTCGCATACGGTGGACAGCCCTCCGTGGCGCAGTTTCAGCTTGAGCCCTCGCAACGCCTTGAGGTCCTTGCTCCTTTTCAGCCAATCGGGCAGTCTCATCAGGAGGCGCTCAGAACAACCCCGGCCGTCCATTGGTGCTTCCCGGGGGCTGAGAGTTGCCTGCCTGTCTGATGCGGCCCTTCAGGTCATCGATGCGCCTGTTGAGACGACGTTCCTCGTCTTTCATAGCACCGCCCGACATGATGCCGTACCCGAGCGCAACCAGGGTGCCTGCAAGGAATGAAGCGAAGAGAACGAGGTAGAGGGGGTAAGACTTGGAAAAATACCAGAAGAAGTGGACGGTCGAGCTCTGCTGGTTCGAGATGCCGAACAGCACGCCCACGATCGCCAGGCCGAAGAGGATGGAGACCTTGAGGTACTTCAAGGCAGATGCCTCTTGATCTTGGCCAGGGTGCTCTCGATGTGCTCGGAGATGATGTGCACATCGCTCAATACCGGCATGAAGTTTGTGTCGCCGTTCCATCGGGGGACAATGTGCATATGGAGGTGGTCCGCGATACCTGCGCCTGCAACCGTGCCGATGTTGCAGCCGATATTGAATCCCTCCGGATTCAACGAGGATCGAATTGCCGTCACGATGGTCTTCACCGTGGCCATGATCTCGGGGAACTCATCAGGGGTGATCTCGACGATGTCACCTACGTGACGGTACGGAGCAACCATGCAGTGACCGGTGGTGTAGGGAAAACGGTTCATGATGGCAAAGCAGAGCTTCCCCTGGATAAGGATGAGGTTATCTCCGTTCCTGGGGGCCGTGCAGAGGATGCACGATTCATCTTTCGATGAGGTGATGTATTCCGTTCTCCATGGTGCCCAGATATTGTTCATACGATTACAATCGCCCCCTCTATCATATTCCCGTTGACCTGTATTATACCTATGGTCCGGTTCGATGTAAATCGCAAGTCCGTGGGGGAACCGGGGTTGAAGAAGAAGACGCCACGCTCCCTTCCCGAGAATGCCTGGTGCGTGTGCCCGTAGATGAGTGCATCGATACCGGAAAAAGAAGACAGGATGCGCTGCCTGATGCCGTGCGGCGAACCCCAGCCGTGCGTGATGCCGATGGTCACGTCTTCGATCGTGACGGTCCGCGTTACGGGGTATGTCTGCCTGACCCCGGGGTCATCCATGTTGCCGCACACGGCGACGATCTCCTTTCTCAGGGGGATGAACGCGTCGAGCACTCCCAGGGAAACCATGTCGCCGGCGTGGATGATGAGGTCCACATCAAAGAAGTGTTCCGATGCGATCCGCTCGAGAATCGCACAGGACGCGTTCAGGTGAGTGTCAGATATGACGCCGATCTTTTTCATGACTGCTCGGGCTCCCGGAGCAATCCTCCCTGCGAGCTGATCAGAAAAGGTCGTTCACAGGGAGCCGTTTGCATCGGGGATGAAATTTTTCACATCATACACAACGCATTCATTTGCCTTGATCTTGTCGAGGTCGAGGTTTCTGAAGGCATCGTGTGCCACTGCAGCCATGATGCCTTCGTACCGGCAGGTGAGCCCGCTTGGTGAGGTGATGATGTCGATCCCGTACTCATGCCTTACCTCGGCGGCATCGGCGATGGGGTCATAGACGTCCACCCGGCAGTCGAAGTCCTTGAGCTGCTCGATGACGTCGATCACCTTGGAGTTCCGTATGTCGGGGCAGTTCTCCTTGAAGGTTATGCCGAGAACGAGGATCTTGGTTTCCGTGATGCGCAGGCGTTTCTTGACCATCATCTTGATGAGCTGTGTCGCAACGTATCGGCCCATGCCGTCGTTTATCCTCCGGCCTGCGAGGATGACCTGGGGAATATATCCCAGACCCTCCGCCTTGTGCGTCAGGTAGTAGGGGTCGACACCGATGCAGTGCCCGCCCACCAGTCCGGGGGAGAAGGGGAGGAAGTTCCACTTGGTGCGGGCAGCCTCCAGCACGTCGTTCGTCCGGATACCCATGCGCGAGAAGATCATGGCGAGCTCGTTGACAAAGGCAATGTTGATGTCGCGCTGGGCGTTCTCGATGACTTTGGCGGCCTCGGCCACCTTTATGGAGGGTGCACAGTGCGTTCCCGCCACGATGATGGACCCGTAGAGGCCGTCCACGATGCGGGCCGCCTCGTGGGTGGACCCTGAGGTGACCTTCCTGATGTTCACGAGACGGTGTGCCTTGTCTCCCGGGTTGATGCGCTCGGGGCTGTAGCCGCAGAAAAAGTCGCGGTTGTATTTCAGACCCGAAGCCTTCTCGATGACCGGCACGCAGTCCTCTTCGGTGGCCCCGGGGTAGACCGTGGACTCGTATATCACGATATCGCCCTTGTTGATGAGCGATCCCACGGTGGCGCTTGCCTTGAGCAGCAGCGTGATGTCCGGCCTGTTATATGCATCCACCGGCGTGGGGACGGTGACGATGTAGGTGTTGCATGTTTTAAGGTCTTCGGGATTCGTGGTGAAGGAGAGCATGGTGGCGGCTTTGAGATCCTCAGGGCTCGTTTCCAGGGTCCTGTCGGAAAAGGACCTGAGCTCGGAGATCCTGGCAGCGTTGATGTCGAAGCCCACCACAGGGTATTTCTTCCCGAATTCCACGGCAAGCGGCAAGCCTACGTACCCGAGGCCGATGATGGCGATGCGGTGATCCATTCTTCCTCCCGATAACATCAAGGGGACGGAGTCTGTCCCGATTTTGCGGACTCTTATATAGCATTGTATGCGCCCAGTACCACAACAAACTTATAGGTGCGCACGATGGCAATCCAGGCTGTGGTGAGCCGACCTCGGCCACGGTTGCGCCGCGCCCTTGTTTCCCGTCGACTTTTCTTGACAGCATCACGCAAAAGCAATAGACATTAATCAACCTTCTACGCTGCAGAGACTTGAAAAGCCGGGTTTGCCATGGAACGAAAGATTTCAAGAATAGGAGTATTTGATTCCGGGATTGGTGGACTCACTGTGCTCAAGTCCCTGCTTGAACTGGTCCCCGGTGCAGACATGGTCTATCTTGGGGATTGTGCACGGCTGCCTTACGGAACCAAGTCTCCGAAGACCATCATCCGTTACAGCATCCAGTGTGCGCGGTTTCTCGTATCCCGGGATGTAGACATGCTGGTTATTGCCTGCAACACGGCGAGTGCACATGCCATACCCGCCCTGAGGGAGGAGTTCTCCCTTCCCGTCGTGGGAGTCGTGGAAGCCGGGGCACGGGCTGCAGTGGAGAGCGGTGGCACCAGGATCGGGGTCATTGCCACACCGTCGACCATCAGCAGTGGGGCGTATGAAATAACCATCCGGGGTTTGAAGCCCGACGCGCAGATTTTTCCCAAGCCATGTCCGCTCTTTGTGCCGCTGGTGGAAGAGGGCTGGTGCGACGACGAAATCACCGAGCAGGTGGCGAGGCGGTATCTCGGATGCCTCATGAACTCAGACGTCGAGACGCTTCTCCTGGGGTGCACGCACTACCCTCTGCTCAAGCCCGTGATCTCCCGGGTGATGGGACCCCACGTCCGGATCGTGGATTCGGCACTGTCCACTGCCAGGGTCGTGGAGGGGATGGTTGGCCCGTGCTACATCCAGGGCAGCGCTACGGAGGTGACCTACTATCTTTCCGACACCTCCCCGAGGTTCATCGAACTCGGGGAACACTTTCTCGGCCGTGAAATGAAATATGTATATGATGTTGATCTTTGTGTATAATAAGTGAAGTGAGGTCTCAGATGAAGACGAAGAACCTGGCCCGGGTGAGAAATATCGGGTTCGTCGCCCACATAGATGCCGGCAAGACAACCGTGACGGAGCGGGTGCTGTTCTATGCCGGCAAGATCCACCGCATGGGCGAGGTACATGACGGCCAGGCGACCATGGACTGGATGCCCCAGGAACAGGAGAGGGGCATCACCATCACCTCCGCGGTGACCACCTGTGAATGGAAGAATAACGAGATCCATATTATCGACACCCCGGGCCACGTAGACTTCACCATCGAGGTGGAGCGAAGCTTGAGGGTGCTCGACGGCGCGGTCGTGATCCTGTGCGCCGTAGGCGGCGTAGAGGCACAGACGGAGACCGTGTGGCAGCAGTGCAGGAAGTACCATGTCCCTGCCATTGCTTTCGTGAACAAGCTGGATCGCCTCGGCGCCGACTTCGCTTCCGTCGTCCAGCAGATCCGGACCCGGCTCGAGGTGATCCCGCTGCCCATCCAGCTGCCCTTCTATCAGGGCGATACCTTTAAGGGTGTGATCGATCTCATTGCATGGAAGACGCTTGTCTGGAACGATGATTCCATGGGCGCAACCTTTGATGAGATGCCTGTTCCCGAGGACATGGGAACGGATGCCGCTGTTGCCCGGGAGAAGATGCTGGAGACGTTGGCGGATTTCGATGACGAGGTCATGGAATGTTTTCTTGCAGGCGAAATCCCGGATGAGAAAAAGATCAGACAGGCCATCAGGAAGGCGGCCATCGGCGAGAAGCTGATCCCTGTCCTGTGCGGAACAGCGCTGAGGAACAAGGGGATCCAGCCGCTCATCGAGGGCGTGATCGATTATCTGCCCTCGCCGCAGGAGGTTCGACCGGTGCCGGCGCACCACAAGGTCACCGGTGAACAGGTCCCCATCCCTTCGGATCCCAAGGGGCCCCTGGTAGCCTATGTGTTCAAGGTTTACATGGACGAAGGCCGGCGCATGGTCTACCTGAGGATCTACTCGGGCTCTCTCGATGTGGGTGCGGATGTCTACAATACCACGAGAGACATCCACGAGAAGGTTGCCCGGCTGTTCGCCATGCACGCACACCAGAAACAGCGAATCGAGGATGCCTCTGCCGGGGACATTGTCGCAGCGGTGGGACTGAAGGAATCCGCCACCGGTGACACCATCGCCCAGGAAGGCAGCCTCGTTGTCCTGGAGCCCATCGAGGTGCAGAAGCCCGTCATATCGGTGGCCATAGAACCGAAGAACTCGGAGGCCAGTGCACGCCTCATGGACTCCATGCGAAAGATCATGGAGGAGGACCCGACCATCAAGGTCCAGGAGGACCCGGACACCGGCCAGGTAATCCTTGAAGGCATGGGCGAGCTTCACCTGGAGATCGCGCTTGACCGGTTCAAGACGACCTACGGGGTGGATATCAACGTGGGAAAGCCTCAGGTGCTCTATTGTTCCACCATAGAAAAGCCGTCGCAGACAGAGAAGGTCTTTGACAAGTTTATCGGCGAAACGGCTCACTACGGTCACCTGGAGCTGAGTGTCCGCCCGAACAAGCGGGGAACGGGGAACACCTTCCACATCGATCAGGCCATTCAGGACGGTATGAAGGCCAACGTGCTCGATGGCCTGGGGGAGGCATGTCTTTCCGATCCGGTATTCGGATACGATATCGTGGACGTGGATGTCCACGTGAGCAAGGTGGACCTCGACGAGAGGACCACCCCTCAGGGGCTCAAGATCGCTTCCCAGATGGCGCTCCAGGAAGCCATGAAAAAGGCCGGAGTGGTACAGCTCGAGCCGGTTATGGAGCTTGATGCGCTCTCGCCTGAAGAATGTGTAGGGGATGTAGTGGGAGATCTCAGTGCCCGGAAGGCGAGCATCGAGGGTGTCATCACCAAGGGAAAATACCATCAGATCAGGGCATTCGTGCCGCTCTCGAATACCTTCGGCTACTCGACCGCGCTGAGGTCTTTGACCCGGGGCAGGGGGAGCTTCAGTATGAGGTTCTCCGGATTCGACAAGGTCTAGGTCATTCGATGGACAGACGTTACCTATGGATCGCAGAGCTCGCCATGATAACGCTTTTTGTGTGGGTGATCGCCGGTATCATTGCGTCGATAACCGGGTATGTGCTCTACGACCCCCCGCTTCCCCAGAGGAAGGCGGAGGTCGCAGCCACCCAGGCCAAGAAGCCGGTGAAGACCAGGAGCACCTATGACGTGATCACCACTCGGGATCTCCTCAAGGTTGCCAAGTCAGGTCCCGCCACGGGAGGCAGTTCTCAGACGGGCGATGCGGTGATGCCTTTCGCGGAAATGGGCCTGGCCCTCAGGGGCACTATCACCGGGCCGAAGGAGTTTGCCCGGGCCATCATCGAAGAAGCGAGCGCGCAGAAGCTCTACCGGATAGGGGACAACATAAAGGGTGCAACTCTCGTCGCCATATTCAGGAACAAGGTGATCATGGAGATCAACGGCCAGGAGCAGATGCTGGTGGTGGAGGATACAAAGAGCAGCGCAAGCGTTGCCTCCGGCTCTGCCCAGGGAAGCGTGCGAAGGCCCAGGTTCCCCCGTTTGCCGGGTGCAGGGGCCGCTGCCGGAGTCCCGGACGCCATGAAGAACATGGACCAGGTCCTCGGGAGTGCACGCGTGGTCCCCTACTACCGGGGCGGACAACCATACGGGTTCAGGGTGAGCGGCGTGGCTGAGGGAGCGAAGATCTATGAACTCGGGGTGCGTTCGGGTGACATCATCAAGTCCATAAACGGCGTCCCCATCCGCACGCCGGAAGATGCCCTGAATGCGTACCAGCAGCTTCAGAGCAGCACCACGGTGGACCTGGAGCTGGAACGGCGGGGGGGTACCACCACCAGGGTGACCGTGCCGCTGGGAAAGCAGTAGGGCATGGGCGGTGATCAGATGACCGGGGGCAGGTGAGCATGTTCGAACAGTTCTTTGGCCTTTCCGAGAACCCCTTCAACCTGACGCCCGACCCGAAGTTTC
>JAJFUP010000135.1 GCA_021372395.1 Deltaproteobacteria bacterium
ACCATCGAACGGGACGACGTGTTCAGGATCATTGCCGGGATCGTATCCGAGCTCTGGGAGCGCACAGGAGGCGCCCACTGCTCCGTGCTCTACTCGGGCAACGAATTCATAACCAAGAGCAGCGACGTGGGCAGGCACAACACCGTGGACAAGGTCATCGGGTATGCGGTCCTGAACCATATCGACCTGTCGGTCTGCGCACTGGGCTGCACCGGCAGGCAGCCTGCAGGCATGATCTCGAAGGCGGTCAATGCCGGCATCCCCATCGTTGTCAGCAAGGCCGCCACCACCGACGAGGGCATCGATCTGGCGATACGCTCAGGCCTCACCCTCGTGTGCCGTGTCAAGGGCGACCGGTTCTGTGTGTACTCCCACCCGGAACGCATCAGGGGGATCCTCGTAGAGGATCTCCGGAAGGGATAGGGCGACATTCATGCACGAACCCTTCATCGGCCTTACCGAGCTGCGCCGATACTTCTCGAAGGATGTCTTTGCCGGGCTCTGCGGCATCGAGATCATCGAGGCAGGCCCCGGATATGCCAGGGTGCGGATGATTGCCGGCGAGCAGCACCTGAACGGCCTGCTGATGGTTCACGGCGGGGCCTTGTTCACCCTGGCGGACATGGCTTGCGCTGCAGCAGCCCACACCAGGGGCAGGATGGCGGTGGCCGTCAACACCACCATCTCGTTCGTGAAGGCGGGAAAGGCCGATACCCTCTACGCCGAGGCGCACGAGGAATCGAGGAACCACAAGCTCGCCACCTACTCGGGGAAGGTGATTGACAGCGCCGGAGAAACCTTGGCCCTGTTCCAGGGCATGGCATACCTCAAGGCCGGGCATCTGACCCAAAACGAGGAATGATCCCCGTCTGACCTCCTGCACCATTCCCGTTCCCCCATTATTTCGCCCCCTTCCATTGCATATTTTCACAAGCCAGGCTAGAATGGGAGAGATCATGAGATCTGTGGCCGGTGTGTGCATGCTGCTGGTGTTCTGTCTCCCCTTAAACGCGCTTGGCCTCTCCACGATCGATGCCGACGGCCTCACCCTCTCCTTCCCCCGGGGCGAGGAGAAGATCGTCTCGCGCATGGCGGAAAAAGCCCCCGGGATCGTATCCTTCCTCCAGGCACACGGGATACCCGTCAAGATGCCGGTGCATGTGATCCTCGACGAGGATCTCGATGTCCCCGAGGTGTCGGTCAGCATGATCCCTCACCGGGAGATCCGGATACCGCTCAAGGCCCCCGGCGTGCTGGAAGAGGGGTACCTTGAGCAGGACCCGTGGACCTACTTTCTCTTCAAGGGATTGTGCCTCCAGGGAATATTTTCGCTGCGCTCGGGGATCCCGGGCTGCCTCCACGGGGTCTTCGGAGAGATCGCCTCCCCGAACCTGATCAACCCGCCCTGGCTTCTTGAAGGGGTCTGCCTCCTCCTCTACTCGCAGTACACGGGAAAGGAACGAAGGGATCCCTACGAGGGTGCGATCCTCCGGTTGCCGGTGCCAACGGACCTTGCAGGGATGAGCAACCACCCGGGGATCTGGCCAGGCTACTTCGGGTACCGGATCTACGGGGGGCCTTTCATCTCCTGGCTGCACGAACGGTACGGCTGGGATGCCATCCGGGGATTCCTCGAGATCCACGGCGCCGGCATCATCCCCATCGAGATCGACCTCAAGGCAGCCAAGGCGTTCGGGAAGAGCTGGCCTGAGCTGTGGAGGACCTTCACCCGAGAGTCCGGCCTCAAGACCGGCCCGGGCAGGATACCGCCGGTCACCGGCTATGCCGGAGACCCGCTCGTCACGTGGGACCATTCGGGCATGACCCCGGGGCCGAAGCGCGTGCGGATCAGGGGCAGGCAGGGGTACCGTGATGATGCAGGGGTACTCTGGATCTCCGAGTACGACCATCAGGGTGTAGCGCACCTTCTGGGGTACCGGGGCTCGGGATCGGGCGTGTCCCTCGGCATGCGACACCTCTGGGACCCGGGGCCGGGAGGGGTCGCAATCTCACGAGAAGGCAGCAGACCTGCGATCGTGTGCCTGGAAAAGGGCGCAGGCTCGCTACGGGCCGGTGTCGTGCAAAAAAAGATCATCCCTGCCCCCATCGGGACAATCCAGCTCTCCGGTCCGGTGATGGACGCCAAGGGCCGCATTGCGGCGGCAGCCCACAGCAAGGGAAACTGGGACATCTGGATGTATGACGGCTCGTGGCAGAGGATCACCTCTGCAGAAAGCATCGAGCTGGACCCGTGGTGGGCGGGCGACACGCTGGTCTTCTCATCGAACATGAACGGCACGTTCCAGATACACGGGTGGGATATGACTCAGGTGACCAGATGCTCCACCGGTGCCTTCCTCCCCAGGGACAAGGCGGCACTGTGCCTCGGTGACGATGGGTGGTCCATCGAGCCGTACACTGCGGGCAGCGCTCCACCCGCACGTGCAGAGGCCCTCGTTTCCCCCCTCGAAGAGGCACCCATTCTCTCCTCCCTCTCCTCGCGGCCCTACTCGCCCGGGCCAAGCCTTTTCCCGAACTTCATCGCCCCGGACGTGTATGCCGGGTTGTCCGATCTCCAGCTGGGCCTTGCCACCTGGGGAAGGGATGTCTCGGGGAACTACGGTCTGGACGCCGGGGCCAGATACTCCTTTGCCTACGATTACGTCGCTTTGCGCGCCGGAGCCCGGATCAAAGAGGTGGGCATCCAATGCGCACGCTACCCCTTTGTCATTGACCCAGTGCTCACCCCGAAGACGGAAGAGTCGAGGAAGGAATACCGGCTCTCCTACAGCCCCCATGCAGTGCCCTGGCTGGAGGCCTCGCTGAACATGCTGGACTTCACCCCGCTGGAAGATTACGGCGAAAGCGACAGAGAATACTTTGCAGACATCGGCCTGAAACAACGATACGAGAACCTTACCACCTGGGCGTCGCTGGAGGCCTGTTCAGGCGGAAGGAAATCCCTCTTCGGAGGCTTGCGCTGGATCGCAGGCACGGACATCTTCTCCGTGTTCAACCTCGAGGCGGGAAAGACCTGGGAAGGGTACACCCCGGGACACGGTTCGTACCGTATAGGCGGCGACATCGGCGAAGGGTACTTCACCCAGAGGCCATCCCGGCTCTTTCCCCTGAGGGGCTTTGCATCGAACACCCTGGAGGCGGGAAAGGCCGTCAGCACCAATGTCGAGGTCTTCTGGCCGCTGGCGGATCTGCAGCAGGGGTACCAGACCCTGCCGCTGTTCCTTCACCGGCTGTGGCTCGGAACCTTCATCGACTCGGGTGTGTGCTCGGACACCCTGAGCCGCCACGAATGCCTCGTGGGCGCAGGCATCGAGCTTATGACCTCCCTGGAGATCGCCTGGGGAAACCTTTCGTCCTTCAAGGTGGGGATCTCGTGGCCGATGATACAGCCGGATCGCCTGGACGAAAAAGGGCCGCTCTTTATTCTTCAGATGGGGAGACCGCTGTAATCAAGCGGTGTTTCGAGGGCTCCTGCATAATCAACTCCAGGTCATGGCTTCTATCCCTCGAGGAATTGTTGTTTGCTGTAGTTCAGGAAGCAGGGTCGTTGTCATGGCTGGCAAATGGATAACCATCAGAAGGACACAAGAAAAGGTCCGGCAGCTACGATGCCGCCGGACCGGTAATGACCTTGTAATATTTTTTGATGTTAAACTACTTGTTCTTCCTCCTGAACCCTGCAAGGCCCAGAAGCCCTGAACCAAGGAGGAGAAGCGTTGCCGGCTCGGGGACGGGGGCTGTTTCATTCCCATTAGCCGTCAGTACTGAGTCTCCAAAGTAGAAGTCTCCACAAGTAGACGTGAGTCTTACATTGAGTAACCCATCATCAAGCAACAGGAATGAGCCCAATAAACCATATCCTAGATCAACGTCCTGGGCCCCATTACGTATACCTGCCCACAGCCAATTATCTAGAGTAATTGAAACGAGTTCCATTCCCCTGTCTCCATCATCATAAAGATTGATAGCAAGAGAGAAGTTATCCACATTGTCTGAACCTGGGTTAAACCCGGTGTCAGTGATGTCATGAACATAGGAATAAGAAGGGCCAATGAAGATATCTGGATCTGGATTAACCGTATCCGTCCATGTCCACGGAATTGCCCACGCAGCACCGGCAAGACAACTCAGAACGATTACCGCAACTATAATTGAAAGCACCCTTTTCATAACTGACCTCCTTGGCCTTTGCATATTATGATTAAAAAACATTAAGCAATTGATGTGCCAAATATTTATTAACACGTTTTTTCAATAAGTTACATGCTCTTGTTTTTGAAAAACCATCATGCATCGTAAAATTTACCGACACCTAAAACGAACATTCCCAGGGCGGATATCCCGGTCTATATGAATGTGAACCACGATCGTACACGAAGGACATTTTTCTTCTCTCTATAATTATTGATTAATTGCCAAATATTTCTATAGTTACTGAATTCAAATCTTGAGTTGAACTGAGATCCTAGGCAAAAGCCCGACAGATTGGATAGCTGTCGGGCTTCTTTACGACTTGTTTAAGATATCGAATCTATTTGGTTTTCCTGCGGAATCCTGCAAGCCCGAGCAGTCCGCTGCCCAGCAGCAGGAGCGTTGCCGGTTCGGGAACGGGAGCGGAGCCCTTGCCCATGAGGTTGTCGTTCCCGCACTGCATGGTGAAGTGGGTGATGAACTCGCCGTTGAACCCGCTGAGGGACTGCAGGAAGCCGAGGTCGAGCACCACGGCGTTGTGGCTTCCCCCAAGGAGGTTGTCCACTTCCGAGTCGCCGAGGCCGGAATAATAGGAGAAGGTGCCGGAGATATTCAGGTCATCACCGCCCGATACGTATTGCCAAGGATTTGCGGCGCCGTTCTGGGAGAAATAGACACTGGAAAGTACCGTGTCTCCATCTATCCCAAGGACTTTGAAGGTGTTGGTAGAAAAATCGAGGTCTACCACATAGTCATATCCATCCGTATCGTTTGCCGTATCGACATTGATGAAAAGATCTCCCGAACGATACAGGTTGCTGATCCTGTATGGATCCACCTCTCCATCTTTGAAATTGTAGCCTCCCACCATGGTCAGTGTATACCCATCGAGGTAGAAACCCTCGAGGTCCCACTGCTGGCCGGTGACGCAGCCCGGTGTGACTTCCTGATCTTCCTGTATTCCGGACCAACCGGTGCCTGAACCATCTTTGTCCCAGATGGTGATGTTGGTCCCAAGGGGAATGGCAAGGGCAGGACCTGTAAAAAGAATGGTTGCCAATGCAAAACAGATCAAAGTACGGGAAATCATCTTCATGCTGTGCTCCTTAATATTTTTCATGATGATTTATTTAAGCAATTATAAGGCCATCTGATTTACTTGATTATTATCAATACGTTGTTTATTGATATCCTCGGATAATGGTCCCAGATGTAAAACATTCCAACATGAAGGCCCCTGCCTGCCTGTCACAGGCCTGCCCACAAAAGGTCCGGAGCATTCCATAACAACGAGCAATCCGTTAAACTATATGAAATGACTATCGATATCGTCTTTTAGAAAATATTTATCGGGTTACACTCTCTGTAAAATATTTCGACAACGATTGAGATCTCTGGTAAGAATGACGATGAAAAGGGCATACTATGGAACTGCTCTCGTATGGAATGACAGCCCTCGTCAGCCTGCTGGGCGGGATGGTGATCCTGTCCCGGAGCGGG
>JAJFUP010000137.1 GCA_021372395.1 Deltaproteobacteria bacterium
GGATGCTCGCCGAAAGGCAGAGGGCCATCGATGCGCTCACCCTCTTTCCTTCATCGGCGCTCATGACCCTGGAGTACATTGCCCGCAAGACCGACCTGGAGGTCCTCAGGGAACGATCCCGGCTCTACATCCAGAGGATAAAATCCGGGGCGCATCTGAGCATGTCCGGGGTCTGAGGAGAGATCACCCATGAAGAAGGAGACGCGCGAGTATAACTACGACTGGATGCTCTGGACAATAATCAGTGCAGCGGCAAATTCCCTTGATGGAACTCAGAAGGAGTTTGAAAGCCTGAAACGGGTCATACCGAACTTCCGGAACGTCCTGGACGCGATGCTGCGGCACGGAGAGCCCGGGGTGCTCTTCATGAAGATGGCCGCCGAGTACCTCACCGACATCATGACGGCGCATGCTTCAGGCAAGAAGATCTGCATCGGCACCTTTGTCTCGGCAAAACACCTGTTCTTCGCCTTTGACAACGTGGTGCCGGTCTGGGCAGAGATCATGACCGTATTCGGCACCCTTGCCCTGAAGAAAGGGACGGCAGAGTACATGGACTACTGCTGCGAGGTGGGGTTCACCGAGACGTCGTGCTCGGCTCAGCGGGGTTCGTTCGGGGCATACCTGGCTGGCCTTGCCGAGAAGCCCGACTTTCTCGTCTGCGGATCGCCCGGCATCTGCGACACGAATGCCAATGCGGTCCAGTTTCTCTCCTCCTACCTCGACCTGCCCATGTTCCAGCTCAACTTCCCCTCGAAGCTCACGGGGAAAAGGAACGACGACTACCACCGGAAAGACTACAAGGCCATGATCGCATTCGTCGAGGAGCAGTCGGGCTCACGCCTGAACGAGGAAAGGCTCCGGGGCGTGCTCGAGGAACAGAAGCGCCAGGACGAGCTCACCATCGAGCTCTACGACCTCATCCGGCTCAAACCCTGCCCGGTACCGCCGATCTTCACCCTGTTCATCTATGCGGGCAGGCTCTCCATGCCGGGCAGGAAATCGTACACCGCAGTTCTCGAGTCCATGCTCAAGGTCGTTCGCGACAACGCGGCGAAAGGGCATGCCGGCACGACCTCGAAGAAGGAGCGGGCGCGGCTCCTCATGTGCTACATCGACCACTACACCACGGATGCACGGTTCTGGGAATGGATCGACTCCCAGGAGATCAGCCTCCTGCCTACACTGATATTCACCTTCTTCAACGAGGGGGTCAACTACGCGGAAGGCAGGGCTGACGAGGCCTACCACATAGACACCTCGAACCTGGATACCATGATCGACTCTCTCGCGGACATCAACTCCCGCATGCCCATGGTCAAGCAGCTCCGGGGGCCGTACGACGCTCCCGGCATGTGGCGCGACGACCTCCTCTTCATGTCGAAGATCATGAAGCCGGACTTCCTGGTTTATATCGGGAGCATGGGCTGCCGCAACAGCTGGGGCGCGAACAAGCTTCTCCAGCGCGACTGCGAGCGGGAGGGCATCCCCACCATGCTGCTCTTTGCCGATGCCTTCGACGACCGGGTCTCTTCGTGGGAGCACTGCGTAGACAAGATCAGCGAGTTCATGCACGTAAGGGGGATTCTGTCATGATGTCGGCAGGCTGTGATGTCGGATCACTCACCACCAAGGCGGTGATCCTCAACAACACCAGGGTCATCAGCCATGCACTGATCCCTTCGTCTTTCAACCCGGAAAAATCCGCGGCAGAAGTGATGGACATGGCACTGAACGCCGCCGGTCTCACCCTGAAGGACATCGGGTTCTGCGTCGGGACCGGCTACGGCAGGGAGAAGATCCCCTTCGTGGGCAAGGCCGTCTCCGAGATCGCCTGCCATGCCAGGGGGGCTCACTGGCTGCTGCCATCCATCCGGACCATCATCGACATCGGCGGTCAGGACTGCAAGGCCATCCGCATCGATGAAACGGGGAACATCGTCAGGTTCGTCACGAACGACAAGTGCGCCTCCGGCACAGGCAGGTTCCTCGAGGTCATGGCCAAGCTCCTCGGGCTTACACTCGAGGAACTCGGGACACTCTCTGCGCAGGCCCGGAATCCCATCACCCTGGCTGCCACCTGCACGGCCTGGGCC
>JAJFUP010000162.1 GCA_021372395.1 Deltaproteobacteria bacterium
TATGACATCCGCTTCGGCTATCATGATCCCGAGGCTGTTGAGCTTCGCGATGATCCGGGGGAGCCGGTTTCTCCGGGCCTCCTGCACCTGTGCGAGGGCGTCCTCCAGTCCTTCGGGGAAGGATGGGAAGTAGCCGAGGATATGCAGCATGCCCCGCTCGTATTCGGCGCTGATCTCGATGCCCGGGATGACGCGGACGGAATGCCTGCGGCCGAATTCCAGAGCTGTCCTGGCACCTGAGAGGGTGTCGTGATCGGTAAGGGATACGGCTGCAAGGCCTTTTGCTGCAGCCAGTTCCACGAGCGCCCCAGGGCTCAGATCCCCGTCTGACGAGGTGCTGTGGATGTGGAGGTCGGCCGCTACGTGCAAAGGCTACTCTTTCATGGGGACCGTCGTCTCCAGGACTTGTGCGATCTTGTTCTTGAGTTCGGTGAGGTCTGAGGATTTGACGACGTAGGCATCGGCGGCAATGGACTTGATGTCCACCTTGTAGCTGCCGTATGCACTGCACAGGATCACGGGGAGGTTGTAGAACCTGTTCCGTATCTCCTGGAGGACGTCCAGTCCGTTGGATGAGACCATCTTGATGTCGAGCACCACCACGTCGGGACCCTCTTTCTCGATACGTTCCAGGATGCCGACACCATCGGACGCCAGGGCCACCTTATAGCCATCTTCCTCCAGTTCTTCAGCATACAAAAGCCGTATATGCTTCTCGTCGTCCACAATAAGGACTTTTGGCATAGCCTTCTCCTTTCCTTATTGGTTCCACCTGTAGATGAGATATGGCTTGCTCTGTTCGAATACAAGGCACATATCCTCAAGAAACTCCTCTGTCTGCTGGATGGACATCCCTTCGGTCTTGTTCACGAAAGACAGGGTCATGCCGTAATACAGGGGGATGAGGACCTCGATGAGCCTGGTGCGGTCCAAGGCCTTCCGGGAACAGGCAATGGCGCAGTCAAAGAGGATCCGTGCCCACACCGATACAGGCATCTCGAAGTGGTCGATGTCCAGGGAGGCAATCTCTCTGATCTTCTGCAGGTTTTCACTGGAGAAGAGAGACCGGTAGAGGTCCCAGTGGGTGTTGAACCCTTCCCGGAATTTTTTGTACAGCTTGTCCCGGGAAACCTTCACCACAGGAGGCTGCTCCACCTCGCCGATCCCGAACCCGAAGATGGCCGTGGGTTTGCTCCACTTGGTGGATGACCATTTCTCGTGGTACGTGATCATGAGGTTGAAGATGGTGCTCATGATCTGTCGGAACATGGATCCCAGGTCCAGAGAAGGATCCCGGGGCTCGTTTGTCTTGGGCCTGCCCATGAACGCCTGGCAGATGGGAACTCCCTCGTTCATGGCTATGGTCGTCATCCAGATGTCGATACCGAACTGTCCCACATCCTCGTCCCACAGCGGACTCTTCGTGAATATGGCAGCCATCTTTCCGGAGAAGCCGAAATCCCCGCCGATGGGTTGCCTGACCCTCCGGCCATACAGGCAGCGGGTCAGCGGGTAGGCGATGTTGTTGGTGATGGTCCCCTCGTACTTGTGCTGCACATAGAGCGGGGCGACAAACGCGAAATCCTTGAACAGGGGCTCGGCCAGATTTTTAATCCACAGGGGAGTAATGCTCTTGAGGTTGGCCTCTATGAGGACCACTGCCTGTGCATCCAGTTCGATTACCTTTCTGAACAGGTTTCTCAGGTTGTTCCCCTTGCCCCTGATCCCTTTCTGGGTGGCAAGGCACATCTTGGGGATCCCGAAGGTGTCGGTGTTCAGAAAGGTGCCGGGCGTCCCGTCCGTGCTGGTGTTGTCGCAGTTGATGATGACGGAAGACAGGTGGCTGAAGTGTTCCTTCAGCCCGAGGGCCGCCTGTGTGGTCGGGTATGCGATATTGGCCGCTTCGTTGTATGAGGGGATGCCCACAACGATATCAGCCTTCGTGATGTTGCCGGGATTTTCCTCCTGGAACTTCATTTCCGCCACCATTTTCTCAAGAGATATCTCAGACAGGCGTATATTGTGTGCTATTTCCCGGGGCAATGGCAACAAAAAAAATGCTGTCTTTTAAGCCCGCACCGACCCATGGTTGCGGATGATCCGTGAAGAAGGATTACAGGCCGCCTTTTCCTGTCGTTCCATGGGTTTCCGGGACCCAGGGGAAGATGAGGAGAGGGTCGACTCTGACGCTTGCTCGAGGAGACAAATTTGCCCTCTTGCCTTCTGAGGGCATATATGTGATCCTACACAATTCACATGCATACGGCAGATAAACCTCTTATTGTTCAGAGCGACGGGAGCATCCTCCTCGAGGTGTTCTCCAACACCTATGAGGGGGCGAGAGACGCCATCCTTCCGTTTGCCGAGCTCGTAAAGTCGCCGGAATACGTGCACACCTACCGGATTACCCCGCTTTCCCTGTGGAACGCGGCATCCCTGGGTATGCAGTACGGCCAGGTCATCGAAGGCCTCATGAAATATGCCCGATACGACATTCCGGGAAGTGTCCTCCACCGGATACAGGAGGCCTTCGAGCGGTGGGATGCGGTGCGCCTCTTCAGGAATGGACACTCCTCGCTGCGGGTCGAGGTGAGATCGGAGGAGCTTGCACAGCTGATCATGGGCAAGGAAGAGGTCAGGAAGCTCATCCTCGATTCGGTGCCGCCAAGGGGCTTCATCATCCCTTCCGAGATCCGCGGCAGGTTCAAGCACATGCTCATCAAGATGGGCTACCCGGTTCACGATCTCGTGGGATATGACCAGGGGGACGATCTCGCCATAACCCTCAGGCAGCGAACCCTGACGGATCAGAACTTTACGTTGCGGCCCTACCAGGCCGAGGCCACCGACAACTACTGGTCGGGGGGAAGCCCTCAGGGCGGGCAGGGCATCGTGGTTCTCCCCTGCGGCTCGGGAAAGACCATCGTCGGGATGGGAGTTATGGCGAAGGCCAGGACGCACACGCTCATCCTGTGCACCAATGTGTCCGCCGTACACCAGTGGATCTCGGAGCTTCTTGACAAGACCACGCTCGCGAAAGAGGATATCGGGGAGTACACGGGCAACAAAAAAGAGATCAAGCCGGTGACCGTGACTACCTACCAGATGCTCACGTTCAGGAAAACCAAGGACAGCCCCTTCGAGCACATGGACCTCATGAAGGTGCGAAACTGGGGTCTGCTCATCTACGACGAGGTCCACGTGATGCCTGCCCCCGTGTTCAGGGCCACCACCGAGCTGCAGGCAAAGAGACGGCTCGGGCTCACTGCCACGCTCATCCGGGAGGATGGCCTCGAGCAGGACACGTTTACGCTCGTGGGACCCAAGTGTTACGACGTCCCGTGGAAGGAACTGGAGCAGAAAGGATTCATAGCCGAGGCCCTCTGCTGCGAGATACGGTTGCCGCTGCCTTCCCGGGAGAGCAGGGAGTATGTGCACGCCACGGAGAGGGCGCAGTTCAGGATTGCCTCGGAGAACGTTTACAAGGATGCCCTGGTGAGAAACCTGATCAAGAAGCACACCGACGAGCCGATCCTCGTCATCGGGCAATATTTGAGTCAGCTCAGGAGGATTTCGGGTACGCTGAAGGCTCCCATGATCACGGGAAGCACCCCGAATGCGCGCAGGGATGTGCTCTACGATGCATTCAGGAGAGGAGAGATCCCTGTGCTGGTGGTTTCCAAGGTGGCCAATTTCGCCATTGATCTGCCGGATGCATCGGTGGCCATCCAGGTGTCCGGCACGTTCGGGTCCAGGCAGGAAGAGGCCCAGAGGCTCGGGAGGATCCTGAGACCGAAGGAGCGCGTCTCCTCGTTCTATACCCTGGTTACGAAAGAGACCTCCGAGGAGTACTTTGCGCACAAGCGACAGATCTTTCTCGCCGAGCAGGGATACCGGTACCGGATCGAGGAGTGGTCCCTTGATGACATCAACCCATGACCTCATCGCCAAAATCCCGTCCTACATGATCGAAATCGTCTCCTCCCACATCCTGGGAGTCCATGCCGATCCAAGGGCCCTGGCCGAAGGTCTGAGCGACGAGGCAAGGCTCGTGAAAATCCTCGATTCACTGCCTGCCAGGCAGGGGGATCTCCTCATGGACCTGTACGAACTCGGCGAGCATGTGGCCTGGGATGTCCTCGGATGGGTGTACAGGAACGACATCGACCAGCTGAGGTCGGACCTGGAACAGCTCGGACACCTCGGTCTGGTCTTCCAGGGCGGGCTTACCGGCAGAGATCCGGTGATACTTCTGCCCTCGCTCTTCTCGCTCCTGGAGACACGGAAGAAGGGATACTACCTCCCCCCGGAAAAGCTTACCTGGAATGAACCCCGCAAGGCAACCCTCTGGGGGCACATCACCATGCTCAACACCATCAGGACCGGGAAGATCCGGTGCAAGGCGGGCATGGAGCCCTTCAAGAGAGGATGGGAGTTTCTCGATGAGATCTTGAGCAACGTGCTCGATGTCAGGCGGGTCTACTGGGAGCTCGTCGAGCTCGGCTGTCTGAAGGAAAGAGGCGGGACCGTCTTTCCTCAGCAGCGCTCTGCCATGAACCTCGCCCTTGAGGGCGATTCCCGCTACCGCCTGTGGCGTTTTACCCAGTCCTGCAGGCAAAATCCCGGCCTGGATTACCAGGTGTTCGCCACGGTCGGCGAAAGGGCCATCAGAAAGGATTTTCTCACCAGATCGCTGGTCCTGTGGGCCGTAAGCCGGGATGAGGCTGCTGGAGAAGCGGGTGCCCATGTCCATACCCTCATGGACCTCCTGGTGGAACTTGGGGTGTTCCAGGAGGATATCTCTGGGGATTGGATCAGGTTTTCCGAAGAGGCATTCAGGGCCTTGAAGACCGGGAAGACCGATGCGGCAGTGCACTCCTACTCGGAAGAGGTGATTATCCAACCCACCATGGAGATTCTCGTGCCCGGGGATTTCGATGCAGTGGACCTGCTCAATTTAGGCGAGATGTCCGATCTCGTTCAGGCCGATGTGGTGAGCATCTACCGGATCACCAGGGAGTCGGTGTTCAGGGCCTTGCAGGAGGGCTGGAATGCGGAGAAGCTCCTCAACTTCCTCGAGAGGATTTCACGGCATGCGCTCCCGCCCAACGTGAGCATAAACATCACGGGGTGGACGCGCTCGCATCCCGAAGCCCATGTCATCAGGGGTACGTTCCTCGTGCTCGGGGGAGATCATGCTCTCCTTCCCAAGGGGCTGGATGAGGTTCTGCCCGGCATTTTCCGCATCCCCGAGCGGTGCGAGGAAGATGTTTCTTCCTTCCTGGAGAAGCGAGGGGTCATGGTGCGGGCCGTCGATGGGGCACGGGAAGTCGATAGTGACATTGACTGGGGAAAGTCGTTGCCTCTCAAGGCACCGGGGCGGATCCAGCACCGGGCGGCCCAGAAGGAGGGGGTATATCCCTTCGGCATGGTCATGCCCCTGCCCTATGGCCCGAGGAGAGAAGCCATGTTCGAGGAAACCCTCCATGAGGGGAAGTCCATGATCATATTCTATCCGAGACAGGGTTATGGCGAGATCCAGGCCAGGAAGATCAGCCCCGTGTTCATCTACCGCAGGGGAGGCGTAGCTTTCATGGAAGCCTTCTGCGAAGACACCGGCGAGGGAGAGGTCTTTGACATCAGCAAGGTAAGGGCATTGTTCAGACAGCCCTAGGCAACGGCAGCGGCTGGTTCCTACTGTTTTTCCTGCTGGTTTTTCTGAATCGACTTCCGCATCGATTTCAGCTCGGTCACCATGTCCACGGGGAGGTCTTTCTCGGACTCGAGGGCCTTGTCGATGTGGTAGAGGCTCGAAGGGTACTTCTTGGTCTCGTAGAAGTACCGGGCATACGACACATGGGCCAGCAAGGGCTTCGAGGTCTTTTCGTAGAGGGTTCCCAAGGTGTAGTCGACCCGCCTGTTCTGCGACTGGAAGGGAGTGAGGGCTTCTATGGCCCCTTGGAAGTCACCCCGCTCCTGCAGGATGTCGGCCAGCGCAATCTTGGTGCGGCCGGACTTGGCGTAATCCTTCAGGAAAGGATAGGCCTCCGCCTTTTCCCCGAGACTGTAGAGGGTGAGACCACGGTATGCATAGGCAATGGGCTCCTGGATACCGGAAAGCAGGGCGAGGGCCTCCTTGTTGTTCCCGAGCCGGTTCTGCAGAAGGCCTAACGCGAGCGACCTGTACGGTTCGGGCATCTGGGCCGAGCGGGTAATGGCCTCGCCTTCAGGCAGCGTCAAACCGACCACGCTCGCAAAGAGCAGCCAGTAGTTCCTGTCGGGCTTCGGGTTTCCCTGGTCTTCCCTCATGTTCACGATACGATTTTCCGTATACGGGTGGGTGAGAAGGTATTCCGGGGCAGCGGAGGAACCGGAGAACGAACGGAGCCGGACGAGGAACCGAACCATTGACGCAGGGTCGATGCCCGAGGAGGTCAAGATGCTCTTGCTGAAGTTGTCCGCATCGTATTCATACTGCCGGGAATATGCCAGCCTGATGTTTTCGCTGCCCCCGATGGACGAGAATATCATGGCCGAACCCGCCTCGGGGTTCTTGGACGACAGGATGGCTCCCGCGAGCACCCCCAGGATCGAGGCGGTGGAGATTTTCTTCTGGGCATCGAGACTCTCGGGTATGTGCCGCAGCTGGCTGTGGCCCATCTCGTGGCCGATGACCGCGGAGAGCTCGTCCATGTCCTTGGCGAAGAGCAACGTTCCGAGGTTTACGAAGATGTGTCCGTCGGGGATGGTGAAGGCGTTGACCGAGCGGTCTCTGATGACGTGTATCTTGAAGGAGTACACCGGGTCTTTTATATGATCGGCCATGCGGTCTGCGATCATCTGCACGGGCCAGTCGATTTCCTGATCGTGGATGATGAGGCCGTTCTCCTCCAGCAATGCTATGAAGTCGTTTGCCGTCTTGATTTCCTCTGTATAGGTCATGCCCCGAGCAGGGAGCAGGGGCAAGGCAAGGAGCAACAGGCATACGATAAGAATCTTTTTCATACAACTTACCAATATGCCCTTGACCTGCTCTTTTCAAGACCGTCTTTCTGGCAACGGCATCCCGTGCCTCGATACACCCCGCCGAAGTGATCCGGTACTGATTACAAAAAGGAAATCCTCTGCACGAATCTGTCTGTTCACGTTCTTGCAAAAAATCAAATAACAACATAATAATACAAGCTAATATTGGATGGCCCGTATATTGCCTCCTGGTGCCTCAGCAATGGAACTACTGGAGGTACTCTCATGAGGCAGCTGAGAAACACTCTCATTCTGATCGCGGCTATGCTGACGCTGTTTCCTTCCCCAGGTTTCGCCGTTTCCCTGCGGGTGAGCTGGAACGCCAATACCGATGAGGATCTGGAGGGGTACAAGGTATATTACGGTACCCAACCGGGGAGCTATGGTCCGGGCATTGATGTAAACAACGTCACGAGCTACCAGATCGACGGGCTATCGAACGGTACAACCTACTACGTTGCGGTCACGGCCCACGATGTTTCCCAGAACGAATCGGGATTCTCTCCTGAGCAGAACGTATCTATCCCTGCCCCGGACACCACCCCTCCTACGGGGACGGTGGCAATCAACTCGGGAGCCGCCTCCACCACCTCTGCTTCCGTGACCCTGAGCCTGAGCGCCACTGATGCGGGGGGCGCTGTCACCGGGATGAGGATCAGCAACGACGGGGTGAATTACGGCAGCGAAATTGCCTATACCTCCAGCTGCCAGTGGACGCTCTCCGGCGGGTACGGCACCAAGACAGTGCACGTGCTTTTCAAGGATACTGCGGGAAACTGGATGACGTCTGCCGCCACGGACACCATCGAGATCGTGGCCCCTCCGGATACTACCCCGCCCACGGGCAGCGTTGTCATAAACTCCGGCGGGGCCTCCACAACCTCCAGGATCGTGACCCTTACCCTGAGTGCCAGCGACGCCGGAGGTTCGGTGACAGGGATGAAGATCAGCAATGACGGAACGACGTACAGCAGCGAGATCGCCTTTGCCGACAGCTACACGTGGACTCTCCCTGACAGCGACGGCATCAAGACCGTGTCCGTGGTGTTCAAGGACGCTGCAGGAAACTGGATGAGCTCCCCAGCTGCAGACACCATCGAACTCAGGCGCGACAGCGACGGCGACGGCATGCCCGATGCATGGGAGACCGCCTACGGACTCAATCCCAACAGCCCGGGCGACGCATTCCTCGATGCAGACAATGACGGGGTTTCAAACCTCGATGAGTTCCTTCACAGCACGAATCCGACGAATGCCGCAGACAATGCGCCGGTTGTCAGTGCGGGTCCTGACCGGAATGTAGCCCCGCAG
>JAJFUP010000183.1 GCA_021372395.1 Deltaproteobacteria bacterium
TCGACGAGGTGGGGGAGCTCGCCCACTGGTTCAACACCTTCATGGATGACCTCGAAGGCATCATCGGGCACGTGCGGGGCACGTCGCTGCAGCTGCACGAGACCATCGACCAGGTGAGCTCGGGCTCCCAGGACCTCTCGCAGGCCACCCAGGAGCAGTCCTCTTCCATCGAGGAGGTCTCGGCTGCCATCGAGGAGATGAACGCCACCATCCAGAACAACGCCGACCTCATCCGCGAGGGAAAGGAAACCTCAGAGGTCATCACGAGGCTCATCGACCACAGCAAGGAGGTCTTCGGCCAGATGACGAAGGCCATAGAGGACATCTCGTCCGACTCCCGGAAGATCGGCGACATCGTGGTCACGGTGAACGAGGTGGCCTTCCAGACCAACCTCCTGGCGCTCAATGCCGCGGTGGAGGCGGCGCGCGCAGGCGAGCACGGGAAAGGGTTCGCCGTGGTGGCCGAGGAGGTGAGGGCCCTTGCCCAGCGTTCCGCGGATGCGGCCCGCGAGATCCGTGGCCTCATCGACGTGACGGTGGGCAGGATCAAGACCGGCGACGAGATGATGAAGAAGACCTCCGAGTCGCTCGAGGAGCTCATGTCCCGCTTCGAGTTCTTCTTCCTGATGATGGAAACGATCAACACGGCGAGCACGGAGCAGAGCCAGAACATCGGGGAGCTGACGCACGCCATCACCCAGATAGACTCCTCCACCCAGCAGAACGCATCGACCGTGGAGGAGTTTGCCGGAACCCTGGAGACCCTGCGCATCGAGGCAAAGTACCTGGCAGAGAACGTGAAGAAGTTCCGGACGTCGACCGGGAACTGAGCCCAAGGGAGGCTTTTCCCGTCCGGGGGATCTTCCCCGGGTGGGGGAACACGTCAGGGTTTTTCATCCTGGCCTCTGCATTTTGGTCATCTCGCAGGCGAGATGACCAAAATGCAGAGGTACAGGGTTTTCCTGCCATGCCACTGCGAAGAATGCAGCCAGGCAAAGATCCGCTCGCGCAAGGGGGACTCTGTTCTCGACCCACGCATAATCCCGATGAGCCCTGGATCTACCGGCGACTCCGATCCTGGCCCCCCTGTCCTCAGGCGATCTCTTCGTCGGTCAGGTAGCAGGCCGGGTCCACGCCCCAAGGGTCCCCTGTGGCGGCTTCGGCCCGCGCCCGGAAGTTGCCCGCGCACACGTCGAGCCACCTGCACTCCCTGCACCTGCCCGTGACGTGCTCCTTCTTGTTCTTGAGCTTCATGAGAAACTCGTTTTCCCGGTTGTCCCAGATCTCGCCGAAGCGCTGCTGCGTGACATTGCCGAGCACCTTGGTGCGCCAGAACTGGTCGGGGTAGACCTCGCCGTTCCAGCTGATGCAGCCGATGCCGAGGCCGGACGAGTTCCCGGCGTTCATCCTGAGCAGCTCGAGCACCTCTTCAGCCTTGGGACTGCCTTCGGCCTTCATCCGGAGGTACACGTACGGCCCGTCCGCGTGGTTGTCCACGGTGAGGACCTCCACGCCGTGGCCTGCATCGACCATCTCCTTTGTCCGGTCCATGATGAGGTCGAGGGTCTGCCTCGTCTGCTCAAGGGTGAGATCCTCTTCCATGAGCTCTTTCGCCCTGCCGGTGTACACGAGGTGGTAGAGGCAGATCCTTGGTATGCCTTCGTTTTTCATGAGATCGAAGATGCCGGGGATCTCGCTCACGTTGCGCTTGTTCATGGTGAAGCGCAGCCCCACCTTGATCCCCTGGTGCATGGAGTTGTAGATGCCCTGCATGGCGTCCCGGAATGCGCCTTTTACCCCGCGGAACTCGTCGTTGACCTCTTCCATGCCGTCGAGGCTCACCCCGATGTAGGAAAGCCCGAGGTCGGCAAAACGCATGGCCATGTCCTGCGTGATGAGCGTGCCGTTCGTCGAGATGACCGCGCGCCGCCCGGACTTGACCGCGCGCTCTATGAGCACGGGGAGGTCTTTTCGCAGCGTGGGCTCGCCGCCGGAGAAGAGGATGACCGGCGCGCCGTAATCGGTCAGCTGCTCGATGAGGTCGAGGCCCTGCTTCGTCGTCAGCTCGCCCGAGGCCTTACCCTCCGATGCATAGCAGTGAACGCAGCGCAGGTTGCAGGCGCTCGTGGCATTCCAGACCACTACGGGCTTCTTGTCGCTTGCGAACTGGAGGAGGTGGGACGGGAGCTCGCCCGACGCCCTCCCGTACCGTAAAGGGTCCGATGCCTCCACGGTTCCGCAGTACAGCTTTGATATCCCTATCATTGACAAACTCCTTTCAGTGCCTCGATGATCCCTTCGTCGGTGTACTCTTTTGCCACTACATGGGGGTTCAGGCCGAGCTTCTCCATGGCGCCGGCGGTCACCGGGCCGATGGCCACGAGCCGCTTGGCGGCGAGGAGGGAGAAGCCTTCGCCCAGCAGGGCGGCGGCGTTGCGGATGCCCGAGGGGCTCGTGAAGATGGCGGTGTCCACCTCGTCGAGGGCCTGGATGAAGCCCTCTTTCCCGGCCCCTGCCGGCATCACGGTCTCGTAGACGGGGATCTCGTCCACATGGGCCCCCCGGCCCCGAAGGGTGTCCACGAGATAGGCCCTGGCCTCTTTCGCCCTGGGGATGCAGATCCTTTTGCCCGAGAGCTCTCTCGTACCGAAGGCATCCACGATGCCCTCGGCCCTGAACTCGCTTGCCATGCCGTCTGCGGCGATACCGTAGCGTTTGAGGGCGTCGCGCGTCTTGGGGCCGATGCAGAAGATCTCGCTGCCGGAAAACGCCCGTGAGTCGAGCCCATGGGAAGATGCCTTTTCAAAGAACAGGGGCACCGCATTCTGGGAGGTGAAGATGAACATGTCGTATGTTTTGATGTCGGGGAGGTCGAAGGGGATGCCTGCGATCTCCACGAGCGGGTAGAAGACGGTTCGTGCGCCCTGGGCGGCAAAGAGAGCCGAGGCCTCCAGGGCGAGATGGGTGGGTCTCGTGATGAGGATGGACATGCCGGAAAGAGGTCGCGCCTGTTCGGTATACAGGGACTGGCTCAGGCGGGCGACCTCGCCCACGACCATGACGCAGGGGGACCCGATGGCGTGCCGGGAGGCCTCTTGGCCGACATCGCTCAGGGTGGACACCACGTGCCGCTGCTTTTGCGTCGTGGCATCCTGTACGAGCGCGCAGGGGATGGAGGGGCTCATGCCCTCGGCCATCAGCCTTTCGGCAATGGCCGCGATCCTGCCTGCGCCCATGAGGAAGACGACGGTTCCGGTCTCTTTGGCCAGATGCGGCCAGTCAAGGAAGCCCGCCTCCTTCGAGGGATCCTCGTGGGCGGTGACGAATTTCACGGATGCGGCCAGGCCCCTGTGCGTGGGGGGGATGCCTGCGCTTATCGGCCCTGCAATGGCCGAGGTGATGCCGGGCACGATCTCGAAGGGGATGCCGTGCTCTTTCAGGAAGAGCGCCTCTTCGCCTCCGCGGCCGAAGATGCAGGGGTCTCCGCCTTTGAGCCTGGCAACGGTGCGCCCCTTGCGGGCAAGGGACACCAGCAGCGCGTTGATCTCCGGCTGCTTCATGTACTCCTTCCCGCCCCTTTTGCCCACGTAGATCTTTTGTGCGGTCTTTGCCGCGAGCAGGAGGATCTCCCCGGGGATGAGGTCGTCGTACACCACGGCATCGCACACAGGGATGATCCGCCGTGCCTTCACCGTGATCAGTTCCGGGTCGCCGGGCCCCGTGCCTATGAGGTACACCTTCATGACTCACCGCCTCCGGAGATCATTTTCCTCAGGCGTTCTGCAAGGAGCCTGCCCACCTCCGAAGTCTTCCCGGTCATGCTCAGGGTGCACAGGTTCTTCTCGTCGCTCGTGCCGAGGCAGCCCAGGATGGAGATGCCCTCGTCGCACAGGGATGCGTATGCACCTGCGGGCAGCCTGCAGTCCTGGCCGAGCGTCCCGAGGAAGGACCGTTCCGCCTCGGCGCAGAGCCTGGTATCGGCGTGATCGAGATGGCGCAGTGCCTCTGCGAGCCGGGCATCGTCGCGCCGGCTTTCCACCGCGATGATCCCCTGACCGGGAGAGGGTATCATGGTCTGCGTATCGAGGGCAACGCCCAGGGGGGAGGCAATGCCGAGGGGCAGGTTCAGCCGGATGACGCCGGCAGCGGCCAGGATGACGGCGTCGAAGCCTTGGCCGACCTTCTTGAGCCGGGTGGGAACGTTGCCCCGGATATGGGTGATGGCCAGGTCGGGTCTCAGGGATCTGATCTGGCATCTCCTCCTCATGCTCGACGTCCCCACGCGGGCGCCTTTGGGGAGGGTCTCCAGGGTGTAGCCCTCTTCCGAGAAGAGCATGTCCCTCGGGTCTTCCCTTTTGAGGTACGCGCTGATGGTGAGGCCCTCGGGCAGCAAGGCCTGCATATCCTTGAGGCTGTGGACCGCGATGTCTATGCGCCCGTCGAGCAGGTGCTGTTCGATGTCCTTGACGAATACGCCCTTCCCTCCGATGGCATCGAGCGGTGCCTCCGACAGGATGTCCCCGGTGGTGTGTATGGTGCGGACCCTGATCTCCACCCCGGGCGAGACGGCTCTGAGCGCCGATCTCACCAGTTCCGTCTGGGCGAGTGCCAGGGAGCTACCCCTTGTGCCTATCGTTATAGTCTTCATCGAGCTGGAATATCCTCCGCATGTTTTCGACATACGTGATGCCCGGGTGCTCCTTGAGATAGCTCACGGGCCTGTGGAGCAGCCTCTTGAAAGACGACCGCAGGTTCTGCTCCACCAGGGACTTCTCTGCCTCCGAAAGCGGCAGGCATCTCAGCTGGTCTGCGATGTAGGTCTCCATGAGGCTGAAGAGGTCCTTTATGGTGGACTGGGCATCAAGGGAAGAGAGCCACTTTCCATACTTGACCGCCTCCGCCTCGACGATGGCAAAAGCCTTTTCGGCCTCCGCCTCCCGGTGGGCGAAATGCCTGTCAACGATGGACTTGAGGGCATCGATGTCGTAGAGATAGCAGTTGTAGCATGTGCCCGCCGCCGGGTCCACGTCCCGGGGGACCGCGATGTCGATGATGATGACGGGCTTGTTTTTCCTGAGCTTCATGGCGGTGATCACCATGTCCCTGGTGATGATGGGTCGCTCGGAGCCGGTGGACGAGATGACGATGTCGCTCAAGGCAAGCTCACTGGCGAGGGTTTCGAAGGGCCTGGCTGTCCCGCCGAGCTCCAGGGCAAGGTTGCAGGCGCTTTCGTGCGTCCTGTTCATGATGAAAAGGGTCTTTACGCCCCGGTCCTTGAGCCTCTTGGCTGCGATGCTCGCCATGTCGCCCGCGCCGATGACGAGTACCCTGCTGTTCCCGATGTCCCCGAAGATGTGGGAGGCCAGCTCCACCGCCTCGGAGGCAACCGAGATGGAATACGCGCCTATGCTGGTCTCGGTACGGATCAGTTTTGCCGTCCTGAAGGTCTGGTGGAGCGCCTTGTTCAGGATGGTGGAAGTGGTGTTGGCGGCGAGCGCATCCCGGTAGGCGTCCTTGACCTGCCCCAGGATCTGGGGTTCGCCGATGACGAGCGAGTCGAGGCCCGAGGCCACCATGAAGAGGTGACGCACGGCAGCTCCTCCCGCGAGATACTCGGATACCCGCTCGATGCTCGCCCGCTCGACCCCCGAGATGCGTTCAAGGAGGCCGAGCACCGCCTCCTTGTCGATGGCCGTCCAGTACACCTCGGTGCGGTTGCACGTGTTCAGCACATATGCCTCGGAATCCCTGCCCATGACGGTGATCACATCCTGGGGTGCGATGCGTATACGCTCCCGGATCGCCACCGGGGCGTTCTTGTGATTGATGCTGATGCAGCTGATCCGCTCCATCACATGAGCCTTAATCCGTGAGATTCGGGAAAGGCGAGGTTGATTGCGATGAAGAGCAGCACCATGAGGACGAACCCGGCAAGGGTTATGACGGCGGTGCGTCTGCCTTTCCACCCGATGGCGAACCGCTGGTGGAGGCTCAGGCCGAAGACGAGCCACATGATGGCTCCGGCAAGCACCTTCGGGGCGATATCGCTCAGGGAGAGCCCCATGGTCGATGCCCAGAGGCTGCCAAAGATCATGCCCGCGGTGATGGCGAAGAACCCGAGCGCGAGCGACGCATAGAGGATGGAGTCGAGCAGGGCCAGCGGGGGCAGTGCGGAAGAGGCCGAGTGGATGGAGCCCTTCCTGATGATCCGCTCATGGACGATGTACACGACCGAGGCGATGGCGGCGACCATGAAGAAGGCCTCCCCCAGGATGACGCTCAGGGTGTGGAGGGGGTACCAGTACCGGTATGTCCCGTGAAAGATCTCCTGGCCGGGCTGCACGGAAGGTGCGATGAGGGCCAGGGCAAAGGTCGCCACCGGGAGGAAGAAGGCCCCCAGCACCGCGGTGTTCCTGCGCAGGATCATGGGGATGAAGGCCAGGGATGAAAACAGGACGACCATGTTGATGGCCTGGGCAGGGGTGGTCATGGGGAGCCGTCCCGTCTGCCGACCCAGGGCGAGGACGAAGAGGAGGTGAAAGGCCGCGCAGGCGATGAAGAGGATCCTCAGGGGAAGCCCGAGTGCCTCCTTCCCGAGGAAGAGGTACGCGATGAATCCGAGACCGGTAAGCCCGTAGAGGAGAAGGACTGCAGAGAAGGTCATGGCATGATCTCCGTGAGGTCGATGTGCTCCCCGAGCACCTGTTGGAGGACGTCCTCTGCAAGGGTGCGGTCGCCGGAGCGGATGGCGTCGAGGAGCTCGGAGTCGATGAGCACCTCGAAGAACCTCTTGTGGTCTCCCGATCCCCCGGCACGGGAACGCACCAGCGGCCTTATCCTGCCGAGGATGGCGGCCAGGATGACGTACTCGTCTCCGATGCTGCTGCCGATGAACGAGCGCATCTTCCTGGACAGTGCGGGCGAGACGCCGCCCGTGGAGATGGCGATCTTGATGGCGCCCCTTTCCACCACCGAGGGCACGATGAAGGTGCACAGCTCGGGGGTGTCCACCACGTTGCAGAAGATGCGCTTCGAGAACGCGTCTTCGCTCACGGCCCTGTTCGTTTCCTCGCTGTCGGTTGCCGCGATCACCAGCCATGCGCCCTTGAGGTCGCCCTTCTTGTACTCCCGGCAGAGGATGTCCGCAGGGAGGAACCGGACGACCTGGTCCACCACCTCGGGCGCAATGACCTTGACCCGGGCGCCGGCCTTCACGAGCGTTTCCACCTTTCGGGCAGCGACCATGCCGCCGCCCACCACCACCACAAGCTTGTCCCTGAGGTCCATGAATATCGGGTGATAGAAGTTTTCCGTTCGATTCATCTGAAGTTACACCACCTCTTTCAGCCAGCCCCTTATAACCTGCTCGGCCCGTGCGTCCTTTCTCAACTGATGCCCTGCGCCTTCGAGGATGGTGAGCTTCTTGGGATGACATGCGGCTTCATAGAGAAGGCTCGCGTGCTTGAGCGGAACCGTCTCGTCGCGGTCTCCGTGGACAATGCCCACGGGACGGGGGGATACAAAGGGCAGCCACCTGGCGGGCTTCAGGTCGATGAAACCGCGGTACCACCTCTCGAGGTCGGGCGGAAAGGCGCGGTCGCGGATGGTCCCCAGGGCCAGGAAGTGCTCCCTGAGGAGCTCCGGCTCGCCGGGCAGGATGTCTGCGAAGTTGTGGGGGCTGGCCATGAGCAGCAGGCTCGCCACCTTTTCCTCATAGGCGGCGATGTTCGATGCAATGACGCCGCCTGCGGAAAATCCGATGCAGTGAATGGACCTCGGATCGACCCCGGGTGTGTCGAAGACCGTGTCGATGACCGACGAGAGGTCCTTCACCCAGCCCCGCATGTCGATATCGCCTCCGGAGAATCCACACCCCCTGAAGTTGAACGTCACGCACACGTATCCGTCCTGCGTGAATGCCTCGATGAGGGGAAGGTACCCCCTGTCATGGGGGTCCGGTCTCGAGCCTGGGATTCCGTGGCAGAAGACGAGTGCGGGAGACAGTTTTTTAGGCCTGGGTTCAGGAAAGGAGAGCCATGCCCTGATTTCTGTCCCCTCCCGGGTGAGTAGCAACTCTTTCGATTTCATTCTGAAACAGCTTGAATCTCCTGTAAACAAAGGCCCATGATTTCATCTCGTTCTCATCGAGCACGAGGTCCTCGTTGTCCGGGTATCCCCTCGCGGGTATCCTGTTGCTGCCTGCGAGCAGCCTGATGCTCTGCTCGGGAATGTCCAGGAGCTTGGATGCCTGTTCGATGGATATGCGTGTCTTCCTGCCCCCGCTGACCTTCTTGAACACGAAGGTCTGGAGGATCGTGGTTTGGGTCTCGGCTGCGTCGAGGCCGTATGCCTTGTCGAGGATGTGGACGTATTCGTCTTCCATCTGGTACCTGATGTTGGCGAGCTCGATGAGGCCCCGGATGTCGTCCGGGTACTCCGCAAGCATCTTTTCCAGGATCTGCCCCGCCTTCTCCATGTCATTGAGGAAGAAATGGATCTCCGAGAGGTAGAGAAAGGTTTCCCGCTCTTTGTCTCCAAACTCCATGGCCCGGGTGAACATCTCGAGGGCAAGGTCGAGGTGGCCGAGCTCCCGGTGGCAGATCCCGATGAGCTTGCTGATGAGCGGGCTCGTGGAGCAGAGGAAGTTGGCCTTTTCCAAGTCGTCTGCAGCGATGGTATAGTAGCCCTGGGACATCTTCTCCGTGGCCCTGGTCATGAAGATCTTGAACCTCTCCTCGAAGCCCTTGGCGCTCAGGCTCTTCGAGCCGTCCTTGAAGTGAAACCCCGAGGTGCACAGGTCGATGTAGTCCCTGTTCTCCTGGAGCTCCTCGTCGGTGTTGAGCACGTCGATCACCCGCTGGCACAGGTTCTTGATGGGCAGCATGGTGTCGGTCTTGTTCGCCACGAACAGACCGATGCTCAACGCCTCGCTCTTCTCGATCTCGGAGAGATGCTTGGCCTCGCCGATGAGCTCCCGGAAGAAAAAGTTCGTCATCTCCTTGGAGTTGCTGATGGGCAGGACCATGGCTGACTTGTATTCGCCGCCCGGACAGGTGTACTCGAAGCTCAGCCACAGCTCACGGTATTCGTTGTCGATCCGCTCTACCTCGACGGAGATGAGCTCGATGAGCCCTCTCGGATGTTCCAGTTTGCCCCGCATGGGTACAGATGTATTCTCTGGGGCCTGAAATGTCAACACGTTCAATTCCGGGGGGATAAAATGCCTTTGGAAAACCCGTTCGATTTGTGTTATCCAAAGTGCAGAGGTGATTGCATGAGAATAAAAAACGCGCGATTCACGATCATGCTTGCCATGGTTGTGGCGCTCTTTTTCGTCGGAGCAAGGGAGAGCAGTGCCGCACCGAAGATACAGGTGGACCAGGCAGTCTATGATGCGGGGTCGGTTGTCGAGGGCAGGGAGCTGTCCCATGAATTCGTGCTCAGGAACGAGGGGGACAAGACCCTCTCCTTCAAGATAAAACCCTGTTGAGGCGTGAAGATCACTGCCCCGGGAGGGCAGGACATCGCGCCTGGCGGATCCCAGAAGGTGCTCGTCAGCATGTCCACGCGGTACTTCAGGGAGACCCTGTTGAAGGTCATCGAGATCGAGACCAATGACCCTGCGACGCCGCACGTTTCCCTCACCATGAAGGCCACGATCACGGAGATCCTCTCGCTTACGCCGCCGGAGGTCAATTTCGGGAACATCAAACCCGGCACGGCAGGCAAACGCCTCATCACCATCACCAACAAGGGCAAGGTCCCCATGACCATATCCAGGGTCACCACCTCGCCCGCCACGGTCCTTTCGGCCTCCCAGCCGAGCGAGACAAAGCTCGCTCCCGGGAAATCCTGTACCGTTGAGCTGCGCTTCCAGCCTTCTCAGCCCGATGAGTATTTCTTCGGGTTGATGAATGTCACGACCGACCTCGAGAACATCCAGAAGTCTGTCCGGATCAAGGCGCGCATCGTGAAGGATTGACGAGCTCCCCCATGCACGGCCCAGGCGCTCCGGCGGCATGAAGGACGGCTTCAGGAAGAACGTCGCCACCGTCGGGGGGCTCACCGGGGTCAGCCGTGTCCTCGGCTATGCGCGCGACATGGTCATGGCCCTGCTGCTGGGTGCCGGCCCCCTTGCCGATGCATTTGTCGTCGCATTCAGGATCCCCAACCTGCTCCGGAGGTTCATGGCCGAGGGGGCCGTGAGCGTGGCGTTTGTCCCGGTGTTCAGCGAGGTCAGGGAGCGCGACGGGATCGACCGGGCATACCAGATGGCGCGTGAAGTCATGACGCTGATGTTCTACAGCCTGGTGGGCGTAGTGATCATTGGCGAGATCGCCGCACCGGCCTTCGTGGCCATCATTGCCCCGGGGTTCATCCACGGGGGCGTGTTCGATGTCACGGTGCATCTCACCCGCATCATGTTTCCGTACATCCTCCTCATCGGGATCGCCACGCTTCTCATGGGGATCCTCAACTCGGTGGGCCACTTCGCCGCGCCTGCCGCAGCGCCGATCCTCATGAACCTTTTCATGATCGGCGTGCCTTTGCTCTTTTACGTGGCCTTCCCCCTGTTCAGCTCGCCCGCGGATGCCCTGGCATGGGGGGTCATGGCAGGAGGGGTCGCCCAGATCCTCATCCAGCTGCCTTCCCTGCTCAAGCGGCGCATCCCCCTGGGCTTCACCCGGGGCTTCCATTCCCCGCAAGTAAGGCAGGTGGTACGGCTCTTGGGAGTGGCGGCTATCGGGGCATCCATCTACCAGGTGAACGTCCTCGTCGGGACGCTCCTGGCATCGCTGCTCTCCCAGGGGAGCGTCTCTTACCTCTACTATGCCAACCGGATCCTCGAGCTGCCCCTGGGGATCTTCGCCTTTGCCGTGGGCAACGTTATGCTGCCTGCCATGAGCTCGGCCTCGGCACGCATGGACACGGACAACCTGTCTTCTCTCCTGGGCAGATCGCTCTCCACGGTGCTGCTTTTCACGGTCCCGGCCACCGTGGGGACCTTCGTGCTGGCAGTGCCCATCTTCACCATCCTCTTCATGCGCGGGGCCTTCACC
>JAJFUP010000189.1 GCA_021372395.1 Deltaproteobacteria bacterium
CGTCATCGTCGCCTCGAATGCCACCCTGGGCAGGCACGTGTTCCTCAACCGCGGCGTACGGGTCGGCCATCACACCCGGATCGGAGACTTCGCGGTCATCCAGCCCGGAGCCAACATCGCGGGCCTGATCGAGGTCGGCGAGGAAGCCTTTGTGGGAATGGGCGCCATCGTGATCGAGCGCCTGAGGATAGGCAGGGGCTCCATCATTGCCGCCGGGGCAGTGGTGACCAGGGATGTGCCCGACCGCGTGATGGTGGCGGGGAACCCTGCCGTGATCAAGAAAGAGAACATCGATCCCAGATAGTGATCGTGAAAACGGACGACGCCGGTCGGGGAGCATGTACCCCCTGGCGGGCGGTGCAAGGTCTGACGAGGGCAACCCGCATGGATACGGATCTTCAGGTCAGTGTCATCGTACCCGTGTACTCTACCGCCGAGACCCTTCCCGAGCTGTACCGGCGGCTCCGGCAGGTCCTCGAGGGCTTTTCGGTCACCTTTGAAATGATCTTTGTCGATGATGCGTCCCTCGACGGTTCCTTCCGGATCCTTGAAACCCTCTCACAGGATGATCCCCGTGTCGTGCCGGTCGCGCTGAAGGAGAACGTCGGGCAGCACCGGGCGATCTTTGTTGGGCTCTCCTGCTGCAGGGGGGAGTGGGCCGTGGTGATGGATGCGGACCTGCAGGATCCTCCGGAAGTGATTCCCGCACTGCTGTCCAGGGGGCAGGAGGGCAGCGATGCCGTGTTCGTCTCCAGGCAGGGGATTCACGAATCGTATGGAAGGATGCTGACCTCCCGGGTATTCAAGGGGTTCCTGCACATGCTCTGCGGTCTTGAGCCAGGCACCGGGACCTTTGTGGCCATGAGCAGGCCCATGGTCGATCGCCTTCTTGCCATGCGCGGGCCGTACCCCTACCTGCCGGGCATGATCCACTGCACGGGCCTCACGGTGACCTCCATCCCCGCCCCGCGGTCCAGGAGACAGGCCGGCAAATCTTCCTACAGCCTTCTGGGCAGGCTCAGGCTCGCCTGGCGTGCCCTGTCATGGGTGGCGGCGTGGAAGGGCCGACGGCTCCTTGGTCACAGGGAGTAATCCAGCCCCAGGGCCAGGATCCACGTGGAGTTCTCCATGTCCACCTTGCCGATGGGTGTATCGATGCTCTCGTCCTCCCACAGGGTGTAGTTCACCCCGCAATTGAGCTTGAGGCCCGGGAGCACCTTATAGCCCACTCCCACCCCCATGCTCAGGTCGTCCGAGTATTGGATCTCGATGGCCCCGGCACTCTCGAGGAAGTAGGCATCGATGTCGTCCCACCTGAAAAGCGTGTACAGCAGCCCGGCACTGACCTCCAGGTCGGGCGAGACCTGGTAGGCCCCGGCAGCCCCGACGCTCCAGCAGTCACCGGCCAGGTTGGAGATGTCTCTCCCGTCGGAGGCCTTGCCCCAGTCCGCCGCCTTCTGGAACCAGTAGTTCGCGTCCAGCTCGCCCCGGAATTCCGGCGTGAACCGGTAGGACACGCCCATGCCCACCATGGCGGGGAAGTCTCTCCTGTTCCTTTCCCCGTCCGTGTACAGGCCGACGGCTTCGCTGATGTTGTCTCCGCCCTTGATGTCCGTCTTGAGATCGAGCTTTATGGGCGACTCGTAATGCAGGGCGAGGTTGAGCTGCTCGGTGGGCCTGATCTGAATGCCCAGCACATACCCCCACCCGTTGTCCTCCTGCTCCACATCGACCTTGAGGGGCACATTCGGGGTATCTTCGGGGCCCAGCACGCCGCCTGTCAGGGTGAGTCCGCCCTCGATGCTGTTGGTCACGGAGAGGTTGCGGAAGCCCGCTGCAACGGAGAGTGCATCCGATACCTTGAAGGCCGCCCCCAGGCTCGTGGCGAGATAGAGGGAGCTTCCCTTGAGCTTTTCGTTGGCCAGGCCTGTATAGAACCCGGTAAACATGCTTTCCGGGTCTGTCAGCAACCCGGCGCCGAGCACCCGGGTGGTGAAGGAGCCGTCGGGGTAATCCAGTGACCCGGCGCTGCCCGGTATGTAGATGCCGCCGAAAAGCGACCACGGCCCCGTCTTGTAGGAGGCATAGAGATTCGGCACGACCCAGTCCGGGCTGTCCTGCTCATAGCTCAATCGCCCGGTGCCCAGGGGGTCGGTGAAGGAGTGGCTGGGCTTGCGGAAGAGGACCTGGTTCGAGAGGTTGAGGTGAAGACCGTCGGACAGGCTGACCAGTCCTGCCGGGTTGAAGACCACGATGTCG
Source organism: Deltaproteobacteria bacterium (assembly GCA_021372395.1). Classification (GTDB taxonomy): domain Bacteria; phylum Desulfobacterota; class Desulfomonilia; order UBA1062; family UBA1062; genus MWEI01. Next base: position 2,260 of record JAJFUP010000189.1, read on the forward strand.
GCGGCGTCCGTTGCGGCGTTGCGGTTGCACATGCGTACCCATTCAGCGCTCATGTTGGTCAGATTGTCGATCTGTGCATACCCCTGCCCGAAGGACAGGAAGAGGCAGGTGATAACGCAGAAAACGATAGAGCAGCCTTTCATAGGGAATCTCCTTTCATAGCATGATAAACTCACGTTCCGTTCCCGGGGCGGCTTTCCTTTGACGGCCTCCTGCCGCAACCCCGGCCTCCCTGAATGCGGTATTCACGACCCGTCGAAAGGGGACGGTGTTCTTCCTGCCGTGCCCTTCACCTGAGGCCGGAATCTTCGAGCCTCTCCCATGCCCGGAGGCCCTCTGGTAGAAAAGGTAACCCGGTACCGGGCAATGTCAAGGAGATCCCTGCCGGATCCGCTTTTTTGCGGGCCTGTGCCCTGCAGCTTACCTGGGTCTCATATCCACTTCAGCACACCCATGAACACGATGAGGCACGCGAGGTCGATGCCGAGGATGGTAGCCACGGTGATGGCCTTGGCCCTGATGGTCTTCATGTCGTAGACCCAGAAGGCCACGAGGAAGAAGTAGAAGTACCCGGCGATCCAGATGAGCCACGGGAACCTCGTTGACCACCACGGGTAGTCCCACGTGAGGGCGCCCAGCGCGTTCAGGATCATCTCCACGATGACGGCGAGCGTGGTGAAGAGGACCAGGAAGAACCAGCGGTTCGACACGCCCAGGATCTTGAGCTTCCGGTCCTCGGGGAGCATGATGGTGCAGGCCACGCCCATGATGGAGAACATCATGCAGATCTCGATGTTGAGCCCGATCAGGATGAGGTAGGCCGTTTTGGCGGGGGCGCCCCAGACCGGCGCAAACTCTGTGAAGTGGAACACGAGCGCGTTCCAGATCTCGTTGAACCAGTCGCAGCCCCACAGGGCGAGTCCGGCGAAGATGGAGCTCCAGTTCTTCAGCCTGGCCTCGTTGTGGTAGATGTAGATGATGACGAGCAGGAGCGGGATCAGATACCACTGGAACTGGGAGGGGTCGCGGAGGATGGAAAGGGCCTGTTCAGAGGAAACCGTCATACAAACCTCCTTCATTCAAAACATAAAGAAACCGGTATGTTGAGGGAACCAATGATGCCTGCCAGCATAGTATCGACACGCCTTTGAGAAGTCAAGAGCCATTGGAGGGAGGTGCGTTCACGAAGGATCCGCGGGGAAGGCCGTTGAAAGGGGGTATTTCTCCGTGTTAGAAAGGGGGTATGACACACCCGATGAATGCCGACAAGCCGGGGTTGCCCTCGCCCGGCCTTAGGGCCTCCCTGCCGAGCATGCACCGGGAGAGGGGATAGGAGGAGATGCCGGTGCTTTCCTCTCTCGAACCTGTCCTCCGGCCCGTCCTCGGCTGGGCACACATGCACCATGCCTTGGTGGGGTGGCTCTCGGCGCTCTCCGTGATCGTGTTTTTCGGGACCCTGCTCGCCATACCCATCCTGGTAGTCAGCATGCCGGAGGACTACTTCCTCTACGACAGGCAGCACCTGAAGGAGTTCCGCAGGCAGCACCCCGTGGAGCGGGTGTTCACCGTTTTTTTCAAGAACCTCCTCGGCGTGGTGTTCATCGTGGCAGGGGCGCTCATGCTCTTCTTCCCGGGCCAGGGCGTGCTCACCATGCTCATCGGGTTCACGCTCGTGAACTTCCCGAGGAAAAGGGAGCTCGAGCGGCGGATCATCCGGCAGGAATCGGTGCACAGGGCCATCAACTGGATACGGGCCAAGGGGGGCAAGCCGCCGGTCAAGGTGCCCCCGAAGGACGGGAGGGGAGGCCCGTGCTGATGCCCTTTTGCCATGGAGTGAAAAACCCTGTTGTCATGGCCACATGATATGTAATACTGTCGATCTGTTGATATCCGGGATGCCCCGGAGTACAATGCGCCGGAAGGCACCAGGACTGGTATGAAGACCGTTGCAGTCAAGCCCATGAAATGTGAGTTCGCATCCGAGGGACTCCTGTGGATAGACAAGATCGCGACCGGAGTCGGCGTCATTTTGTTCAATCCCGAGCACAAGTTCGCCGCGGGGTTCCACGTGCTCCGCGGCCACTCGAAGGGGCACACGATCGACAGCCCCGCATACTATGCCGACACTGCCGTGGAATATGCGGTCAAAGAGTTCTCCCGCAAGGGCATCCCGCTCAATCTCTCCGTAGCCATAGCGGGCGGCGCATCGCTGATGGCAGGATCCGGGATGGATGAGGTCGGGGCGGCCCTGGTGGCTTCGGTCAAAGAGGCCCTTGCCGCATGGAACCTCGTTGTCAAGATCGAGAACGTCGGCGGGACAAGGCTCAGAAGCATCATACTGAATGTGGACGAAGGCAGGATAAAGATCTCGTAGCGCCAGAACCGCACCGGCCCCGACGCGGCTGGTGCCGGCGGGAATGATATGGGGGGGCGCCCCCTGGTATTTCTTGGTATGAATGTGGTCAGGAAACGTGCAGGGAGAGGACACAGACGATGAAGATACGCTGCCCACATTGCTCGAAGGAATACACGATTCCGGATGAGCGCCTGAAAGCCCTGACAGGCGCCGTCACCATACCCTGCCCCAGCTGCAGAGGGGGCATCGACATATCCCCCGGGCAGGGCCGTGATCCCTCGGCCCCTGCACCCCGGGCCGCCAAAGGAGAGGAGCGCGGCAGCGGCCTCAAGGAGAGGATCCTCGGGTCGCTCAAGGACCTGCCCCCCATGCCCCAGGTGGCACAGAAGGCCCGGGAGGTGATGGCGAAGCCCACTTCGAGCTTCTCGGACCTCGCCAAAGTCATCGAGGCCGACCAGGCCATTGTCACCCGGGTCCTGAAGATCGCCAACTCCCCCTACTACGGGCTCTCGGGCAAGGTTTCCTCGGTCCGGCATGCGGCCGTGGTCCTGGGTTCCAAGACGCTCATGGAGATGCTCAACCTTGCCTGCTCATCAGAGATCCTCGGCCAGACCCTGGCCGGGTACGACCTCGAGGCAGGCGACCTCTGGACCCACTCGCTGGGCGTTGCCGCAGGGTCGCAGATCCTCGCGCGGCGCGTGAAGCCCGAGCTGGAGCAGGATGCCTTCTCTGCAGGGCTCATCCACGACGCGGGCAAGATCATCCTCGACCCCTACATCCAGGAGCGCAAACAGGCATTCAGGGACTTCGTGAACAAAAGCAGCGAGACTTTCCTGAATGCGGAGAGGCACATCCTGGGGTTCGATCACGCGGAGCTGGCCTCCGAGGCCTGCCGGATATGGCAGATCCCGGCGCACATCGCCAAGGCCATCCGGCATCACCACGACCCCGCAGAGTCCCAGGCCGACCCGTTGTCCTTTATCGTGCACACGGCCGACGCCGTGGCCATGATGAGCGGCATCGGGGCCGGGCTCGACGGGATGCTCTATGCCCTGCACCCAAAGGCCGTGAGCTTCCTGAAACTCAAACCCGATGACCTCTCCTCGCTCATGGGCCAGATCGCCGAGTTCGTGGACAAGACCACCCGGGAGATCTGAGGCGCCCTGCACGGTCCTCGCGGATGGGG